>JAIESI010000255.1 GCA_019746135.1 Xanthobacteraceae bacterium
GCGGCTGCGCCGGAACCCGCGGCACGGCCCGCCGCAGCGCGTCCCGCGCCCGCCGCCAGGTCTGCGCCCGCGGCCAACGCCGCCGCCGAAGACGCGGTCGGCAGCAAGATCCGCGAACTGCTCGCGAGCAAGCAGCTCGAACAGATCGCCCCGCGCAAGCCCGAGCGCGATGCGATGGTTTCGCTCTATCAAAAGACCCGCGCATTCAAGCCGCTCTGGGTGGCGTCCGGCGCGCCATCGGAGCGCGCCAGCGACGTGATCGATTACCTGCGCGGCATCGAGACCGACGGCCTCGATCCGAACGACTATCCGATGCCGAACCTCGCGGTCGGCAGCCCGGAAGCGCAGGCCGAGGCCGAGCTCAAGTTCACCGCAATGCTGCTGACCTATGTGCGGCACGCGTCGACCGGCCGCGTGCACTTCAGCCGGGTGAGCCCGAACATCGAGTACAAGCTCGCCTTCGATCCGGGCGACGCTCTGACCAGGATCGCCGCGTCCAACGATCTGCCGAAAACGCTGGAGACCTTCAATCCGCCGCAGCCTGCTTACCGCGCGCTGAAGGACAAGCTCGCCGAGCTTCGCAATGCACCGCCGGAAAGCGGCCCCGCTGCGATCCCAAGCGGTCCCGCGCTGCGTTATGCCCGCGACCGTCAGACCGGCCGCGAGATGCTGATGAGCGATCCGCGCGTGCCGCAGCTTCGCGAGCGGCTGGGCCTGCCGCCCGAGAACAACCGCCATTACAACGCGGCCCTCGCCAAGGCGGTCGCCGGCTTCCAGAAAGCGAATGGTCTGAAGCCCGATGGCGAATTCGGCAACACGACGCGCGAAGTGATGAATCCGCCGAGCCACGAACGGCAGATCGACGCGGTGCTCGCGACGATGGAACGCTGGCGCTGGATGCCGCGCGACCTCGGCAAGACGCACGTGATGCTCAACATCCCGGAATACAGTCTGCGGGTGATGAACGGCGGCGCGCAGGTCTGGCAGACCCGCGTCGTGGTCGGCAAGCCGACGCAGGAGACGCCGCTTTTGACCGAGACGATGAAGTACATCACGGTCAACCCGACCTGGAACGTGCCGCAGTCGATCATCTACAAGGAGTTGCTGCCGATCTACGAGACGTCCGATCCGCAGATCTTCGAACGGCAGGGGCTGAAGGTCGAGCGCAACCCGGACGGCAGCGTCCGCGTCTACCAGCCGCCGGGCGAACGCAATGCGCTCGGCCAGATCCGGTTCAACTTCCCGAACAAGTTCCTGGTCTACCAGCACGACACGCCGGAGAAGCACTACTTCGCGCACGAGAAGCGCGCCTACAGCCACGGCTGCATGCGGGTGCAGGACCCGACCAAATATGCCGAGGTGCTGCTGTCGTTCGCAGCACCGCGCGGCAACCACACCCAGGACAGCGTGCGGCGGATGCTCGGCGGCGAGGAGCGCCAGATCGACTTCCAGACCCACGTCCCGGTGCACATCACCTACCAGACCGCGGTGGCGGACGAGGCCGGCAAGCTCCAGGTCCGGGACGACATCTACGGCCTCGACGCCAAGCTCCTGTCGATCCTGCGAGGCAGCGAGCGGCAGGTGGCGGATGTGCTGATCGAGCGGCCGGCCGACCCAAACTTCAAGCCGACCCCCGAGGAGGGGCACCGGCTGCGCAACGCGGCGCGGGGCAATGTTGGCGGTCCGTTCTCGCTGTTCGAGCAACTTTTCCGCTAGATCGGGAGCGGGGTGCCTCGTTTCGGCACCCATCAGAGTTATCCACCGGGCTCCATCCAACCGTGGCAAGGCTCTGGATTATCTAGGCTATTTTTCGCCATACTTCCGGGTTAGGGTGCTGAATGCTGAGGGTCGGGGGGACGTGCAATTCTGCATTAACCGATCCCGCTTAAGACTGCGTTAGCCATGTTGCCGCGGCGCAACCGCGTCAACATACGTTTTGCGACCTTAAAGCGAGATCGCTCGTGCGAGTTGGTGGGGAAGCACAGGCCGGAACTGTATTGAGCTCTGTGCTCGCGGCGCGTCGCGTCAGCCTTGCCACATTGCTCCTCGTCGCCGGTGCTGTCGGACTGCAACAGGCCTCGGCCGCGCCGGGCGACACCCGCACCATTTCGCTGCATCACGTCCACACGAAAGAGGACGTGACGATCACCTTCAAGCGAAACGGCCAATTCGACGAAGAAGGGCTGAAGAAGATCAACTGGGCGCTGCGCGACTGGCGCAAGGATGAGCCCACGAAGATGGATCCCCAGGTCATCGACCTGCTCTGGGAGGTCGCTCGCGACGTCGGCACCAAGGAGTCGATCCACATCATCGGCGGCTACCGCTCGCCCGCGACCAACAACATGCTGCGCAGCCGCAGCAAAGGCGTCGCCAAGCACAGCCAGCATACGCTGGGCAAAGCCATCGACTTCTTCATTCCGGGCGTTCCGCTCGATGTCTTGCGCGCCGCTGCCATGAGAGCCCAGGGCGGCGGCGTCGGTTACTATCCGACCTCCGGATCGCCGTTCGTGCATCTCGACGTCGGCAACGTCCGCGCCTGGCCGCGCATGACCCGCGAGCAGCTCGTGAAGCTGTTCCCGGACGGCCGCACGGTGCATCTGCCGCCCGACGGAAATCCCCTGCCCGGCTACCAGCTCGCGCTTGCCGATATCGAACGCGGCCACCGCACCGCGGCAACGCCGCAGAAGAAGAGCTTCCTCGCCTCGCTGTTCAGCCGCGACAAGGATGCCGAGGAGGTCGACGACAATACGACGATCCGCGAAACCGCCGCCGCCTGGCGCAACAACGCCGCGAAGCCCGCGCCCGCCGCGGCTCCGGCTCGCACGGTTGTCGCCGCCGCCCAGGCACCCGCACCCGCCGCCACCCAGGCATCGGCTCCGCCGGCTGCGACCGACGTGCCGCTGCCGCCGCGCCGGCCGATCTATCAGGTTGCCGCGGCCGAAAGTCGCCCGGCTCCGGCCCCCGCACCGCGTCCGGCAGCGCCGATCAATCTCGCCTCGCTGTCGCCGAGCGAGATCATCAACATGCGCGGCCTGTGGGACGGTTTCCAGGAACAGGCATCGTCTGAAGCGCTCAACATGTCGAGCAGCGCACGCCGCGCGCTCGCCTCGTCGCTCACCGCCGCCGGCCGCGACGTGACGGCTGCGGTTGGACGGCCTGACACTGCGGATCGTGTTCCGGCCGAGGTTGCGCTCGCCTATGCGGCCCCGACCGGCCCGGTCGCCGGCCGCGCCCCGGCCGCCGCGGCTGCCGTCGTCACCAACAAGGACAGTTCCTCGATCGCCCAGAAGCCCGTCGACAACCTGTCGCGCAACCGCGTCGCGCGGGCCGACGAGAAGTTCGACGATCCCTGGATGCGCGGGCTGATGCTGACCGCGAGCGTGCAGAACTCGCTGGTCGTCACCCAGGTCGGCGAGGCCGACGTCAAGACCCTGGCGCAGCACATGCAGAAGCCTGCGACCGCCCTGGTGATGACCTTCTCGACCGATCCGCTGATGGGCACGACCACCGAGACGTTCAGCGGCAGCGCCATCGTGTTCCCGCCGACCATGACGTTCAACAACGCCTCCCGCCGGACCGCCGCGCTGCGGTAAGCCGCACACCAGAAAACGAGACATCGGAGCCGCTGCGGCATAGGGCCCAGCGGCTTTTTCATATCGCCTGCCGTGGCGCGGGCAACGTAGTATGCGCGCCGCCACGCCACGGAGATCCCTTTGACACTGTCCAACACCGTTCTCGACACCCGCTTTCGTTCGGCGCTTGGCCGCATGGCCGACCAGGGCCGGCTGCAGACCTATTCGGCCCCGGTCGACGTCAATCTCGAAATTGCCGGCCTGATGAAAAAGCTCGACGGCGGACCGGCGGTGCTGTTTTCGAAGGTCAACGGCCACGCCATGCCGGTGATCGGCAACCTGCTGTCATGCCAGGCCAATGTCGAAGCTGCGTTCGGCATCGATTTCCGCGGCGTGCGCGAATTCGTCGGCCGGGCGCTGGGCGACCCGAAACCGCCGGTGCTGGTCGAGCGCGGCCCCGCCCAGGAGCAGGTGCACCGGGCCAACATCGACCTCGGCCGGATGCTGCCGGCGCTGCAGCACACCGCCGCGGACGCGGGCCGCTACGTGACCGCCGGCATCGTCATCGCCCAGGATCCGGAGACCGGCGTCTACAACGCGTCCTACCACCGGCTGATGCTGGCGGGTCCGAACCGCGCCGCCATCCAGCTCGATTACGGCCGTCATCTGCGGGCGGCGTTCGAGCGCGCCCAGAAGAATGGCCAGCACCTGCCCGTCGTGGTCTGCATCGGCGCTGACCTCGCGCTGCACTACACCGCGGCGACGATGGGCTCGCAGATGCCGGAAAGCGCCGACGAGCTTGCGGTCGCCGGCGGCCTGTGCGGCCGGGCGCTGCCGGTGGTGAAGGCGGTGTCGCAGGACCTGCTGGTGCCGGCCGAGAGCGAGATCGTGCTCGAGGGCGTGCTCCGGACCGACGAGGAGGTGATGGAGGGCCCGTTCGGCGAGTTCGTCGGCTATCTGGCGCCGGCCGATCCCGGACCGGTGCTCGAGGTCACGGCGGTGACGCACCGCACCAAGCCGATCTATCACGCCATCAACGGCTACGGCCGCGAGACCGTGGTGTTGCGGAAGTACGTGCTGGAGGCGAGCCTTTTGAAGGTGCTGCAGGGCGCGGTGCCGATCGTCACCGACGCGGAGATGACCGCGGGCGGGCTGCATCGCTTCCACGCCATCGTGCAGGTGAAGAAAACCGGCCCGAGCCACGACGGCCTGCAGCGCAACGCCATCATGGCCTCGTTCGGCGCGCTCAAGGACCTCGACATGGTGATCGTGGTCGACGACGACATCGACATCCGCGATCCGGCCGACGTGGAATATGCGCTGGCGACGCGGATGGAGGCGTCGAAGGACCTGTTCACGATCCCGGCGGCGCGCGGACATGAATATGTCCGCGTCAGCGACCGCGGCATGCGGACCAAGCTTGGGATCGACGCCACCGTGCCGTTCGCCGAGAAGGAGCGGTTTGCCCGCTGCGAGTTCAAGCCGGTGGAGGTGGACGCCAAGGCGATGACGCTCGATGCCGGCGCGGCCAGGAAACGGCTGGACCTTTAATCAGCGGCTGTCATCGCCCGCGAAGCGGCCGATCCAGTCTTGGTGAATTAAGATCGAGGCTCGATGAATACTGGATGCCCCGCCTTCGCGGGGCATGACGGTTCCGGTGTTCGTGCTCCCGAGATCAGCTTACGCCGCGAGCATCCCCAGCGCGTTCATGTAGGTCTCGAGAATGAGCTGCTGCTCGTTGCGCTCCTGCGGCTCCTGCTTGCGCAGCCGGATCACCGCGCGCAGCGCCTTCACGTCGAAGCCGTTGGCCTTCGATTCCGCATAGACGTCACGAATGTCGTCGGAGATCGTCTTCTTTTCCTCTTCCAGCCGCTCGATCCGCTCGACAAAGGCCTTCAACTGGTCCTTGGCGAAACGGGTGTTGGCGGCTTCGGCCGGCTCGTTTTCAACGGCGGACATGAACGCTCCTCGATGCATGCGCGGCGAGGACTGTCCCCGCCTTTGTCACGTCGAGAATTCTGACAACCATGCCTTTGGAGCAAGGCAAGGCTGCCGCATCCCCCGTCATCCACAGCCACGCTGTGGGAAAGGTTGCTTTTTTGACCGCTTTCCTCGGCCTCGACGCAGCGGACCGCTCAATTCCGGGCAGGCGCGGCGAGCCGCCAGAGCCAGTTCTTGATTTGCGCCATGACCGGCGTTTCGAGCCGGACCGGCGGCGTGGTGCGCCGCTCGCATCCGCCCGCCAGACGGGCAATTCTGATGTCGCCGTCCGTGTCGTAGCGGTCACCTTCGCCGTTGCGTCCCCAGAGTGTCGGGCCAATGCCGCTCACCTCGTAGCTCGCCTCGACCACCTTCGCGGCATCGAGGTCCGACATCAGCACAGCGCGCTCGGCGTCGATGTCCGGATCGATGTGATGGGTGATCTGTCCGGTGTCGTGGCTGAAACCCACGCCGCGATCGAGCGTCGCGGAGCCGAGCCAGACGTTTCGCCCTTCCTCACCCTGCTCGAGAACCTTCCAGAAACGCACGTGATTGCGGCGGTCGGCGCTGCGGCCCACCGGCTTCTCGAACGCGAGGTCCTCGCGGCGGTCCTGAAAATAGAGATTGCTGACCGGCGCGCTCCGGTAAGGCAGGTCCAACAGCACGCTGCCGACGATTTCGACGCTGGAGCGCAACGTGATCGGATCGGCTGGATACCAGCCGGCCGCGTGCATGGCGCACAGCACCTCGGTTTTCGATCCGACCAGCCCGACATTGATCGGATCGCCCGGGATCCCTTCGCGGGTCCTCGTCACCATGCTGAAACCGGACAAGCCCCGCTGATGCTCGTAGCGACTCCAGATCGCCGGTGCCACCACGTAGGCCGCCAGCCCATAGAGCACGGCGGCAAAACCCAGCACCGCCATCGCCGTGATCGCAAGCGCATGGGCCCGTCTGGACATGCGCGTGAGGTCCCTACGTCCTGCTAGAGCCCCGGCAGATTATAGCGCGAGAAATCGCGGCCTTCCTTGACCACGAACTCCAGCAGGAACGGCGCGCCGGTCTCGGTCACGCCGACCGCCTCCTTGATGCCATCGACGATCTCGCCCGGCTTCTCCACCCGCCGCGCCGCGACGTTGAGGCCTTCGGCGACCTTGGTGTAGTTGCCACCGACCGTCATCGAGCCGTACTTTTCGTCGGAAATCCTCAGCACGTCGCGCTCGGCGCCCATCACGCCGTTGTTGAACACCACGGTGAGGATGCCGATGCGGTTGCGCGCCGCGGTCTCGATGTCCATGCCGGTCATGCCGATCGCGGCGTCGCCCATCACGTTGACGCAGAGTTTCTTCGGCTCGGCGAGCTTGGCGCCCATGGTGATGCCGAGCCCGTAGCCGAGCTGGGTCGACTTGCCCCAGCCCATGTAGGAGCCGGCGACGGTCGGCTCCCAGAACGGCATCATCTGCTCGCGCGGGCTGCCGGAATCGTGCGTCATGATGACGTTGTTGCGGTCGACCGTCCTCATCAGGTCGCGGATCACGCGATACTGGTTGAGCGGCGTCTCGTCGGAGTTGAGGAACTTCGACCATTCGTCGAGCCAGGCCTTCTTGGCCGCGGCGACCTCCTCCTTGAGCGAGGTGAAGGCGTTGTTGCCGCCGGGGCCCTTCTGGCGCGAGACCTCCGTGATCATGGCATCGAGCACCAGCGCCGCATCCCCCACTACCGCGTGGTCGGCGCGATACTCCTTGTTGATGTCGCCCGCGTCGTTGGTGGAATGGACGATGGTCTTGCCGGGCGGCACGCCCGGCCCGAACGGCGTCTTGGTCAAGCTCGAGCCGACCGCGAACACCAGATCGGCTTTGGCCATGAAGTCGGTGAACGGCTTGCCGCGCGAACGCGTCGAGGCGCCGAGCGACAGCGGGTGGTTTTCCGGGATCGCGCTTTTGCCCGGGTTGGTGGTGACGACCGGCGCAGGCAGCAGCTCGGCCAGCGCCGCGAGCCGCTCGCCGGCTTCGGCGTAATGCACGCCCTGCCCGGCCCACAGGATCGGGTTCTTGGCGGCGAGCAGCATCTGCACCGCCCTCTTGACCGCGTCCGGATCGGGCGCGGTGCGCTGCACCGGCACCGGCACATAGTCGAGCGGGCCCTTGAACTCCGCCTCGAACACCTCGTCCGGCACCTCGATCAGCACCGGGCCTCCCTTGCCCGAGCGCATGGCGTGATAGGCGCGCCGCATCAGGTCGGGCAGCTCCTGCACATTGTGGGCCAGCGCCGACCATTTGGTCACGGGCTTGTAGACCTCGGCGGCGCGGAACGCCGGCCGCACGTATTGCTTGGCGAGCGCCAACCCGCCGGAAATGATCAGCAGCGGCACGTTCTCGGTGAACGCCTGCGCCACGCCCGGAAACGCGTTCTCGATGCCGGGACCCGCCTGCGCCGCGAACACGCCGTTCTTCCTGCCGCGCCTGATGCGGCTAAAGCCATCGGCGAGGCCCACGCCGACGCGCTCCTGCCGGCACAGGATCGGGCGGATGTCGAGCGCCGCGCACGGCTCGATCACCTGATTGCGCGGATAGCAGGAGAGGAACTCCGTGCCTTCGCGCTTGAGGATTTCAGCGACGACGCCTGCGCCGTTCATGGATGCATTCCTCCCTCGGTGGCCGGTTCGCCGGCTTCGCCCGCTGCCAAAGTGTAGAGCGCCGCCGCGGGACACTGGAAGCCCTCCGCTACCACCCGCGGCATGCTAACGTGGGCAAAACAAGCTGCTGGGAGGTCGCAATGCACGGACGCTTTAAGGCGATCCTGATCGGCGCGCTGGTGGTGCTGCCGCTTGCCGCAAAAGCGCAGACGTTTCCCGGTGCCGACTGGCCGCGCAAGTCGCCCGCCGAGGCCGGCATCAATCCGCAACTGCTCAAGGACGTGGTCGATTTCGCCATCGCCAGCGAGGTCAAGAACCCGCGCGACCTGAAGCTCAACCACTACCGGTCGTTCGGCCGCGAGCCGTTCGGCGACGCGATCGGGCCGATCAAGGATCGCGGCGACCAGACCGGCGTCATCGTCCACAAAGGCGCGATCGTCGCCGAATGGGGCGAGCCGCAGCGCGTCGACATGACCCACAGCGTCACCAAGAGCTTCCTGTCGAGCGTCGTCGGTCTCGCCTTCGACAGCGGCATGATCCGCAACATCCACGACGCCGCCCGCGAATATGTCGCGCCGATCCAGCTCTACAATCCGTTGCCCGTGGGCAACCGCGCCGACCGGATGCGGCAGCCGGACCTGATCGACCTGTTCGACACGCCGCACAACCGCACCATCACCTGGAACCATCTGCTGCGCCAGACCAGCGACTGGGAGGGCACGCTCTGGGGCAAGCCGGATTGGGCCGACCGGCCGAGCGACAAGTTCGACGAATGGCAGACGCGGCAGCGCTTCAAGGCCGGCACGGTCTACAAGTACAACGACACCCGCGTGAACGCGCTGGCGCTCGCCGCGCTCAATCTCTGGCGCAAGCCGCTGCCGCAGGTGCTCAAGGAAAGAATTATGGACCCGATCGGCGCCTCCACCACCTGGCGCTGGTTCGGCTACGACAACGCCTGGGTGGTGATCGACGGCCAACCGGTGCAGTCGGTGACCGGCGGCGGCCACTGGGGCGGCGGCATGTTCATCAACGCCTACGACATGGCGCGCTTCGGCTATTTGACGCTGCGCCGCGGCAAGTGGGGCGACAAGCAACTGCTGTCGGAACAGTGGATCAGCATGGCGCTCACCCCGACCGGGGGCCAGTCGCCCTACGGCTTCATCAACTACCAGCTCAACACCGACCGCAAGACGTTCCCCAGCGGCCCGGTGACCGCGTACATGCACAACGGCAACGGACTCAACATGGTCTATGTCGATCCCGAGCACGACGTGGTGGCGGTGGTGCGCTGGATCGACAACAGCGCGGCCGACGGCTTCGTGAAGCGGCTGATCGCGGCGGTCGCGGCGAAGAGTTAGCGCCGTTTCCATTCGAACGAACTCACGTGTCGTCATGGCGGCCGCGTAGCAAACGCTACGCTGCCCGGCCGCTTCACTTTTTCGGGCTGCCGGGCCCGCCCTTTCCCCTTTTTCCGTCTCCCTCGAAACGAGGGAATGGAGCGCCGGGAGGCGCCGGGCCCAGTGACGTAGGGCCCGCCGGACCATCGGGTCCGGCGCGCGCCTTTTCGAGGCGCGCGCCCCCCAGTGACGCAGGGGGGCGGCGCCTCCCGGCGCTCCACCAGAGACACTGCGCGCAGGGCCATGGTCTCCCTCGCCCGCGAGCGTCCCTCGGCTTCATCTCGGGCCCTGCAAACGAAGGCTCGAAACGAGCGTGTTCTTGATACGTTCCAATAGGAATTCTGTCAACCCAGCGCTGAGGCCAGCGCCAGATCCTGGATGCCCCATTAAATTCAGAGGCTTAGCCAGTCCGGTCCTTGCAAGCGGCACTGGCGCACCAAGCCTCTCACGGCGCCTTGATCGCCGCCGCCGCCAAGGCATCGAGCGCCTCGCTGAGCCTCTCCACATGGGCGGAAACCGCCGGGCTGAGCGCGTAACGTTGCGTGAGCCAGTGCAGATCGACGTACGAGAGCCAGACCTTGCCGGCGTCGTCTTGATGGACCAATGCCTTCAGCGGCAGGTCGATGCCGATCCTCTGGTCGGCCTGCATGAGCGGCGTGCCGCCCCGCGCATTGCCAAAAATCAGCAGCTCGGTCGGCCGCAGATTCATTCCGACCGCCACGGCGCCCGCGGCGTGATCGATGCGCGCGAACACTGTCAGCCCTTTTTCTTTCACGCCGGCTTCGAGCCGATCCATGGTTTGCTTTGCGCCGAGAGCACTGGAAAGCGTCTTCAAGCCGTCGACTGCCATGGCGTTCTCTCCTAGGCCGGTGTGCGAGAACTCGACCGGCCCCAGTTCTCGTCGAAGGCAGCGGTCGGTTGCGCAACCGGGTGACGCTCGATCGTGGCGCCGTGAGATATCTGCAACGGTGCCACGCCACCGAATGCGAAAGCGCGCACGCGCGCCATGCAGCTTCGGCAAATGCAGCGGCGATCCTGATCTATTTACGCACGAGCCGGCTCGCGGCCGCGGCACGCGGCGCGGCGGGCGAGATCTGGAAGGTCAGCCAGGTGTTCCATCCATCCGGCCGGTCCTTGGCATCGAACTCGAAATAGCCCTTCACACCGAGAAATCCCTGCATGTCGCCGACCGGAAACAGGTAACCGATCTGCGGCCCGACGCCGATCACCCGCGATTTGACCGGGCCGAGAATGGCGAGCGAGCCGCTGTCGGCCGAGAGCTGATTGTAGAAATAGCCGACGGCTCCGAAGAAGAATTGCTTGGAGAGCCACTGCGACGCGCCCCAGTCGAGGTGCCAGTCGACGCCGTTCTGATAGTCGGTGTCGGTGTTCTTGAGATTGTATGTGAGACCGGTCACCGCGGAAAACTCGTGGCCGGCTTGCGGGTTGAAGTAGGTGTAACCGACGCCGCCGTCGACCGCGCCGTGACCGATGCCGAAATTCGCGAGGTTGGACGGATTGTAGGTTCCGACCGGAATATCGCCGGTGAGATAGACCATATAATTGTGCACGCCCATGGCCCACTTCAGCGTCGCCATGGGATAGAGGTCGCTCACGCCGTCGCGGGAGTCCGAGATGCTGCCGCTGCGGGTCGCGGTCAGGCCGGCGAGCGAAGCGGTCAGCGTTCCGTCGATGGAGGTCCGGTTGTGGCCGAATGCCTGCGTCATGCCGAGCGCGAACTGCCCGCCGAACACCGGCGAGGCAAAGACGTAGGTGGCGTTGAGAAACACCACGTCGATGCGGGCGTTCAGGTTCGCGTTCAGGTTGACATTCACGTTCGGGCTGAAGCGGCCGACCGTGAACTGGCGTGCCGCCGCGACCTCGCCGCCGCCTCTGACACTGGTGTGATAGTAGATGCTCGCCGCCTGCCAGCCGGGCTGCGCCGGCGCCGCCGCGAGGCTGCCGAACTGACCGGGTATCCAGAAACTGACGCCGCCCTCGTCGGCGTTGGCACCAGGTGCACCAAGCAACACAAGCACGGCACCCAGAACAATTCCCCGCGACTTCGTGCTACTGACCATCGTCCGCCCCCACTCGACTGGAAACACCCGCCCGTCGTTGGATCGCACCGAAATTCAGCCGCCCCTCAAAGACTACTCTCGCGACACCTGGCCTGGAAAGACCCTGCTCCGGCTGCACACCACCAAAGATGCGCCGCGTGCCGACCCAGATCAGGATCGAATCGACCGGCCCGATGACGCCCGCGTTCTTCGCGAACACGGCCGCCGTTCCGGACATCCCGAGCCGCAGACCATGGCCGACGCCCCGGTGATCTTTCGATGATGCAAACGCCTGGAATCGTTGTCGAATACCGGCGATACGCCCGCCCCAGTCCGGATCGTCCGAAACCCGTTCTGCGAGACCATGCCGACGATCATGCCCATGCGGATCAGGCTGTTTCTGGTCCGGCCTGCCGAAGCGCCATGACGCACTCTGCAATTCCGGCGACGGCCCAATCCCAGCGGACGCGAAGCGTGCTCAAGGCGTCAGCGTCAGAGCCTTGAGCTCCTTGCGAGCGGTACCAAAACTGCCGAGCTGGTAAACCGACGCTCCCACTGGTGAGAACGTGAACGCCTCGAACGGCTCGGCGAGCATCGACTTCAGGTAGGCGATCTTGCCAACACCGATGGTGACGTGAGGGTTGAATCTCTTGCCAGCCGCGACTTTCACAAAATTGGCCACGTATTCGAGCAAGAACTTCTGGATGTCGCGCCCATCCTCGGTGCTCATGAAGGCTGCAGGAGTCCCGGTTTTCACGGTGAAAGGCACAACGACGTCGATGACTTTTTGTTGCAGCCTGAGCAGGTCCGGTGTCGGTTCGACGACGATCCCCGCGAGCCCGATGGGCGGCGAAGGGATGTAGTAGTATTTGTACGCCCTCAGCTTCCAACTCGTCGGCTTCTCGTCAGCCAGCACCTTGTCGACTACGGCATAGACCTTTTCGAGATCGGCCGCGCGGACAAACTGCTGCAGTATCGTGACGTGCGGATGGTGCGTCGCGTCCAGAGCAAAGCCTTTTGGGAAGGCCTTCAGCAGGCGAGCATTGTCCGCCTGCGCACGTTTGATCATTGTCGCGTCCGGCTCCAGCGCAATGTCGATGGCCGTAACCGGGTTTTGTTGCGCATGAGATGGCGCTGCGTATGCGAACAAAATTGCCCAGCTCAAGCAAAGTGCCGCGAGCCATTCTGCGAATTTCGCCATGGTGAGCACCTTTCGCTTCGGCGCAAGCGGACTCTTGCGCGTGGCCCTCTCGCGCTCAGGGCAGACTACCGAAGCGGTCACGGCGCACTGTGCAATTCCGGCAATCGTCCGGATCCGGACGAACGTGAAGCTTTGGGGCGCGCCGCTTTTTGCATAGGCGCCGCCCAACGGCCGGATTTTTTCTCCGCACGGCGGCTGCGGCAGGCGATCGAGAAACAACAATGCCGCGTCCCGCGAGAACAATCCACCGGATGCCCCCCGACTTGGTACCGCCGCCGGACCAACAAGCGCACTCGACGAACAAGCGCACTCGGCGACACGCCTGCATCGTTCAGGCCCGTGACGGGGTGACCAAAGACAACATTCCGCTCATCCGCGCGCGGCGACTTGCTTCCATGTTCCGGACGGCTGCCACCGCCCGCCGCAACGTCGCGGAGGGGCACTCGCCAAACGCTCGCCGGTATTCGACCGAGAAGCGCCCGAGCTCGAGAAACCCGAAGTGCATCGCCACTTCGGTGACTGTCTGGGTCGAACTCGCCGGCGACAGCAGTGCCTTCCTCGCCTCGCCCATCCGCATCGTCCGCAGATGCCGGTACGGCGGCGATCCATGGATCTCCTGAAAGGCGTTGCGCAGCGTGCGCTGGCTCACGCCCGCGGCGCGGCAGATATGATCGATGTGCAGCGGTTCATCAGTCGGTCCGCGCGCCATGTCTTCGATCAACTCGACGATCTGGCGATAGTGCTGCCGATCCCGCCCTCCCGGGATCGATTTTGGCTCGGACGACTGTTGCGCCGAGAAGCGCGTTGAAGAACACGGTGAGGAAGACATGGATCGTACCCTTCCATCGGCATGGGGCGATCCTCGATCAGGACCGTGAGGAGGCGATATTGACCATATGGGCAGTCGCTTTGCCCTTTGGGGCAATAGTGGTCGCACGCGCAACAATCGTTGCGGCATGAAGTTCTTGTATCGAGTCCGGAACATTTTCCGCCGGCTCGCGAAGCGCCAGATCAGGCAGAGCCGGCTGCCTTGCCGACGCGACAGGATCAACCGACAAACCCGACTTTTCGGCCATCGAAGCCGCTTCGGCGACCGAACCCACATTGAGCTTTTGCATGATGTTATGGCGATGCGCCTTCACGGTCCGCTCCGCCATTGCCAATTCACGGGCGATTCATTTGTTCAATTTGCCGCGAACCGCCCGCATGAAAACATCCAGCTCGCGGGGCGAAGCGAAGCCACGAGCTGGCGAAATTGCGCGAGCCGCCGGTGTTGCTCGCAGGTTTCTCTTTGACGCCTCAGGGCCCGCTCGATGGCGTCAAGCAGCGTCGCCTTGGCCACGGGCCTGGTCAGAAAATCCTCCGCGCCGGACTTCGTCGCCTGGACGCCGGCCGGGATGTCGCCGTGGCCGCTCAGGAACAAATCGGAGCGCTCTGTTGGGGCGGCAGGGTGCTCGAGCACGCCGCTCGAATGAGCACCGGCCAACGCCGCGCAGGCCATTCAACGTCGCACCACTGTCAGTTTTTGCATAGTCAGTCGTTTTGATGTCCGCCAGCTTTCGTTGCCAAGATTGGCCGCGCGCTCGCGAGGATGCCGTGACAGCATTGGATGTCGCAGAGCGAATTGCGCACCGTCCTCCCGGGAACCATCCCGGCATGGTCTTCATCGCCGGCGGTATGTTCCGCATGGGATCGGACCGGCACTATCCGGAGGAAGCGCCGGTCCATCGCGTGACCGTCGACGGCTTCTGGATGGACCGCACGCCGGTGACCAACCGGCAGTTCAAGGAGTTCGTCAAAGCGACCGGCCACGTCACCTTCGCCGAGATCGCGCCCGACCCTGCGAGCTATCCCGGCGCGCTGCCGCACATGATCTATGCCGGCTCGCTCGTCTTCACACCGCCGGACGGACCGGTCGATCTGCGCAACTTCGGCGAATGGTGGAGCCTGATGAAGGGCGCGAACTGGCGTCGCCCCTACGGCCCGAAGAGCGACATCAACGCGCTCGACAACCATCCGGTCGTGCACGTGACGTTCGGCGATGCGCTGGCCTATGCGAAATGGGCCGGCAAGGATCTGCCGACCGAGGCCGAGTGGGAGTTCGCCGCGCGCGGCGGCCTCGACGGGGCCGATTACGCCTGGGGCGACGAACTCACGCCCGGCGGCAAGCACATGGCCAACACCTGGCAGGGCGAATTCCCGCGCCACAACCTCAACCAGGACGGCTTCGGACGCACCTCGCCGGTGACGGCGTTTCCGCCGAACGGCTACGGCCTGCACGACATGACCGGCAACGTCTGGGAATGGACCACGGACTGGTACATGCCGAAGCACCAGCCCGACGCGGCGAAAGCGTGCTGCATCCCGGAAAACCCGCGCGGCGGACGCGAAGACGGAAGCTACGACCCGGCGCTGCCGAACATCAAAATTCCGCGCAAGGTCATCAAGGGCGGCTCGCACCTGTGCGCACCGAATTACTGCCGCCGCTACCGGCCGGCGGCGCGCCACGCGGAGCCGGTCGACACATCGACGAGCCATCTCGGTTTCCGATGCATCAGGCGAGAGGCCCCTGACGCATCACCATCAGGAGGATGACGCCATGTCTGACTGCATACTCAACAACAGACCACCGAGCATCCGGGACGCCTTGCGCAAGACCATGAGAGGCTTGCACACAAGGTCCTGTGCCGCGCTGATCAGCGCGGCGACGCTGATGTCGCTCTCGCTGTCCGGACCGGGCAGCACGCCGGCGGCGGCACAACAGCAGCCGCAGCAAAAGCCCAACATTCTGTTCATCATGGGCGACGACATCGGCCTGATGCAGCCGAGCATCTACCATCGCGGCCTGATGGTCGGTGAAACGCCCAACATCGATCGCATCGGCAGCGAAGGTGCGATCTTCACGCACTACTACGCCGAGCAGAGCTGCACGGCCGGCCGCAACGCCTTCTTCACCGGCATGCATCCGCTGCGCACCGGCATGATCCCGCCGCAACTGCCGGGCAGCCCGTCCTACCTGCGGCCCGGCACGCCGGCAGTCGCAAAGGTCCTGCTCGATCTCGGCTACAACACCGGCGAGTTCGGCAAGAACCATCTCGGCGATCACACCGACGCGCTGCCGACCGCGCACGGCTTCCAGGAGTTCTGGGGCTATCTGTATCACCTCGATGCGATGCAGGGCGTGAGCTTCCCCGACATCAACAAGACCCCGACCCAGCAGACCGTCGCTCCGCCGTGCATCAACACGCCGATCCCGGGTCTTCCCCCGGTTCCCGGCGCGGTGGATCCCCGGACGTCGGTTTGCCTGACGCCGCCGCGTCCTGTTCTCGCGTGCAGGTCCTCCAATGGCGCCGCGGCGAACCAGACGTGCCGGGACGAGGGCCCGTTGACGTTGGAGCGTTCGAAGACGGTGGACGAGGAAATCTCCGCCAAGGTCGTCGACTTCCTCGACCGCAACGATCCCCGGCGGACCAACAAGCCGTTCTTCGTCTGGTACAACCCGGCACGCATGCACATCACGACCATGCTGTCGGACAAATACAACGCCATGATCGGCGAGCCCGGCGGCAAGGACTGGGGCCTCAACGAAGCCGGCATGAAGCAGCTCGACGACAACGTCGGCGTCGTCATCAAGAAGCTGGAAGACATGGGCCAGCTCAACAACACGATCATCGTGTTCACCACCGACAACGGCGCCGAGACGATCAGCTTCCCGGACGGCGGCACGACTCCCTTCAAGGGCGGCAAGCTGAGCACCTGGGAAGGCGGCATGCGCGCGCCGCTGCTCGTGCGTTGGCCGGGCGTCATCCGGCCGGGCACGGTCAAGAACGAGATGTTCGCGGCGCTCGACTGGCTGCCCACGCTCGCCAACATCGCCGGCGGAGACCAGGGCGATGCGCTGAACCGACGGATCATGGCCGGCAGCTATCCGGGCTTCGTCAGGACCAAGCTCGATGGCGTCGACCAGACCGAATACCTTGCCGGTCGCGCGGAAAAGTCGGCGCGCGACACGTTCTTCTACTATTCAGGCAAAGACCCGTCGGCGGTGCGGTACAAGAACTGGAAGATCTACTTCGCGATGGTCTCCGACTCGCCGGCCGGCTTCATCTCGGGCGTGCAACCCTATCACTGGGCCCAGGTCGTCAATATCAAGCGCGATCCGTTCGAGACCTCGATCGGTTCTCAATACAAGACGCTGATGGGCATGAGCGGCTCAATCGGCTCACCCTCCACCGCCTACGTCTACGATTGGAACATGCTGCCGATCGGCCAGGCGCTGTGGCTGAAGGAGCTGGAATCCTACAAGGAGTTCCCGGCGCTGCAGGACCCGGCGAGCTACAATCTCGACCAGGTCATACAGCAGATCAAGAACGCGAAAGGCCGGTCGGACTGACGTCCGACGCTGACACTGACGCCCACACTGACGTTCACCTGGCGGGCGCCCTGTTTCGGACGCCCGCCAACACCGGTCCGGTACGGCTTGCCTTGGGAATTTCGTCGTCAATCGCCGCTGTCCGCCGGAGAACCGATGAGATGAAACCGAACCCGCCTTCTTCCCGCGGCTTCAGCCGCCGTATCCTGCTCTCGACGCTCGCGGTGATGCCCGCGCTCACCGGATTGCTGCGCGCCAATTCCGCGCTCGCGCAGGCCGATCCGCTGCCGTCCTGGAACGACGGCGCATGCAAATCGTCGATCACAAGCTTCGTCGC
Source organism: Xanthobacteraceae bacterium (assembly GCA_019746135.1). Lineage (GTDB taxonomy): Bacteria > Pseudomonadota > Alphaproteobacteria > Rhizobiales > Xanthobacteraceae > Z2-YC6860. The sequence goes on from JAIESI010000255.1 coordinate 17,555, forward strand.
CCGCGTCACCACGCAGGGCGGCCCGGACTTCGTGCCGCCGGACCAGCGCATCGCCACCTTCGACAACGACGGCACGCTGTGGGTCGAGCAGCCGATGTACGTGCAGCTCGCCTTCATCCTCGACCGCGTCAGGGCGCTCGCGCCGCAGAACCCGACCTGGAAGACCAGGCAGCCGTTCAAGGCGGTGCTGGACGGCGACATGAAGGCGCTGGCCGCGTCCGGCGAGAAAGGCCTGATCGAATTGATGGCGGTGACGCACGCCGGCATGACGGTGGACGAGTTCACCAGGACCGTCTCCGAATGGCTTGCGACCGCGCGCCACCCCCGGTTCAGGCGCCCGTACACCGAGCTCGTCTACCAGCCGATGCTGGAGGTGCTGGCGTATCTGCGCGCCAACGGCTTCAAGACCTTCATCGTCTCCGGCGGCGGCATCGAGTTCATGCGGCCATGGACCGAGACGATCTATGGCATTCCGCCCGAGCAGGTGGTCGGCTCCTCGATCAAGACGAGGTTCGAGATGCGCGACGGCCAGCCGAGGCTGTTCCGCCTGCCGCAGATCAATTTCATCGACGACAAGGCCGGCAAGCCGGTCGGCATCAACCAGCACATCGGCCGCCGCCCGGTCGCCGCGTTCGGCAACTCGGACGGCGATCTGCAAATGCTGCAATGGACGACGATGAGCGGCAGCGGCGTGCGGCTCGGACTGATCGTGCATCACACCGACGCCGAGCGCGAATACGCCTACGACCGCCGGTCGCACTTCGGAAGGCTCGACCTTGCCCTCGATGCCGCGGCGGTGGACAAGTGGGCTCTGGCGGACATGAAGAAGGACTGGAAGCGGGTGTTTGCGTTCGGATAGGCGCGGGGCCGCCGTTCGAACGCCCGGATAATCGCCCCAGCGCAGGAGGCCGTCATGGCTTTTCCGTTCACCGCAATCGCCGTCGCTGCGCAGCTTGTGGTCGCCGCGGCCGACGGCGTACCCAACATCAACTATGAATCGGGCTGCCGCGCCGCGGCGGCGGCCAGCGCCAGCCTCGGGATTACAGTCGACAACCAAAGCGTCGCCGCCTGCATGGCGGAGGAGAAGGACGCCCACGACAAGCTGGTCCAGCAGTGGACGCAATTTCCGCCGAACGACCGGGTGCATTGCGCGCAGGAGGCGGCGCTCGGTCAAATGCCCAGCTACGTCGAACTGCAGACCTGCCTGCAGATCGCACGCGAGACCAGAACCCTGCCGAAGCTGGAGAGCTTCGTGAAGAAGAGCCCATCGACCAGGGGGCGCTGAAGGCGCTTCAAACATGTCAGTTGTGAACCCATGCCGGCGTTCTGCGATCGTTGCTGCATCGGCGTCGGCAACGCTCTTAGCGTGGGCAACGACCCTGGTGCCGAGCATCGGCTTCGCGCAACCGGCCGCCGATATTTCAGTCGCAGGGGGGCCGAATACGCAGCGAATCGTCGCCATCCCGCGACAAGGCCGCAAGGCCGTCGTGCTGTCCCTGCAAGGCTCGGTGACCTGGACGAATTCACAAGGCTCGTCCTCGGGTTTTCTCAAATATCGATGGGGAGTGCTGGATGACAGCGGACGCTTTCTTCCCACAGCGTCGGAAACGCCAGATCGCGTGCAGCTGGCACCAACCGACGAAGGATTTTCCGAGCTGACGGTCGACCGATCCATTCTGTTTGCCGGCCAGCCGAATTCGGCATCAAATGACGAAGACATCCTCGCCGCCATTCGTATCGAGGAATGCGGATTTGTCTCTCCGATTCCAGACGCGCAGGCCAGATGCATGTTTTCCGGAACCGTAAAGGCTCAGCAAGTTCAATGACAGGCCATCACCTGCGGCTCCGCCCGTTGCCGAAGCTGAGCCGGCGCGAGACCTGCCTGCAGATCGCACGGGAGACCAGAACCCTGCCGAAACAGGAAAGCGTTGTGAAGAAGTACGCATCGGCCAGGGGGCGGTGAGGATTTCGTCAAGCGGCTGTTCGCAGCGGTCGCGGCCAGGCTCGCGGGCCAGTGGAATAGAGGTCAACGTCACGCGCCCGTTTGCGCGCACTCCCCCGCGCGCTACCATCGCTTCCGTCCGACCGGCAAAAGAACGACGGATTTGGGAAGGAGCGACGCCATGAAACCCGCACGCCTCGTTTTGCCGCTATCGATTTGCGCCGCCCTGCTCCTGCCGGTCGCGAGCGCGCAGGCGCAGACGGTCAAGAAGCTCAGTGACGGTCAGGTGTCGAAGACCGCGCCGAACTGGGCGAACTTCATCGCCAACGACAAGGGATTTTTCCGCCGCGCGGGCGTCGAGCCCGAGACCTTCTATGTCGGCAACGTCGCCAACACCGTGCAACAGCTCGTCGCCGGCTCGTTCGATGTCGCGTCCTCGACCTTCGACACGGCGATCCGCGCGGTCGCCAATGGCGGCAACGCCGTTCTGGTCGGCGGCATGGTGACCAAGTATCCCTATTCCATCATGACGTCGAAAGACGTTACGTCGGCGGCCGCATTGAAAGGCAAACGCATCATCCTGCCGTTCGCCAAGGACCTGCTCACGACCGTCTGGAACCGCTGGCTGAGAGAACAGGGAATGCAGCCGGACGACGTCGAGCAGCTCTATGCCGGCGCCACGCCCAACCGGTATGCGGCGCTCGCAGGGGGCAGTGTGCAGGCGGCGCTGCTGACGCAGCCATTCGATTTCCGGGCCACCGCAGGCGGCTACCGCAAGCTCGTCGATATCGGCGCCTACGGCAAGGACTACGGGTTCCTGACGGTCCTGGCGCGGCCGCAGTGGCTGCGCGACAACCCCGAGACCGCGCGGGCCTACCTCAAGGCGCTGTCCGACGCCGTCGACTGGCTCTATGAGCCGGCCAACCGCGACGAAGCCATCGCCATTCTCGCGCGAAACACCAACGTCGCGCCGGACATCGCCAAGGAGACTTATGACTACTACATCGGCGAGCTGAAGCCCTTCAGCCGCAAGCTTGCGATTCCGGAAGAGATCGTCCGAACCACCGCGCGAACGCTGGTCGAGCTGGGCGACATCAAGGCCGAGACGACGTCGATGAAATTCACCGATTTGAGCTATCTGCCGCGCTGAGAGCGATTATCCGCTCACAAGCTCGGCCAGGAAAGCAGCAACGCAGGGGTGGGCAAAGCCGCGAAGCGGCGTGCCCACCACTTGGTGCGACAAGAAAGAGGTGGGCACGGCCATAGCGCGTCGAAGACGCGCGTGAACGCGCTGGTGCGCGCCTTTTCCCACCCTACGAAGGCTACGAAAGCTCAGCCAATTCCGGCACCACCCACAGCGGTTTCTCGCCGCGCGCGACGCGCTGCACGTTGTCGAAGGCGTTGCGGAAGCGCGCCGTGTGGTTGTCCCAGGTCGGCCCCGCGAAGTGCGAGGTCAGCAGCACGTTGTCGAGCTTGAACAGCGGATTGTCCGGCGGCGGCGGCTCCTGGTCGAACACGTCGAGGCCGGCGCCGAAGATCTTATGGTCGGCCAGCACCCTGGTCAGCGCCGCCTCGTCGATCACCGGCCCGCGGCTGGTGTTGACGATCACCGACGTCGGCTTCATCAGCGCAAGCTCGTTTGCGCCGATCATGTGACGGGTCGAATCGTTGAGCGGCACGTGCATGGTGACGATGTCGGAGCTGGCGAGAAGCTCGCGCAGAAGGCGGAAGCGGACGCCCAGCGCATCCTCCTCGTGCTCGGGCAGCCGGGCGATGTCGTAGTACTGCACGCGCATGCCGAGCGCGCGGGCGATGCGCGCCACCTTCTTGCCGATGGTGCCGAGGCCGATGATGCCGAGCGTCTTGTCGAACACCTCGTACATCATCGGCGCGGGCCCGTTGCCGCGCCAGCGCCCGGCCGAGACATTGCCGTGCTGCCAGATCACCCGGCGCGACACCGCGAGCATCAGCATGATGGCGTGCTCGGACACCGAGATCGCATTGGCGCCGCCGTTGTTGCAGACCGGCACCTTGGCGCGGCGCGCAGCCTCCAGGTCGACGTCGTCGTAGCCGGCGCTGAGAAGCTGATAGAGCCTGAGCTTCGGCGCAAGCTTGTAGAGCGCGTCGTCCAGGCGGACGTTCGGATAGCAGACCAGGTATTCGGCGGCCGGCAGAACCTGCTCGAGCGCCGCGCGGTCGGCGCGCGAGACGACAAGCTCGAAGCCGGAGGGCGCCATGTTCTTGGCCATCTCGGCGATGTCGGCATGGGTGGGCGGGACGACGACGATACGCGGAGCCATGATGTTTCCTGATTTTAGAGCGGCAACGGACGATAGCGGTTCTCAGACGGCGGCGCCCGCCTCTCTGAAATCGCCCGCAACACGGGCGGTCTTATCCCTCCCCGCGAGGCTACGAGATTCACACATTTCGGAGTCTCCAGCCATGCTTGATGGCGTGGAACTGAGTAAGG
>JAIESI010000128.1 GCA_019746135.1 Xanthobacteraceae bacterium
GGGGGTCATCTAAGTCTCTGTTTTGGATTCGGTTTTTGAGATGTGTGAATCCCGTAGCCCGCGAGGGGAGGGTGGCGAGCGAAGCGAGCCGGGTGGGGAAAACGTGCTACGCACGACAATCTCTCGTGTGGCACCCTTTCCCCACCCCCGCGCTTCGCGCGGACCCTCCCCTCGCGGGGAGGGATGGGCACCGTCCGAGCTACCGGAAATCTTCCGGCTTCAGCTCGATCGGCGCGCCGTGCGGCGTGCGATCCGCGGCGTGATCCCAGGCGTCGTGATAGCGGCGCAGCGTGGCCGGGTCGGTCGCGCCCTTCTCGGTCACGATCCGCTCCAGCGCATTGAGCCAGTGCTGGTAATAAGTCTCGCCGGTGTCGGGATCGCCCGCGGCTTGCGCCTTCTTGATCTCGTCGCCGAGAATGGCCGCCCACTCCGGCCACTTGAACAGACCACGGTCGTAGAGCGCGAGCGTCATCGCAAACGCCTGCGCCTCCCAGGGCTCGCGGAACACCGGCCCCTCGGCGTCGCAGGGAATGCTCGGCACCGCCTCCTGCGCGCGGCGGGCGGCTGCGGGGTCGATGGTTGTCATCAGGCGGGTTCGAGATACGGCTCGAACGCGTCGATCGAGATCTTCAGCGTCGGATCGGCGTCCGGCCCCCAGATCTCGCGGCTGTCGAACACCACGGTATAGAGCCACTGCGGATTGTCGCCCTGATCGGCTGCGACCGAGTCCGGATACATGTGGCAGCCGTGGCACAGCTCGACCACGCCGACCTTGTCGCGGGCGTAGCGCGGCAGCCGGGTGTGCGATTTAGGATGGATGTTCTTGGTCCGCACCCTGTCGCCCGGCTTGAACTTCTGCGGCCCCTGCTGCTGCCGGAAGAACGAGGAGCGCGACAGCCCTGCCGAGACCACGTCCGGCGTCAGCTTGCGCGGCAGCGTCTTGCCCGGCGACGACGCGTGGCCGGCCTTCAGCTCGTCCGGCGTGGCGAAGCCGCGCTCGGTGAGGTTCTTCTCCATCGCCAGCGCCCAGCGCTTGTAATAGGACGCGCCGAGATAGGTCACCGGCGGCAGCCTCTCCTGGGCAAAGCGCGAATGGTCGATGTGCCACGCGCCCGCGTAGCCCATGGCGCGCTGCATCGCCAATACGCGGCCTTCCCACTTGGCGTGAAACGGCGGCTCGTTCTGCTCGACCTCGACCTTGCCGAAGCCGTCCATGCCGCCCATGTCGTGAACGCTGTCCATCGCGTTACCCCGCCTTTACCTGGTTGGGATCGAGCGGCAGGCCGGTGCCGATCATCGAGTCGCGCGTGACGAGATCGGCGAGCTTTTCCTCGCTCCAGCCCTCGGTGCCCGCGGGCCGCATCGGCAGCACGATGAAGCGGGTCTCGGCGGTGGAGTCCCACACCCGGATTTCCGTGTCCTTGGGGATCGACATCCCGAAGTCGGTGAGCACGCCGCGCGGGTCTTTCACGGCGCGCGAGCGGTACGGTGCGGACTTGTACCAGATCGGCGGCAGGCCCAGCACCTCCCACGGATAGCAGGAGCAGAGCGTGCAGACGATCATGTTGTGCCGCTGCGGCGTGTTCTCGACCGCGACCAGATGGTCGCCGACGCGGCTCATGTGCCCCATCGAAGCGACCGCCTTGGTGGCGTCCGCAAGCAGCGCCTTCTTGAACTCCGGATCGGTCCAGGCCCTGGCGACGACCACCGAGCCGTTGCGCGGGCCGACCCTGGTCTCGTAGGCCTCGACGATGGCGTCGAGCGCCGACGGGTCGATGTAGCCCTTCTCGGTCAGAACGGTCTCGAGCGCGCGCACCCGGAGCTGCATTTCCGACAGCTCCGAGCCATGCTCGTGATCGTGGTCGTGATCATGATCGTGTGCCACGGGAACCTCCAGCATCTGATTTGGGCTACACTATACCAATGTCGGAAACGGCCTGCACCCTGTCGGCATCCCTGGCATTCGCCAGACGCATCGACCGCCTGAATGCGGCGATCGGACGCGCCGCCGCCTGGGCCTGCCTGTTCGTGGTGGCGGTGCAATTCGCGGTGGTGGTGCTGCGCTACGTGTTCGGCCACGGCTCGATCTGGCTCTCCGAATCGATCATCTATGCGCACGCGGCGATGTTCATGCTGGCCGCGGCCTGGACGCTTGCGGTCGGCGGCCATGTGCGGGTCGACGTGTTCTATGCCGACGCTTCGCCGCGAACGAGGGCGCTGGTCGACCTCTGCGGCTCGGTGCTGCTGCTGCTGCCGTTCATGGCGGTGCTGGCCTGGTTCGCCTGGCCCTACGTCGCGCGCTCCTGGGCGATCTTTGAGCGCTCGCGCGAGACCAGCGGCATTCCCGCGGTGTTCCTGCTCAAGACGCTGATCCCGGCCTTCGCGTTGCTGATGGCGCTGCAGGGCGTGTCGCAGGCGATCAAGGCGGCGCACGTGCTGCGCGGCCAGGGCGAGCCGTAAATGGGGCTTCCCGAGACGCTTGCCGTTCTGATGGTCGTCGCCGTCTGCGTGCTGCTGTTCGCGGGTTATCCGGTGGCGCTCACGCTGGGCGGCGTGTCGCTTGCCTTCGCCGGCCTCGGCCACCTCACCGGCGCGATGAGCTTTTCGTTCCTCGGCGCGCTGCCGCAGCGCGTCACCGGCGTGATGACCAACGAGGTGCTGCTCGCCATCCCGCTGTTCATCTTCATGGGCGTGATGCTGGAGCGCTCGCGCATCGCCGAGGATCTGCTGGAAACCATGGGGCGGCTGTTCGGCTCGTTGCGGGGCGGCCTCGGCGTGTCGGTCGCCATCGTCGGCACGCTCCTCGCCGCGGCCAAAGGCGTGGTCGGCGCGACCACCGTCACCATGGGCCTGATCGTGCTGCCGACCATGCTGCGGTACGGCTACGACAAGGCGCTGGCCGCGGGCACGGTCGCCGCGACCGCGACGCTGGCGCAGATCTTCCCGCCCGCCACCGTGCTGGTGCTGCTCGGCGACCAGCTCTCCACCGCCTACCAGGCGGCGCAGCTTTCCGCCGGCAATTTCGCGCCGTCGTCGCTGACGGTGAGCGACCTGTTCGCCGGCGCGATCGTCCCGGGCTTCGCGCTGGTGGCGATGTATCTGCTCTATCTGGTGTTCATGGCGGTGGTCTTCCCGCACACCTCGCCGGCGATCCCGCCCGATCCCGCCGCGCCCAAGGGCTTCGCGCTGGCGCGGCGGCTGATCGCGGTGCTGGTCGCGCCGATCCTGCTCATTCTCGCCGTCCTCGGCTCGATCCTCGGCGGCATCGCCACGCCGACGGAAGCGGCCTCGGTCGGCGCGGTCGGCTCGATCCTGCTCGCCGCGCTCAAGCGGACGCTCGGCGGTGCGCTCGGCGACGTGGTGCGGCGCACCGCGCAGGTCACCGCCATGATCTTCGTCATCCTCATTGGTGCCACGCTGTTCAGCCTCGTATTCCGCGGGCTGGGCGGCGACGACATGGTGCATCGCGCGCTCGGCCATCTGCCGGGCGGCGCGGCCGGCGCGATCCTGGCGGTGATGGTGGCGATGTTCCTGCTCGGCTTCGTGATGGACGCGTTCGAGATCATCTTCGTCGTGGTGCCGATCGTCGCCGTGCCGCTGCTCAAGCTGCACGGCATCGACCCGATCTGGCTCGGCGTGATGATGGCGATGAACCTGCAGACCTCCTACATGCACCCGCCGCTCGGGCCGACGCTGTTCTTCCTGCGCGGCGTGGCGCCGCCGGAGATCACCACGCGGCACATCTATCTCGGCATCATTCCGTTCGTGGCGATCCAGCTCTTCGCCCTGGTGGTGCTGTGGTATCTGCCGGGGCTTGCGACCGCCCTGCCGCATGCGCTTTATGGAGGAAAATGAGGGAGGAGCATGAAGGCTGCTGAAATCTTCGATCTCAAGGGCCGTGTGGCGCTGGTGACCGGCGCCTCGGGTGGCCTTGGCCTTCGCTTCGCCGAGGTTCTCGCCGCCAACGGCGCATCGGTGGCCCTCGTGGCGCGCCGGGCCGACAGGCTTGCCGAGGCCAAAGTCCGGATCGAGAAGGCCGGCGGCAAGGCCATCGCCATCGAAGCCGACGTGCTCGACCGCGCGCAGATGAACCGCGCCTTCGACCAGGCCGAAAAGGCGCTCGGCACCGTGACCATCCTCGTCAACAACGCCGGCGTCGCCCATTCCACCCGTGCCACCGACCTCTCCGAAGACGAATGGCGGCATGTGGTCGGCACCAATCTCGACGCGGTGTTCTTCTGGGCCCAGGAGGCGGCGCGGCGGATGCTCGCCGCGAACAAAAAGGGCTCCATCATCAACATCGCCTCGGTGCTCGGCATCAGCGTATCGAAGGGCACCGTGGCCTATGCCGCGGCCAAGGCCGCGGTCATCCAGATGACCAAGACGCTCGGCCTCGAGCTTGCTTTCAAGGGCGTGCGCGTCAACGCGATCGCGCCGGGCTGGTTCGTCACCGACATCAACCGCGAATATCTGAGCGGGCCCGGCGCGAGTCTGACCCGCGACATTCCGATCGGCCGTTTCGGCCAGGACGGCGATCTCGACGGCGCGCTGCTGCTGCTTGCTTCGGACGCCGGCGGCTACATGGCGGGAACGACGGTGGTGTGCGACGGCGGCCAGGTCGTCGCAATCCGCGGCTAGGAGGGGCGAGTCTTGCAGATGTTGTAGCCATCCGTGTCACGTTCGAATGCCGATGATTTGCGATCGAGAATCAGCTTGATTTCGGTCCCTGCGACTTCGGAACGTAGGCAGGGGCGATTGAGCCGTGCCAGCTCGCGAAAAACTTCGGCAAAACTTGACCGTTCGATTGGTACGGGAGTCCGAAGTACGAGGTTCTTGATCGTTTCTTCCGCGTCAGACGCCGGAGGCTCCGATGCATAAGAAAAATTGTAGCCTTCTCGTGCGTTGACTGGCGTGATCAGCTCAACGAGCGGCACCTTGCCGCTGTTATTCCAGGTTGACCTTGATGGGGGCGTACCGTGGGCGAGGGCGAAATAAACGCCAAGGCAAAGGGTCGCTAGAATACAGACGAATACACCAACCAGAAATACGATGATGACGACCGGCCCGCCCACGAGAAACGTCGGTGCGTGTACAAAAAGCAGAAGCAGCATAATCGCTGCAAGAACGAAAAGAATGGCTTGCAACGGGACGCCGGCTATCACGTAAATCAGAATTAAGCCGATGACCGCTAGAAATGCGATCAAGTGGATTGGCTTCTGCAGGCGGGGAATTAGCTTAAGAAGACGATCGGCGAGCGCAATGACACCGTTCCCGAGTCCGTCGGCCTTCTGGGCATCATGGTCGGTCATCGCTGGAAACCTCTATTCGGGTAAGAGCTCTCGCCACACGAAGCGCACATTCATTTCTCCCGATCGCAAGCGGAAATATCCCCTGGTGGCAACGACATTGGCCCCCTCGAACGGTCTAATTCCAGCAATAGCCCGCGACACCGCGGACGCGGTTTCGGTCTTGGTGAACAGCTCAGCCAATTGTCCGTCGAGCGCGCCCAATTCGTCCCGGTTGACGTAGACGCTCGAAACGTAGCTGGACCGGATCATCAGCAGAAGCGCTTCCGGGGACGGCGGCTGGCCAGCGATGATGGCCTGCATCGCAGACGGCTGAAACAACGCGGCTTGGGCCGCTCTGACACGTTGCACGTAGTCAGGAGTTCGGTGATCCGGAAGGTTCAAGACGGTACTGGCGGTAGTAAACGAAGGGCCGAGGGAGTCACGCCCCAGCGAGCCCGTGTTTCCGGCGTAGGAGATCGTGCACCAGTTCTGAGTCTTCTCCGCGATTGAGCAACTACCGCTGCCGCGCGCGTCCGCTTTGATCGTGGCGCACTGGCAGTAACAGGTCTTCCGATTGTCGCATTCACCGGCGCGTGCGTAAGCAAGGGACACAATGAACATCAAAAAAATTGCAACCAACCTCCTTGCGTCCGTCATCGCGCTCTCCCCTACCACTGATTGTAGAATATCTTGTTTTCCCTATTCTGGATAGATGCGCAATCGCCGCGAGCCTCGCGCGTTGTTTGCGGTAGTTTGTGCGCCGGTCTTGCCTAAGGAGCTTCTTCATGGACTTTACGCTGTCGCCCGAGATCGAAAGCCTGCGCCTCCGCGTGCGCAATTTCGTCGAGGAGCACGTTCTGCCGCTCGAGTCCGATCCGCATAACTTCTCCGAGCACGAGAACATCCCCGACGAGCGCCTCGCCCCGGTCCGCGAGAAGGCGAAGCAGGCCGGCCTCTGGGCGCCGCAGTCGCCGAAGGAATACGGCGGCATGGACCTGCCGATGGTCGCCTGGGCGGTGATGTACGAGGAGGCGGCGCGCTCGCTGTTCGGCCCGCTCGCCTTCAACTGCATGGCCCCCGACGACGGCAACATGAACCTTCTGAAGAAGGTCGGCACGCCGGCCCAGAAGGAGAAGTGGCTGAGGCCGATCGTCGAGGGCAAGGTGCGCTCGTCGGTCGTCATGACCGAGCCCGCGCCGGGCGGCGGCTCCGACCCGTCGATGATCAAGACCTACGCCGAGAAGCACGGCGACAAGTGGCGGATCTACGGCCGCAAGTGGTTCATCACAGGAGCTGCGGCCGCCTCGCACTTCATCCTTGCGGCACGCACCTCCGACGAGAAGCGCAAGGGCATCACCACCTTCCTCTATCACAAGGACCAGCCCGGCTGGCGCATCGTCCGCCGCATTCCGATCCTCGGCCCCGAGGAGCACGGCGGCCATTGCGAGCTCGAGTTCGACGGCCTCGAGGTGCACGACGACGACATTCTCGGCGGCCTCGGCAACGGCCTGAAGATGGTGCAGGTGCGGCTCGGACCTGCGCGGCTGACGCATTGCATGCGCTGGCTCGGCTGGTCGAAGCGCTGCGTCGAGATCGCGCAGGAATACGTCAACCGCCGCGAGGGCTTCGGCATCCGGCTCGCCGACCGCGAGAGCGTGCAGATGAAGCTCGGCGAGGTCGGCCACAACATCCATATCGGGCGGCTGCTCACCATGCACGCCGCCTGGAAGCTCGACCAGGGCGATTTCGCCCGCAAGGAAGTGTCGATGGCGAAGGTGCACGTCGCCAACACGCTGCATCATGCGGCGGACGTGGCGATCCAGCTTCAGGGCGCGCGCGGCTATTCCAAGGACACCATCGTCGAATGGGTCTATCGCGCCGCCCGTGCCGCCCGCCTGGTCGACGGCGCCGACGAGGTGCACAAGATGGTGCTCGCAAAGTTCATGCGCGACGAAGGCCGCGATTTCTGGAGCTGGAGCGCGGGCAACCGGGTGTAAGGGAACGGCGGTCTTTCCCCTCGTGTCCCGGATGCGGTGCAGCGTGAGCGCGCAGCGCGAACGGTGCACCGCTGATCCGGGACCGTTACGGACACCGCCTTCGGAACGGTCCCGGGTCTGCAGCGCATCACTCCGCTGCGCTTCGTGCTGCGCCGCGCCCGGGACACGAGCCCATCGTTGAACCTCCGAGCCCGTCCGCACGACCAATTGATTGGTCTGACTGGGGCGTGCCGTGGACGGCATCTGGATCGTTTACCTCTTCCTCGCGGCCATTCCGGGCCTGATCGCCTTTGCCGCGATCTACAAGTATTTCGAGGTCCGCCGCGCCAGCCGCTGGCCGAGCGTGCCGGGCCGCGTGGTCGTCTCCGTGTCGGAAAAACGCAGCGTCGACAGCGGCGGTGCCGATTCCACCGACACCGAGATCAGAAACTTCGCCAAGGTGGTCTACGAATACAAGATCGCCACCAAGACCTACCGCTGCGACCGCGTCAGCGTCGGCGAGAACCTGGGCGACTTCGAAGTCGCCGAGACGCTGGCGAAGTATCCGATCGGCAAGGAGGTCACCGTCTACTACAACCCCAACAACCGCGCCGAAGCCGTGCTGGAGCGCGAATTCCCCGCCTTCGTGTGGAAGGGCGTGGCCGGCATCGTGCTGGGGTTCGCAGCGGTCATCGTCGGCGGCATTTATGGCTTCACATGGCTTGGCGGCTTCATCGCCGCGACCATTCCCAGCACCGAGAATGCGCCGTTCGTCACCGCCTGCATCGGCTTCGCGCTGCTGTGGACGCTGATCCTGCTCGGCATGCAGCGCGCTTCGGCGCGGGCCAGGCAGTGGCCGACGGCGCCCGCCCGGATCGAGAAGTCGGGCGTGCGCACTTATGAGAAGCGCGACAGAAGCTCCAAGGGGACCACACGCTGGCGCACGATGGTGCGGGCGGACGTCGTGTACAGCTACGCCGTCGCGGGCGTGACGTACCGCGGCGACAAGGTGTCGATCATCCGCTCGAGCACCAACCAGGACGCCTTCGCGCGCAAGGTCGCGGCCCGCTATCCGCTCGGCGCGGAGCTGAAGGTGCACTACAACCCGGACAACCCGAGCGAGTCGGCGCTCGACCCGCGCGCGCCGCTCGGGCTGTACTTCTTCTACCTCGTGCCGGTGATCGTGCTGACGATCGGCTATCTGGCGTCGCGCTGAAAACACTCCGCCGTCATTCCGGACGCGCGCGACAGCGCGCGATCCGGAATCCATACTCCGCAGCAGTGGTTATGGATTCCGGGCTCCGCCCTTCGGGCGGCCCGGAATGGCGAAGGATAGCTCAGTTCCGATAGCCCGGATCGATCCCGTCCAGAATGCGCAGATACGCCGGCCAGTCGGCCGCGCCGCGGCCTGCGTCATGCGTCTGATACTGCGCCGCGACCTTCTCGCAGATCTCCGGCGACACCTCGATCATCTCGCCGCCGGTCGCCTCCATCTGCAGCTGGATGGTCGCCGCCGACATCAGGTACTTCATCAGGATGAACGCCTCGCGCGCGTTCTTGCCCACGGTGACGAGGCCATGGTTGTGCATGATCAGGCCGCGGTTGCTCCCCAGCGCCTTGAGGATGCGCTCGCGCTCGCCGAAGTCCTCGGTGATGCCCTCATAGGGGTGATAGCCGATGCGCTTGTAGAACCGCATCGCCTGCTGCGACACCATCTTCAGCCCGTGCTTGAGGCCCGAGATCGCCATGCCGGTCTCGGTGTGCACGTGCACGACGCAGTTGATGTCGGCGCGGCCCTTGAGCAGCCCGCCGTGCAGCGTGAAGCCCGGCCGGTTGACGCCCGCCTTCTCGTCGAGGTCGTCGTTCATGTCGACCTTGCGGAGATTGGAGGCGGTGACCTCGGTCCAGAGCAGCTCGTGCTGCTTCATCAGGAATTTCGACGGCTCGCCCGGCACCCGCATCGAGCAGTGATTGTAGATGATGTCGTCCCAGCCGTATTTGGCGCACAGCCGGTACACCGCGGCGAGATCGACCCGCGCCTGCCATTCTTCGGGCGTCATCTTGCTGGACTGGGCGGTGTCGATCTTGACGTGCTCGTTCATGGGCAGGGACTCCGTTTCGATCTGCCGAGCCTAACATCTTCACGGATTGCGGGCCATTGCCGCGCCGCAGGTCCGGTCGTCCTACAGGCAGGACGCATCGCGGGTTCGCTGGCAGCCGCCGTGGGCGTCTCCCAGCGCGTCGATGCGTTTTTTGGCCTCAACCTTGGTCAGGACATCGATCGGCGTGGCCGTCTTCAGCTCCAGGACTTTCTTGTAGTCGTCAACCGCTTTGGCCTTGTTGCCGAGCGCCTCATACGCCTTGGCGCGGCTGAAGTGCGCCAGCAAAACCGCGGGACCCAGCTCGATGGCGCGATCAAGGTCCGGCAAGGCGCGATCGAATTCCGTTTTCGCAATGAACACGGCGGCGCGGGCGAGATAGGCGGTCGAGAGCTTGCCATCCATCGACAGCGCGCGATTGATGTCGGTCAGAGCCCGGTCGTAATCCTTCTTGCCCGCATAGGCGTTGCCGCGCATCGCGTAGGAATCCGGCACGTTGGGGCTGATCTCGATGGCGCGATCGAAGGCCGCGATCGCGCGATCGTATTCGCGGCGGCTGAGGAAGACGAAGCCGCGATGCGAGTAAGCGGTCGGGTGCCGTGGATCGAGCGTGATGGCACGCTCGATGTCCCGCAGCGCGTTGTCGAAGTTTCCCTTGTGGGCCAGCGCCAGCCCGCGGCCGCTGAACGCGTCCGCCATGGCCGGATTGATGTCGATGGCGCGGTCGAAATCGGCGAGAGCGGCGTCGACCTGGTTGCGCCGGATCGACAGATACCCGCGCCCCGCATAGGCGGCGGCATGGCGAGGCTCGAGCTGGAGAATGTACTCGAAGTCGGCCAGTGCCGCGTCGATGTTGCCGGCTGACGAATGCGTGAGCGCGCGGCCGAACCTGACCCCGGTGTCGCGCGGCCGCAGCGTAACCGCCCGATCGTAGTCCTTGATCGACTTGTCGAGCTGATTCATCTGCCGATGGCTCATGCCTCGCAGTTGGAGCGCCTGTGTGTTGTCGCGGTCCTGTGCCAGCACCTTGTCGAGCTCGGCCACCGCTTTGGCGTGCTCGCCGCGCACCATCAGATCGCGGGCGGGCTTGAGCCGTGCGTCGAGGCCCGCGGCCGGACCGGGGACCGTGACGGTGGTCGAAGTGCCCTGGCTGGCGACGGCCGGCGCGGTTGGTGCTGCCGCCGTGCGTGGGGCTGTGCTTGGGGCCGGGCTTTGCGCTGGGTTTGCGGCCGGGCTTGGCGCCGGACTCGGCGCGGGCGGGGCTTGGCCAGACCGGGCAAGAATTGAAGCCTGCCTGAGCTTCGCAAACAGCGGATTGTTCGGCTCAAGCGCAACGGCGCGGTCGAAGTCGGCGATCGCGCGATCGGGCTCGCCCTTGAGATCGTAGACAGTCGCGCGGTTCACCAGCGCCAGCGCATCGTCGGGCTTGGTTGCCAGAATGCGGTTGAAGTCGGCCAGCGCGCGCTCGTAGTCGCCGCGCTCTTTGTAGATGAGGCCGCGGTTGTTGATGGCCGGCAGGTAGTTTGGATCGAACACCAGCGCACGATTGTAGTCGGCCAGCGCCTTGTCCGCCTGGCCCCAGCTCTTGTAGGCGACGCCGCGCGTATTCAGGAGCTCCGGGTTGTTGGGACGCAGCGTCATCAGCCGGTCGTAGTCGGCAATGGCGCGTTCGAATTCGCTGTTCGACTGATAGGCCCGCGCCCGCAGACGCAACACCGCTTGGTTGCTGCGGTCGAGGCTGAGCGCGCGGCTGTAGCGGTCGATCGCTCCCGCCCAGTCCCGGGCCGTGACCAGGGCATTGCCTTGCCGCGCCAGTTCGACCAATTGAGCGAGTTGCGGAGTGACCGCACCTTCGCTGCTGGCGGGCGCGAGTTTGGCCGCCGCAGCGTCGTTGCGGTTGCGCTGGACCACCGGATTGTTGGGATCGATCGCCAGCGCCTGATTGAAGTCCGCGATCGCCTTGTCGTAGTCCCTTTGCCACAGCGAGGCGAGGCCGCGGTTGTTGTAGGCGACCGCGAGGTTCGGATTGAGCGATAGCGCCTTGTTGTAGTCGGCCATCGCGTTTTTGTAGTCGCCCTTGAAACGATAGGCGCTGCCTCTGCTGACGTAGAGCGCAGCCAGGTCAGGTTTCGCCTGAATGAGTTGCGTCAGCGTCGCGAGCTCGTTGTCGAGATCCCGCCCCTTGAGAATTTCACCGTAGCGGATGCGGACCGCGTTCGGATGTTCGCGCGGGTTCGCGGCGGGAGCAGCGGTGGCTGCGGTTGCAGCGGTGGTTGTGTTCGGGGCGGGCGTCGATCCGCGCGTCGGCGGTTGCTGCTGAGGAGCCTCGCGGGGCCGGAGCGCCGATGGCGGGAGAACCGCGCCCGGCTCGGACGAATATTGGGCGAGTTTGGTGAGATCGCGTGCGAGCGAGAGATCGGGCACGGCCAGACCGGCCCCGATCAGCACCAGGGCGGTGATTGTCTTTGCCCGGAAGGCCATTGCGTCGTCTCCAGGTCACGTGGGCGCGCGAGGAGACCAATCCCTCTCGCGGATTCCTGACACAGATTCTTGGCGCAGAACCGGCGAGCGCCCCCTGAACCCACCGGGACGATATCGCTATCCGGCCGGGGCCCAAATACCCAAGTTATCGATGTGCAATTCGCGACGTCGCGGCGCGGCCCGCCTCGATCCGTTCCGATGCGGTAGAAATATCCAGCCAATTCAGCGGCGTAGCAGAATTCCGTTCCGGTCACAGATTGAACTGATACGTCGCAGGGACCCAGCGGTAGCTCGTGCCGGATTTTTCGATGAAGCCGAGCGCCGGGAACGGCATGTGATATCCGGTCACGGCGAGCTGTTCGGTCGCCGCCATCTCGAGCACGCGCTTGCGCGAGGCCACCGCGGCATCCGGGTTGTCGTCGAACGATCCGGGCCAGTCCGGCCGCTGCACGGCGAAGATGTAGTGGTTGGCAACGTCGCCCCAAATGAGCAGGCGCTGCCCGTTGCTCTCGACATGGTAGGCCATGTGCCCGGGCGAATGCCCGAAGCTCGGCACCGAGCGGATGCCGGGCGCCACTTCGCTCTCGGTCTTCACGAACGTCGCCTTGTCGCCGAGCGGCACCGCCACCTTCATGAACTGCTCGCGGTTGGCCTTGCGCGCCTCGCGCACGTTCTCGCCCTTGCGCCAGAAATCGAACTCGGCCTCGCCGAACACAGTGCGCGCGTTGGCGAAGGTCGGCTTGTCGCCGGTCATCAGCCCGCCGATGTGGTCCGGGTGGCCGTGGGTGATGACCACCACGTCGATCTGCTCCGGCTTGTAGCCCGCCTTGTCCATCAGCTCCGTCAGCCGGCCCACCGTGGGGTTGCGCCCCCGGCCGTTGCCGGTGTCGAACAGCACCAGCTCGCGGCCGGTGTTGACGATGGTGTTGACGTAGGTCTGCTCGTAGTTGTTGCCCGGCACGCCGTTGGCCTTCGCCAGTTCCTCGACCATGGCGGCCGGCAGGTTGCCGGCGAAGGTCGGATACGGCGGCCGCTGCACGATGCCGTCGAGGATGTTGGTGACCTCGAAGGCGCCGAGCTTGAAGCGGTAGATCTCCGGCCGCAGCACGCCCTGCATCGGCGCGGCCGCCTGGACCTTCGCGGGAACCGTGCCGAACGCCGCCAGCGATGCGGCGCCGCCGGTGAGCTTGAGAACGTCACGCCGGTTGATCCGGTCATCCATGGCTGTCCTCCCTGCGAGCGGTCCTGACGCAGCATGTCACAGGGCCCTCCGGCGCGCGCCCGCAAATTTGTGCTGCGTTGCGCCAAAGTGCGCCGCAGAAGCACCGGCCGACATTTCCTTGCCCACCGTCCTTCGGCCGGGAAATTCACCGTCTATTCAACAACCTGACATTGTTGGCGGGGCCGCGCCGGACTATCTCTTGAACGATTCAAAACGCCTCTGGCGGGGCTTTCTCCGCCGGGGCAGACTGGCCGGCGGAGTTGCCCGCGAATGTCGCTCAATCACGTCACGCTCGACGACAAATACGATCTGACCAAGAGCCGCATCTTCGTCACCGGCTACCAGGCGCTGGTGCGGATGACGATGATGCGGCAGGAGCGCGACAGGCGCGCCGGCCTCAACACCGCGGGCTACGTCACCGGCTATCGTGGCTCTCCCCTGGGCGGCCTCGACTACCAGTTCCAACGCGCGGCGCAGCATCTCGCCAGGCACAACGTCCTGTTCCAGCCGGCGATCAACGAGGATCTCGCCGCCACCGCGCTCTGGGGCAGCCAGCAGGCCGAGCTCCGCGGCGAGGGCAAATACGACGGTGTGTTCGGCATCTGGTACGGCAAGGGGCCGGGTGTGGACCGCTCGGGCGACGCCTTCCGCCACGCCAACTTCGCCGGAACCTCGAAGCACGGCGGCGTGCTCGCGCTGATGGGCGACGACCACACCGCCGAATCGTCCACCACCGCGCATCAGTCCGAATTCAACTTCGTCGACGTGATGATCCCGATCCTGAACCCGGCGGGCGTGCAGGAGATCATCGACTACGGCCTTTACGGCTGGGCGATGTCGCGCTTCACCGGCACCTGGGTCGGGCTGAAGTGCATGCACGAGACCGTGGAGTCGACCGCCGTGGTCGACGGCAGCCTCGACCGGCTCGGCATCATGCTGCCCGACCCCGACGAATACACCATGCCGGTCGGCGGCCTGAACATCCGTCTGGGCGACACCGTGCTCGGCATGGAGGCGCGGCTGCACGATCACAAGCGCGATGCGATGCTCGCCTTCGTGCGCGTCAACAAGCTCAACACGGTCATCACCTCCGGCGGCCGCAATCCGAAGATCGGCGTCATCACCACCGGCAAGAGCTATCTCGACGTCCGTCAGGCGCTCGACGAGCTCGGCATCGACGAGGTCAAGGCCAACGACTGGGGCATGCGCATCCACAAGATCGCCTGCCCGTGGCCGATCAGCCGGCAGGAGCTGCAGGACTTCGCCCGCGGTCTCGAGCTGATCATCGTGGTCGAGGAGAAGCGTTCGCTGATCGAGGTGCAGGTCCGCGAGGAGCTTTACGGCAGCGCCAACCAGCCCACCTGCATCGGCAAGAAGGACGAGCAGGGCAATTGGCTGTTCCCGGTCAAGGGCGCGCTCGATCCGAACGACGTCGCGATCTGCATCGGCGAGCGGCTCTTGAAATACGTCACCGACGAGAATCTCGAGGGCCGGGTCGCGCGGCTGAAAGAGGCGCAGGCGCGGCTTGCCGAAACCCAGGACGTCGCCGTCCGCATTCCCTATTTCTGCTCCGGCTGTCCGCACAATTCGTCGACCGTCGTGCCGGAGGGCTCGCGCGCCTATGCCGGCATCGGCTGCCACTACATGGCGCAGTGGATGGACCGCTCGACGCAGGGCTTCACCCAGATGGGCGGCGAGGGCGCCAACTGGATCGGCGAGGCGCCGTTCTCCAGGCGCCCGCACGTGTTCCAGAACATCGGCGACGGCACCTACAACCACTCCGGCTACATGGCGATCCGCGCCTCGATCGCCGCCGGCGTCAACGTCACCTACAAGATCCTCTACAACGACGCCGTCGCCATGACCGGCGGCCAGATGCATGACGGCAATCTGACCGTGCCGATGATCGCCGCCCAGGTCGCGGCGGAAGGCGCCAAGCGCATTGTCGTCGTCAGCGACGAGCCGAAGAAATATCCGCCCGGCACCCCATGGCCGGCGGGCGTCACCTTCCACCACCGCGACGACCTGCAGCAGGTGCAGAAGGAGCTGTCGCTGGTTCCCGGCTGCACGATCCTGATCTACGACCAGACCTGCGCCGCCGAGAAGCGCCGCCGCCGAAAGCGCGGCACGTTCCCCGATCCCGAGAAGCGCGTCATCATCAACGAGCTGGTCTGCGAGGGCTGCGGCGACTGCGGCGTGAAGTCGAACTGCGTGTCGGTGCAGCCGCTGGAAACCGAGTGGGGAAGAAAGCGCACCATCGACCAGTCGTCCTGCAACAAGGACTTCTCCTGCGTGAAGGGCTTCTGCCCGTCCTTCGTCACCGTGCACGGCGCGCAACTGAAGAAGGGCAGGGGCGTCGCGGAGGACCATGAGATCAAGGCGCTGCCGGAGCCCGAGCTGCCGAAGATCGCGCAGACCTACAACATCATCGTCACCGGCGTCGGCGGCACCGGCATCGTCACCATCGGCGGCATCCTCGGCATGGCCGCGCATCTCGAGGGCAAGGCCACCGGCATCATCGACATGGCGGGCCTCGCGCAGAAGGGCGGCGCGGTCTACAGCCACATGCGCATCGCCGAGCGGCCCGAGGACATCCACGCCATCCGCGTCGCGGCCGGCGGGGCCGATCTGGTGCTCGGCGGCGACATCGTCGTCGCCGGCAACAAGAAGGTGCTGGCGGCGGTCAAGTCCGGCCGCACCGCGATGATCATCAACACGTCGGAGTTCCTGCCGGGCGACTTCACCCGCAACGCCGACTTCTCGCTGCCGACCGAGCGCCTGCGCCGCGCCATCTCCCATGCGGCCGGGCGCGACCGCACGCATTTCGTCAACGCCTCGAGGCTTGCGACCGCGCTGTTCGGCTCCTCGCTCGGCGCGAACATCTTCATGGTCGGCTTCGCCTATCAGCTCGGCACCCTGCCGCTTCATGCCTCCGCCATCGAGCAGGCGATTGCGCTGAACGGTGAGGCGGTGCCGATGAACCTCGCCGCGTTCCACTGGGGCCGGAGAGCGGCGCTCGATCTCGCCGCGGTCGAGGAGATCGCCCGTCCCGCGCCCGAGACGCGCGACGACAACCGGGTGCTCTCGCAGTCGTTCGAGGAGACGGTGTCGCGCCGGGTCAAGTTCCTCACCGCCTACCAGAGCCGGCGTTACGCGAAGCGCTACAGGAAATGGGTCGAGCAGGCCAAGGATGTCGAGCAGGAGCGGGTGCCGGAGAAATGCGGCTTCGCCGACGCGGTCGCGCGCTATCTGTTCAAGCTGATGGCCTACAAGGACGAGTACGAGGTGGCGCGGCTCTACACCGACGGCACCTTCCTCAAGCAGGTCGCCAACGATCTCGGCGGCGAAAAGCTCCGCTTCGAATTCCATCTCGCGCCGCCGCTGCTCAGCAAGGTCAATCCGGCGACCGGCGAGCCGCGCAAGATGAGCTTCGGGCCGTGGATGATGACGGCGTTCAAGGTGCTGGCCGCGTTCCGCTTCCTGCGCGGCACGCCGCTCGACATCTTCGGCCGCTCCGAGGAGCGCCGCACCGAGCGCAGGCTGATCGCCGATTACGAGGCGATGCTGAAGGAGGTGCTGCCCAAGCTCAGCGCCGACAACCACGCGCTCGCGGTCGGCCTTGCCGCCATCCCGGAGAAGATCCGCGGCTTCGGCCCGGTCAAGGCGCGCCACCTCGCCGCCGCCAAGGCCGACGAGGCGGCGCTGTTCGAGCAGTTCCGCGCCGGCGCGGCGCCGATGCTGAAGGCTGCGGAGTAATCCTGCCGGTCCGGCGTAAACCCAGCCATCGGCTGGGTTTGTATGGTTAATTTCTTGTTAAGCCCTTCGGCTCTCAATGGTGGGCCGGCGAATCATCGCCATGGGGGCCAGCAGTGACATCGATCAGGAACGCCGCCGTTGCGTTGTTCGCGACGCTGGCTGCCATGGGTCTCGCCGGTTGCGGCACGACGCCCGTTCCCGGATCGCCAGGCGAGCAGATCTGGTTCGACACCGCACAGGGCTACGAGATCCATAACGTCTCGCCGACCCTGCGCGTGAATGGCGCAATCGGCTATCCGCGCACCGACCTGCGCACCTATCGCGCTCCGCCGCCGGAATACATCGACCGCTGACGCCGGCGCTGGCTCGTCAGTGCTTGTGCGTATGCCCGAGCTTCTCGGCGACGCCCGCGGTCCATTCGGCGCGTGAGACGAAGCCCGGCGTGCCGCGCACGTTGTCCTCGACGAACTTCAACAGCTCCTCGTCGGACTTGTTCATCTCCAGCGGAATGCGGAATGGCTGCGGCACGTGCCAGGGCATATCGATGAAGATTTCCAGCCGGTTGCCTTCCGGGTCGCGGAAATAGCAGGAGATGGCGTTGCCGTGCGTCACCGGGCCAAGCTCGGTGATCGGCTCGTTCTTCAGCTTGCCGTAGGTCTCGCGCAGCGCCGCGAACGACGGCGCGCGAAACGAGATCTGCTGGATCATGTTGTACGTCAGGTCGGCGGGGCGGCCGGAGGCAAACACCACCTGATGATGCTCGCGCGGATCGCTGGTCATGAACGCGATCTCCGAGCCGTCCTGCCGCATCTCGCGGTCCGACACCACGAGGCCCAGGATGCGCGTGTAGAATTCGACCATCTTCGGCAAGTCGGTCACGAACAGCCCGATGTGGCTGAACGACATTTGCATGGCTTTGGCTCGCTTCCTTGGCCGATCTGTTTCGCTACTGCGCCGGCGTGATGTTATTGGCCTTGATCACGTCGCCCCAGAGCTTGAGCTCGCTCTTGAGCAGCGCGGCCGCGGCCTCCGGCGTTTGCTGGCTTTGCGGGAAAATGTCCATGCCGCCGTCGGCGAAGGTCCTTGCGACTCGCGCATCCTTCAGCGCGTGGCGTAGCGCCGCGTTCAGCTTGTCGATGATCGGCCGCGGCGTGCCCGCGGGCGCGAGCAGCATGTGCCAGAAATCGAGGTCGAGCTTCTTGTAGCCGAGCTCGCCCATGGTCGGCAGCTCGGGCAGGCCGGCGAAGCGGTTGCGGCCGATGATCGCGTAACCCTTGAGCTTGCCGGCCTTGACCAGCGGGCCGGACTGCACCGCCGACTGCGAGCTCATGTCGACCTGCCCCGCGAGCAGGTCGTTGAGCGCGGGGCCCGCGCCGCGGTACGGCACCTGGGTGCTGGGGACGCCGAGCTCCTGCGCCACCAGCACGCCGGCGAGATGGCCGAACGAGCCGACACCCGCGTGCGCGATCTTGGGATTGTTGCCGGGCGCCTTCATCCAGGCGACCAGCTCCTTGACGTCCTTGGGCGGCAGGTCTGCGCGTGCCGCCCAGACCGACGTGGCGGTGTTGATCAGGCCGATGGTGACGAAGTCCTTCTCCGCGTCGAAGGAGAGGTTCTTGTACATCGTCATGCCGGCTGCGAGCGCCACCTGGTGGATATGGATGGTGTAGCCGTCGGGCGCGGCGCGCGCAGCCTTCGCCGCCGCGATCATGCCGCCGGCCCCGCCGACGTTCTCGATCACGACCTGCTGGCCGAGCGCCTGCGACATCGCCTCCTGGATGATGCGCGAGATCGCGTCGGTCGCGCCGCCCGGCGGGTAGGGCACGATCAGCGTGACCGGCTTGTTGGGATAGTCCTGAGCCGATGCGGGCGCGGCCGCCCATCCGGTCATCAGCGAAACGGCGAAAAGCAGAACGACTGACAGGTTGCGGGCGTGCGCCATGACTTCCTCTCCCTTTGACCGCCGCGCGTCTGAAGGCGTGCGTTCGGATCGTCGGTCACCGTCGATTTGCGCGCGCAGTCTAGACAATTTTTCGGCGCGATGAACAGGGAATCGGTTCCGTGCTCGCCTGCGCTTCGATGACGCGGCGTTTTGCGATATATTGCGAAAAACGGACCAAGGAGGAGCCCATGGACCCGACCCTGACCGACACGATCGACATGCACGGCGATCCGCTGGCTTTCCTGGTGCGTCGCGGACGCGAAACGTCGCCCAGGTCCGGGCGCGGCGTCGTCAAGGTCGAAGCGCGGCAGATGGCCGGGCACCAGAAGGAGGCCGTGGCGGCCGAAGGTGCGGACGGCCCTGTCTGGCGGCTCACATCGGATGAAGGCCTGCACCTGAAGGGCACCGATCTCGCGCCGTTTCCGCTCGGCTTCTTCAACGCCGGCCTGCAGGCCGACCTGTACGGCCGAATCCGCACGCTCGCGGCCGGGCGCGGCATCGCGCTCGACGCCGTCGCCATCCGCGTCGTCAATCACTACTGGCTCACCGGCTCGTTCATCCACGGCACCGGCGAGGGCCACGCCGAAGCGCCCGACATCGAGGTTCAGATGCAGAGCGCCGCATCGGCCGATGCGATCGAGGCCCTGGTCGCCGCCGCCATGGATGCTTCGCCGGCCATCGCGCTCCTGCGCGCCCCGCTCACCGGCAACACCTTCGCGCTCTATATCAACGGCCGGCGGCGGCCGGTCGAGGGCATCGCCAATTCGCCGGCGCCCGATGCCGGCGATCCCTACCGCGTCTATGCCCGCGCGCCGTGGCCGCTCGACCCGAATGCGCGTCGCGATCTGATCGAGAAGACCGGCCGGGTGGAGCAGGGCGAGCCGCAGCTCGCCGCGCCGACCGTGACCAGCAAGCTCGTTCGCAACATTTTCGGCAACGGCAGGCAGGCAGGCGACGGCCTGTTCGCGGTCGACACCTTCCTCGGCGTGCCGGGCGCGAGCCATTTCCGGCTTCTGAGCGACGAAGGCGACGCGGGCGCCGCGCCCTCCGGACTTGCGCTGCTCTCGGCCGGCATCGCGTTCTGCTACATGACCCAGCTCTCGCGCTACATCGAGAACATGAAGATGAATATCCGCGGCGTGCGGCTGGTGCAGTTCAATCCCTATGCCTTCGGACCGAAGGCTGTGGCCGAGCCGATCGACACGCACCTGTTCCTCAACGGCGAGGCGCCCGACGAGACGCACCTGCAACTGCTCACCATCGCCGCGCGCACGTGCTACCTGCACGCCGCATCGAAGAGCCCGGTCGAGCCGAACCTGCGGATCGTTCACAACGGCCGGGCCGTCGCCCGCGCGGCGTGAGCGCGTTCTACTCTCTCGCTGCCACCGTCGCGGCGGCACTCGCTTTCGCACCGCCTCGCGGTTCGCTTTCCGTGCGGCCGGGCTTGTTGTCACAGGCGAACCTGAACGACGTCATGCTGGGGAACACGTCGTCGCGGAAGATCAGCGCATGCATCAAGGCAGCGCCCAAATGGGCCAGGAAGGTCACAAACAGGAGAAGCGCAAGGACGGTGTGCGTTTCCCGCAACACGGCGAAGAGCACCGGGCTCTGCGGCGCGATCGGCGGCAATTGCAGCGGACCGTACAGCACGATGGGGTAGCGCGCCGCCGACAGCATCGCCCAGCCGACCAGCGGCACGGCGAACATCAAGGCATAGAGCACGACATGCGAGCCATGCGCCGCGACACGCTGCCAGCCCGGCATCCCGCTCGGCAGCGGTGGCGGCGGATTGAGCAGCCGGTTTAGAAGGCGGATCGCGACCAGGATCAGGACCAGGATGCCCAGGGGCTTATGGATCGCGACCAGCCGGTGATACTGAGAAACCGAGCTCACCATGCCGATGCCGATGAACAGCATGGCCAGGACCATGGCCGCCATCGTCCAGTGCAGGATGCGCGACAGGAGCGGGAATGGCCGATGCTGCGCCATGGTCATGAGCCTTTGCCGGGAATCGGGACCGCGACCGCGCTCGGCGTCTGCGCCTCGCCCTCGCGCCGCGTGAACGATTCCGAGTAAGTGGCCGACCTGGCGGAGAGCAGCGGGTCATCGGACGGTTCGATGCCGGAGGGCAGCACCAGCGGATCGAAGTTGATGTCACGGCAGTTGCCGGGCGCTTCGGTTTCCGCGCGCGCGACCGTCAGCGTTCCGACATCGACCTGTTCGCGGTCGGCGGGCCAGGGTGTCGTTGCGTCGTCTGTCGTATCGCCCGGCCGGCCGACCGTGACGATCAGGTGCCATTGCAGCGGCCCGCGCGCGAGGCGGGCCATCAGTTCGTCGAACAGGTAATTCTTGTCCTCCGACTTGGCCGGCTCAGGCGTCTGCGGCACGACCGGTTCGGTCGGGACTAGCGACCATCGCGCCGGCGTCGCAACGCCGTTCGCATTGACGAAGCGAAACGCGTTGAGGCCGTTGTAGCGCGTGTCGGCAAAGCCGGACGAAAACGGATGGCCCGCGATCACTTTCATCGCCGCCGGGAATTCCGGATGGGCGGCGGTGAAGGCCGCGAGCTTTGCCGGGTCCGGCTTGCCCGTTGCCGGGTCCGGGCGCGTGGCGAGCAGTTGCTCGTAAAATGCCTTGGGATCTTTGACGACGAAAACCGGAATGTTGATCATCGCCGTCCGCCATTCTTCGCCATGGAGCGGCCGGAAGCTCAGCCCCAGCGCGCGCACGTCCTTCGGTCCGTCCGCCATGAAGGGATGGCCGCCGGAAAGAGAGAAACGACCGACGACCGGCACGCGGCCCGGCTCGAACACGGCGGCCTTGGACAGACGCATGCCCTGACCATTGCTCTCGAAGCTGCCGGCGACGCACACGCCCTTGGCGTGGTTGCGCCTGAAGCCGGGATGTACACCGTTCAGGTGCTCGAACCTGTCGATGATCTGCGCCTGGCTGAGCCGGTCCGGCGAAAGCCAGCCGCCGACATAGGCAAAAGCGGCGGCGACAGCCGCAACGACGGCACCGATCCCAGCCAGTCTGGCGAGTGCGCCTTTGCTGGTGAGAGACGATAGCCGGTATCGCTGCGTTTCCGTTGCATCGGGAGGCAATCGTCTGCTCCTCGGTTGGACCGTTTGCTGATGCGCCGCGGGGAATCCGAAGCAGCAACGGAGCATGCGCCTTCGGGCGCAAGGGCGCGGGTCAGCGGTGCTGACGCGCTTCTCCGTCAATCGCCGCCGACTTGCAGGCACATCTAGTACCTACTTTTCATAGAACGTGAGTCGTGATTCAAGATCGGGATGATTCCCGAGGCAAGAGAAGTCTGCGT
>JAIESI010000265.1 GCA_019746135.1 Xanthobacteraceae bacterium
GCTGTTGCCCTGGAACTGGCGGTCCGTTCACGCGAAGATCGCCGCCTGAGCCCCGCGGCCTTCACCGGATGGCTACACTTGAAATGCGGGTGACGACAAAAGAGCGGCGGGTCGGCGTCGAGCTTGCCGATGACATACCGAATTATGGTGGTCACTCCGGCAAGTTTATTTTGAAGCTGATCGTCGCCTGGATCGCGATGGGTTTCCGCAAACCTGAAATCACCTGGGGGACGACAGTAAGCACTCGCCCTATTGTGTCTGTAGGAGGCGAGATTCCAAGACCGCTGTTGGCACATCGCAACATTTCGCTGCGATGCAATGAGCTGGCGTCGAGGCAAAGCCGACTCTCGTAGGTCGTCACGGCGAGGCAAATTTATGATTCACCGGTCGCAACAGTCGTTATTCACGTCCGATCCGGATGTGATGGGCGGGCGACTCGTATTTCGTGGAACGCGCATTCCTGTTGAGGTCTTGTTTGAGAATTTGGCGGATGGAATGTCATTGAGTGACATTATCGACGCGTACCCGGGTTTGTCGTACGAGATTGCGGTTGCTACGATCCAACTGGCCGGCGCAACAATGAGAGAATCTTACAGCAGTTGAATCACTCTCCTCATATCGAAGACGTGCAAAATGAACGGCTGCGGCGCACGATGCGCGCGATCAGCCTCGCGCACCCGTTCTACAAAAGGCACTTCCGCACGCACGGCCTCGATCCGTCGCGGGTCCGCTCGCTCGACGACCTCGCCTCACTGCCGCCGACGCGGAAGGAGGACTACATCGCCGACCCCGAGGCGTTTCGCCTGCAGGCGGCCGACCTGCCGGACGACTTCGGGCCGGCGGAGCGTGTGCTCTGGGACATCGCCTATACGACCGGCACGACCAGCGGCAAGCCTTCGCCGTTCTACAACACCACCCACGACGCCTATGCGATCTGGGATCAGGCGCGGCGCTGCAACGAGGCCGAGGGCGTGCGGCCCGACGACCGGATCGCCAATCTCTATCCGCTCGCGGATTTCCCGACCGGCGCGTTTCTCAGCGTGATCCGCTCCGGCATGATCGCCGGCATTCCGGTGATCAACGGCATGACCGGCTCGGCGCAGTCCGAGTTCAAGGTGCGGCATTCGCTCGGCGAGGCGCTGGAGAAGGTGACGGCGTTCAAGCCGACGGTGCTGTGGGGCGTGCCGAGCTTCGTGCGCCGCTTCCTCGACGAGGCCAGGCGGCAGGGGCGGGACCTGTCGGCCGCGCGCCTCGTCATCACCTCGGGCGAGCCGGTGCCGCCGGCGTTGCGCGCGGAGATGAAGGCGCTGCTGTCGGCCTGCGGCGCGGGCGACGTGCAGTTTCGCGCGCGCTATGCCTTCACCGAGATGCAGGGCGGCCTCGTGCAATGCACCGAGGACGCGGGCGGCCAGAACGTCACGCCCGATCTCTATCATCTCGAAGTGGTCGATCCGGAGACCTTTCGCCGCCTGCCGGACGGCGAGGGCGGCATGCTCGCGATCACCCATCTGCACCGGCGCGGCACGGTGCTGCTGCGCTACCTGGTCGGCGATATCGTCACGCTGTCGCGCGAGCCGTGCCCGCATTGCGGGCGGATCGGCGAGCGGGTGGTGCGGACGCCGCGCCGCACCGGCAGCCTTGTGAAGTGTCGCGGCATGCTGGTGAACACCGACGTGGTGATCGACGTGCTGTCGGCGGTCGCGGCGATCGGCGTGTTCCAGATCGTGTTCATGCGCGACGACGCGCCCGGCGCCATGGACCGCATGGTGATCCGGGTCGAGCGGGACGCGGAGGACGCGACCCTGCGCGAGCGGTTGGTCGCGGACGTGCAGCGGGCGGTGTCGCTGCGGCCGGAGGTGGAGTTCGTGGCGCGCGGGACGATCTACGACCAGGAACGGTCGATCAAGACGCGGCGGGTGGTCGATCTGCGGCCGAAGGTGGATTGATCGACTGTCGGTTGCGTCCGGCGCTGCATTTGACTTGTGTTCCTGTTTCGTTCTATATCGATCCATCCCCGCTCGTTCGAGGGCGTCAACCGGTGATGTCGTTTGGTGGAGTGGGGAGCGGTGCCCGCGCGTCCGGCCTTATCAACCGGACTCTCGGGGCGCCTCGGACCCCGCCTTTCGGGCACTACGACCCGGAAGCTGGGAGCCAGCTGGACGACCGGTGAGCGGTTCTCGCCGGCCCGCAATCGCGGCCCGAGGCGTGTGGGGCTAGGCCCCGCGAAAATCACCGCGGTGAAGCGCCGCAAGGCGCGCCGGCCCGCGTCATGGGCCGGCGGTCCCTTCCGCTGAAGGGACCGGCCTGACCGCAAGGTGGCCACCGGGTGCGGCGGTTTCCGCACCAGCGCTTTGCGGCGCTTCACCCTCCT
Organism: Xanthobacteraceae bacterium; assembly: GCA_019746135.1. Taxonomy (GTDB): domain Bacteria; phylum Pseudomonadota; class Alphaproteobacteria; order Rhizobiales; family Xanthobacteraceae; genus Z2-YC6860. Next base: position 2,372 of record JAIESI010000265.1, read on the forward strand.
CGAACTTTCGAGGCGGACAGGACGGACGGCGGCCGGGAGCCGAAGATTCCCCGGACGACGCTGCCTGTTCGCGTGCTGTTTGACACTGTGAAGATGTGAGGCACGCACTGCGCACCGCGCGGCGGTGAAGGGCGTGCATCCGTCGTGGAAATCCGCGCCCAGCGTTCGGCGGTGTTACCCGCGTGTGTCCGTCATGGACACATGCGCCCGCCGTAGGACGATGTCACCCGTGTGATTCCTGGCGGATGCCCGCGCCTGCACGCCGGGCGGTGTCGTGTGCAAAGACCCCGCCGTCATTCCGGGGCGCGTGCGTAGCACGCGAGCCCGGAATCCAGTTAAGCAGGGACTTTCTCCTGAACTGGATTCCGGGCCCGCCGCTTCGCGGCGTCCCGGAATGACGGCGGAGAGGTTCTCGCCAAATTCGAAAACAACCGCCCCGCAGGTTTCCCGGCGGGGCGGTGATCACCGAGCCTTCACAGGCTGCGGCGGTTGGTTTGAGCCGCGCGAGAGAGAGCGCGCAGATCAGTACTTCGACTTCACGTACTTCGGCGCGCGGGCGTAGGCGTCGGCCGGCTGGGCCTGGCCATACACCTGGAGCGGGCCGTGACCGCCCTTCGGCGGGCAGTTGCAGGTGATGTCGCGATGCTCGCCGGGGATCTCGCGCTCCTCGACGACGCGCTTGCGCTCAGTGTTGTACTTGTGCTCGACGAGATTGACGACGCTGTTGACGTTCTTGGTGTCAACGTTCCGCTTCGTCAGGACCAGTTCCTTCTCGATGATGGTGTGGTTGTGCTGAACCACGCCGACATTGCGAGTCTCGCTCTCGCGGATGATCAGGTGATTGGTCTCGATCAGACGCTTCGACGGCACGACACTCTGGGTCTCGACGGTCCGGGAGTGGTCGACGTCGCGGGTCTGCTTGATCACCTCGGTGCTGTCGTAGTTCGGCCGAGGCTGCGGGCACTTGTAGCAATCGTTCCGGTAGCCCGGACGGTAGTCGCCGGCCATCGCCGGGGTTGCGGCGACTGCCAGCACGACGGCCAGCAGAGCGCCCTTCACTGTGAGGTACTTCATCCTTACGCTCCCATTTCTACGCGGCTCATTCCGCGCGGGTGATGTGGCTCGGAACCTGGGCCGAGCCCCCCATTGGCCTCCTCACAGTGGCCGGACTATAGCCGGTTAACTTTTCGTTAACCAGCCTTTTTAACCACCTAAGTGGTTTGTTTTATTGATCTATTTTGGGACAACTGGTTTGCGCCGCGCGCCGTTTCCGCAGCCGTTTTGCCCGCGCGCGAGCGCGCGCCGAGGCGGCGAGAATCCAGCAAACATGCGGGATCGCTGCGGTTCCGAAGTTTACGATTTCAGTTCTGTCGTGCGCGTCAGCGCGCCAGGCGCTGCGCGCTCACTGCTCGACCTTGATGCCGGCGCGGGCGACCAATTCCTTGACGCCCTGTATCTCGGTGACAACACGTTGCCGGAGCCGCTCCGGATCGCTGGCGATGATCTGGTAACCGGCGCGCAGCGCCGCCTCGCGCGCCTCGTCGGTCGCCATCGCCGCCTTCGCCTGCTTGAGCAGCAGCGCGAGAATCTCCGGCGGCGTGCCGGCCGGCGCGAACAGCGCGTTGAAGGTGTCGGAGATGAAGCCGGGATAGCCGCTCTCGATCATGTTCGGCACGTCCGGCAGCGTGAACCAGCGGTTCTCGCCGGTGACCGCAAGCGCGCGCAGCGTGCCGGCCTTGATCAGCGGCTCGACCGGCGCGAGCGCCACCGAGCCGACCTGCGTGGTGCCGGCCACCACCGCCTGCGTCGCCGGTCCGCCGCCGCGATAGGGGATGTGCGTCATCTCGATGCCGGCGCGCAGCTTGAGCTGCTCGCCGGTGAGATGCGATTTGGTGCCGACGCCCGGCGAGGCGTAGTTGAACTTGGTGGGCTCGGCCTTGGCCTTCGCGACGAGATCGGCGATCGAGGTGATGCCGGAGTCCGGGCGCACGAACAGCACGTTCGGCGCGTTGACCAGCTCCGAGATCGGCACGAAGTCCTTGACCGGATCGTAGGGCAGGTTGCCGAACAGCGCCGGATTGACCGCGATCGCGGTCGAGGTGAGCAGCAGCGTGTAGCCGTCGGGATTGGCGCGGGCGACGAGGCCGATGCCGATGTTGCCGCCGCCGCCGGCGCGGTTGTCGACGATGACGTTCTGCCCAAGCGACTTCGACATGGTCGTCGCCAGGATCCGGGCGATGATGTCGGTCGGTCCGCCGGCGGCAAACGGCACGATCAGCACGATCGGCCGCTCGGGGTAGGCGGCGCGCGCGGGCGTAGACGCGAACGCCGCGACAGCCGCAATCAACGCTGCAACGATGCAATGCCGCCGGAGCATGGACAAACCTCCCATGTGTTTTTGTTGGCCGATCCTAGAGCGTGCAGTTGTTGATGGAAACTCTCACGGCATCGGCGGTGCCATCCCTCCCCGCGAGGGGAGGGTCCGCGCGAAGCGCGGGGGTGGGGAGAAGCCAGCGAGAAGCCGAGACTTCTCCCCACCCGGCTCGCTGCGCTCGCCACCCTCCCCTCGCGGGGAGGGAGAGCACCGCCCGTGTCGCCGACGGCCACGTTCCGTTGTAGGCTTGCGCAACTCTGTAGTTTCAAGGTGGATGCCGCATGACCAGCCCGACGCCGCAGCAACTCTCGCAGTCCGGCACGCTCGACGAGCTCTACGCGCAGCTTTCGCCGATCCGCATGGGCGCGGGCTGGGCCAAGCCCACGCCGTCGCTCTGGGCAGAACCTAAGAAATCGTTCCAGCCGTTCGTGTGGAGCTACGCGCAGGCCAAGGGCGCGCTCGATGCCGCGGGCCGGCTGATCAACACCGAGCTCGCCGAGCGGCGCAACCTCATCCTGCAAAATCCCGCCGAGGGCTACGCCACCTCGCGCACCATCGTCTGCGCCTACCAGATGATCATGCCGGGCGAGAAGGCGCGCTCGCACCGGCATACGCCGAACGCGCTGCGCCTCGTGGTCGACGCCGAGCCCGGGGCCTACACCATCGTCAACGGCGAGCGGCTGTCGATGATGCCCGGCGACGTGGTGCTCACGCCGAACTGGTGCTGGCACGGCCACGGCAACGACAGCCGCAGCAACGCCTACTGGCTCGACGTGCTCGACGTGCCGCTGGTGCATCTGCTCGAGCCGATGTTCTTCGAGCCGCACCCGGACGACTTCGAGAAGGAAAGCGTGGTGCCGAACGCCTCGCCGATGCATTTTCCGTGGGGTGAGACCAAGGCGCGGCTCGCCGAGGCGGAGGCGCGCAACAAGGGCCGAGGCCACGGCGAAGCCGCCGAGATCGCGCTCGACGCCGCGCTCGACACCATGGCGCTGTCGATGATCGGGCTGAAGCCCGGGCAGAGCACGAAAATGCGCAAGGTGATGGCCAACAGCGTGTTCGGCGTGGTGCAGGGTTCGGGCACGACCGAGGCCGACGGCACCAGGCTCGCCTGGAGCCGCGGCGACGTCATCGTTGTGCCGTCTTGGCGTGACCATGTGCACAAGAGTGACACCGGCGCGGTGCTGTTTCGCGTCACCGACGAGCCGGTGATGAGGAAGCTCGGCTTCCTGCGCGAAGGCAACGCCGTGCAGTAGGTTTTTGCCTTCGTGTTGAAGCGAGGCGCGGGTGATGCGGCACGCGCTGAAGTGGCTTGTGGCATGTCTGCTGGCGCTTCCTGCGGCCGCGCAGGAGCAGCCTGCCGCACCGCTTGCCACCGCGCAGCCTGCGGCGGCTCCCGAGGCTGAAAAACCCGCAGACGCGGACAAGCCCGCCGATGCCATTGCCGATCAGCCGGCCGAAGAGCCGCTCAAGCCGGTCGCCACGACCGACGCGCAGAACTCGATCTGCCTGCTGCTGGAGTCTGCAGCGCGCGCCAATAATCTGCCGGTGGAGTTCTTCGCCCGCGTGATCTGGCAGGAGAGCCGCTTCCGCGCCAACGCCGTCGGCCCGATGACGCGCAGCGGCAGGCGGGCGCAGGGCATCGCCCAGTTCATGCCGGGCACCGCGGCCGAGCGGCAGTTGCTCAATCCGTTCGATCCGATCCAGGCGCTGCCGAAGTCGGCCGAATTCCTGCGCGACCTGCGCCGCGACTTCGGCAATCTCGGGCTCGCCGCCGCAGCCTACAACGCCGGCCCGCGCCGGGTGCGCGAGTGGCTTGCCGGCACGGGTTATATGCCGTCGGAGACGCGCCACTACGTGCACGCGATCACCGGCGCGACCGTCGAGCAGTGGGCCAAGGGCGGCGACAAGAGCGGCGACGCCGCGGACAAGAAGCAGCAGGGCGGCTCCGACTGCGGCATGCTGATGGCGCGGCTCAAGCGCGAGCCGAACCCGTTCGTCGAGGCGCTGGAGCGGCGCATCGAAACCGGCTCGGGCCAGCCGTGGAGCGTCATTCTCAGCGCCGGCTTCTCGCGCCAGCGCATCCTCGGTACCTACGCTCAGGTTGAGCAGCGTCACGCCGCGATCCTGACCGGCCACGACGCCTTCATCACCCAGACGCGGCTCATGAGCCGCGGCACGATGCCGTTCTATCAGGTCCGGATCGGCGCGGCCGACCGTGCAGGAGCCAACGACATCTGCAATCGCATCCGCAAAAATCGCGGCGCATGCGCGGTCCTGCGCAATCCGCAGGCGCGAGGGTAGGGTGGGCAAAGCCGCGAAGCGGCGTGCCCACCATCAAGCGCGAACCGAGACGGAAGGTGGTGGGCTCGGCGGCTTCGCCGCCTTGGCCCAGCCTACGGCGCGTACGCCCAAGCCTCGATCATCACCGTCGCGCCGGGCACCGGCAGCGGCGAGGGCACCTCGATCGCCGAGAACGGCACCGGGCGTCCGCCGAGCCTGCGCTCCCAGACCTTGTACACCGGATAGAACTCGGCCAGGTCGGTGTGGAACTGCAGGATCCGCACCACGTTGCTGAGCGACGTGCCGGCGGCTTCGCAAAGCTTTTCGATATTGCCGATGATGAACTCGGCCTGTGCCTCGGCGGGCGAAGAGAAATGCGGCTGGCTCGGATCGGCCGCCGCCTGCGGCACAAGCCCATCGCGGTCGATCGCCAGCAGGCCGGAGATGAACAAGAGGTCGCCGGCCTTGACCGCCTGCGGCTGGTTCATGAACGCGGTCACGACGCCGGCGTCGATCTGCGACTTGCGCGCCGCGCTGCCGGGCTTCACCGCCAGCACGTTGATCTCGATCTTGCCGTCATGGGGTGCAAGGCCGTGCGGGATGCAGGGGATGATGTCCAAGGACGGCGGCGACTTGGAAAAGTGCCGCGTCCAGGTCTCGTTGAACGCCGAATAGTCGTCGGGATCGGTCAGGTAGACCTGCGCATGCACCACGTCGTCGAGCGTCGCGCCGGCGAGCGCGAGCGACTGGACCATCCGCTTGGTGATGATGAACTCGGTCTCGAGCTTGATCGGCTGGCCGGCCCATTGCGCGCCTTCGGTCATCAAGGCCGCGGCGGCGACGCCGTTCCTGCGCGGTTCGTCACCGACCGCGAGCGAGGTGATGCCCGGGATGAAGATGAAATCGCCGACCGTGAGCGCGGGCGAGTAGCCCGAGGTCGGCCGCCCGGCGAGCTGCTCGTGCTTGAGGTGCGTGACCTCGAAGCCCGGCTGCGGGATGACGCCGAGCGCCTGGACGATCATGTCGGCGCCCGGCAGCAGCAGGCCGCGCTGGGCGATCGAGGTCGACGGCGGAATGCGGCCGGCGAGAAATTCGCGCCGCGCCTGCTGGTAGGGCGGCACGGCCTCGACGGTGGTGTAATACTGGTCGGTGCGCACAAGATGGGTGCGGTCGGTGCCGGCGGCGCGCAGCACCGCGTCGAGGTTTTCATAGATCCGCAGCGCCTCTTTCTCGCGCTTCGGCCGGCCGCCATGCGGCATGCGCGCGGCCAGCACGTCCGGCGCGAGGCCGGTCTTGAAGTCCTGCGCCATCAGTCCGGAGGCGAACACCCAGCGCCCGGCCTTCATGCCCTGCGCAAACCTGATCTTTCCCGGGCCGAGCTCGACGGGAAGAAGCGGCTCGGCGGCAGGCTTGGCGCTGGTCATGATGTCTCATCCTTGAATTTTCGCGATCCGGGAGCCGGACTTTCGCATTAAGATGGCCGCATCGGGAAGCATGGCTGAACTGCCTGCGGCGGGCGCGCCGCATGCCGCGGCGGGCGCGCCGCATGCACGGCGAGCAGCCGCATGCACGGTGAGCAAAAGACGATGGAGTGAACGACCAGACGAAGCGGGGTGTGCAATGACCGTTCGATTGCAATGGCTTTTGGCGTTCGGCGTGTTGCTGGCTGCAGGTGTCGTCGCTCATGCTCAGCCTGAGAGCTACCCGTCCCGGCCGATCACCGTGGTGGTGCCGTTTCCAGCCGGCGGCTTGACCGACGTGCCCGCGCGGCTCGCGGCTTCGATGCTGCAGGAGAAGCTCGGGCAGGGCGTCGTCATCGAGAACCGGACCGGCGGCTCCGGCGTGGTCGGCGCGGCCTATGCTGCGCGCGCGAATCCGGACGGCTACACGCTGTTCGCCAATTCGCTCGCCGACACCCAGAACATGCATTACCTGCCGGTGAACTACAGCCCGGTGGACGACTTCGCGCAGATCGGCTGGATCGTCGATGGCCCGCCGCTGGTGCTGATCGTCAACGCCCAGGTTCCGGTCAAGACGCTGGCGGAGCTGATCGCCGACGCGAAGGCCAATCCGGGCAAGTACAGCTTCGGCACCTCGGGACCGGCGTCATCGCCGGGGCTGACGCTGGCGCAGCTCAATGCGCTGGCGAATACCAAGATCACCGCGGTGCCCTATCGCGGCTCGGGCGACGCGGCCGCGGCCGCCGCAGGCGGGGCGATCCAGGGTGCGTTCACGTTCTTCTCGCAAGCGAAGCCGCTGGCCGACGACGGCAAGGTGCGCGCGCTCGCGGTTGCGGCGCCCAGGCGGATCGAGCGCTGGGCGGACGTTCCGACCATGATCGAGCAGGGCTTCAAGATCGATCAGCGCGGCTTCGTCGGCCTTGCCGCGCCGGCGAAGACGCCGAAGCCGATCATCGCCGTCCTCAACAGGCACCTCAACGAGGTGGTGCAGAGCGAGGCGTTCAAGACGCGGATGGCGGCGCTCGGCATGGCGCCGCCGCCGGCCGCCGACAACACGCCGGAGAAGTTCGACACCTTCATGCGCGAGGAGATCGCGCGGCAGGGACAGCTCGCCGAGCTGTCGGGGCAGAAGATCACCCAGCCGCCGAAGTGAGTCGGTTCGGCTTGGTCCGAGCGGCAAAATCCGCATGGCTCCCGCTTCGCCGCGGACTGGCGCGGTTGCCTTGAGCCCGCGATACTGTCGTCAGCGGGAGCAAGCCATGATGACGCGCCTGCGATCCGGCCTTGCCTTGGTTGCCGCGCTGGCCGCGTGCGTGGCCTTGACTGCGGCTGCGCCGGCGCAAACCTATCCGAACCGCACGATCACCGTCGTCGTGCCGTTTGCGCCCGGCGGCCTGACCGACGTCCCGGCGCGGCTTGCCGCCACGCTGCTGCAGGAGCGGATCGGCCAGAATGTCGTGGTCGAGAACAAGACCGGCGGCTCCGGAACCATCGGTGGCCAGTACGCCGCGCGCGCCGAGCCGGACGGCTATACGCTGTTCGCCAATTCCGTCGCCGATACCCAGAACCTGCACTACATACCGGTGCCTTACAGCGCGATCGACGACTTCGCGCAGATCGGTTTTGTCGTCGAGGGCCCGGCGCTGGTGGTGGTGATCGACGCCAAGCTTCCCTACAAGACGCTCGACGAGCTGCTCGCCGATGCGCGGGCCAATCCGAGCAAAATCAGCTTCGGCACGTCGGGGGCGGCATCCTCGCCCGGCCTCTCGCTGAAGCAGCTCAATCTCATGGCGAAAACCAAGATCGTCGGCGTGCCGTATCGCGGGGTGGGCGAGGCCGCGCGCAATGCGGCGGCCGGCATCATCCAGGGAACGTTCGTGTTCTACTCGCAGGCCAAGGCGCTCGCCGAAGAGGGCAAGGTGCGGGCGCTCGCGGTTGCAAGCCCGCAGCGCATCCCGACCTGGCCCGAGGTGCCGACGCTGCGGGAGCTTGGCTACAACATCGAAGGCCGCGGCTTCGTCGGCCTCGCCGCGCCGGCCAGGACGCCGAAGCCGATCATTGCCTATCTCAACGGCAAGCTGAACGAAGTCGTGCAGAGCGACCTGTTCAAGAGCCGCATGAGCGTGCTCGGCATGGCGGCACCGGCCGGCAACACGCCGGAGAAGCTCGACGCATTCTTGCGCGCCGAGACGGCCAAACAGGCCGAACTCGCCAAGCTGTCCGGCGAGGCGCTGCAGCGTTAGGCCAGAGCCTGATTGCCGGAGCGTTACGCGACCTTGGCGAGCTTGCCCGCGCCGATGTCGAGCTTGAACAGCTTGACCGCATTGCCGCCGAGGATGTCGCGCTTGGCCTTCTCCTTGAGGAACGGCAGGTCGTAGATCGTCGACGGCAGGTCGAAGTCCCAGTGCGGATAGTCGGACGAGTAGAGCAGCTGGCTCTCCGCCTTGATGCACTTGAACGTCGCTTCAAGGAGGCTCATGTCGCGCGGAATTTCCATCGGCTGCGTGGTGTAGAACATGTCGGTGATGTACTCGCCGGGCAGCTTCTTCAGCCCGGGGCACTCCGACGAGCGCATCATGTATTCGTTGTCGAGCCGCTGGATCATGAACGGAAGCCAGGCGAGGCCCGACTCGATCCAGATCACCTTGAGCTTGGGGAAGCGCTCCGGCAGCGCGTTCAGCACCCAGTTGGTCATGTGCACCATGTTGTACCAGACGAAGCCCAGCGCATGCACCGAGATGAATTTGTTCATCATGGTCATCGACTGTTCGTTCCAGTTGTAGCCGGCGTGGAACGCGAGCGGCAGGCCGGTTTCCTCGATCGCCGCATAGAGCCGCATGTAGCTGTTGTGATGCACCGGCCGGTAGCGCACCGAGGTGATCATGAAACCGCAGACGCCCTTCTTGCCGGCGAACTCCTTGACCATGCGCAGGCTCGCGTCGGGATCGTTGAACGGCAGGTAGATCATCGAGCGGATGCGGGCTTCCTCCTGCAGCACCTTCTCGCTGAGCCAGCGGTTATAGGCGAAGGCCAGCGCCACCTCGGCCTCGACCTGCGGGTGCAGGCCGAGCTGCAGCATCGGCGAAGGAAACAGCACCGCGACGTCGACGCCCATCGCGTCCATCCAGCGCCGCGTCAGCGACACGTCGCGATGCACGCCGGGCTCGGGCTTCTCGATGCGGCGCAGCGGATAGCGCGTGACGCGGCCGCCCATGTCCTGATAGCCGACGCCGCCCGGCATCACGCCGACGCCCTTGGAGTTGCCCGAGTTCGCCATCTGGGCGAGCTGCTTCATCACCGGGTCGGGCATGTATTCGAGGATCTCGTTGAACGACTCGAGCTCGTAGTGGTGCGAGTCGACATCGACGATCGGGAATTTGTCGTAGCCGCGCTGCTTCGCCTGGCGCGCGGCGTTGGCGAGCATCTTGCCGGAGTCGAATTCGTCGACCTTGAGGCGGCGGTTTTCGCTGAGCGGGAGTTCCATCATGTTGCCCTCTGTCGGCTGCCGGCGCGCAATTCAGATCGAGACGAAAACCTCATCGCCCTTGCGGACGACGTTGTACTTCTTCAGGCGGAGCCGGCGGTCGGGGACGCACTCGCCGGTCTTGAGGTCGTACTCGTAGCCGTGCCACGGGCAGACGAAGTTGATCTGCTTGTCGGAGAACTTCTGGCCGATCCAGGTCTTGTCCGGGCCGATCACGTCCTCGACCTGATGCATGAGCAGGCCCTCGCAGGCCGGTCCGCCCTGGTGCAGGCAGAGGTTCGAATAGGCGTAGAACTGGCCTTCCCAATGGAACACGCCGATGTCGTGGCTGCCGTGCTGGACGATCTTGCGATCGCCGTCCGGGAAATCCGCAATCTTGGCGACAAAGACTTCGGCCATGACCACCTGCCTCGACGTTTCCTGGGTCGTTCGCGGCATTGACAATGCCGCGCCTGCGGGGCGGCTGCAATGCTCAGCCATGAATTGACGCCTGCCCTCGCTATGCACTACGGCGGTGCAATGTCCTGATGCGGCCCTATAATCGGCCGCACAAAAACCGTCGGGCGGAAACCAGGGGAATTCTTCCGGTCATGATCATCGACATCTACACCCACATTTTCCCGGAGCGCTTTTTCCAGGAGCTCGAGCGCGGCTCGCCGAAGCTCGGCAACATGGGCAAGCGGCTGCGCTCGGTGCGAAAGCTGTTCGACCTCGACCTGCGCTTCAAGGACATGGATGCGATCGGCAAGGACTATCGGCAGATCATCTCGCTGCCGAACCCGCCGATCGAGGACATCGCCGAGGGCGAGGTCGCGAACAATCTCGCGAGAGTCGCCAACGACTCGATGGCGGAGCTGGTCGCGAAATATCCGGACCGCTTTCCGGCCTTCGCCGCGGCGGTCAACCTGAACGACGTCGATTTCTCCATTGCCGAGATGGACCGCGCCATCAAGATGGGCGCGAGGGGCGTGCAGACCTTCACCAACATCACCGGTCATCCACTCGACGAGCCGCGCTTCCGTCCGTTCTTCGCGGCAGTCGCCGCCCACGACCTGCCGGTCTGGATCCATCCGGCGCGGACCTCGGCGATGCCGGACTACACCTCCGAGCCGCGCTCGCGGTTCGAGATGTGGTGGTGCTTCGGCTGGCCCTACGAGACGACGGTGATGATGTGCCGCCTGGTGTTCGACGGCATCTATGACCGGCATCCGAATCTCAAGATCGTCACCCACCATCTCGGCGGCGGCATGATCCCGTTCTTCGACGGCCGCATCGGCCCCGGCATGGAGGTGCTCGGCCAGCGCACCGTCGACGAGGACCACACCAAGGTGCTGTCCTCGCTGAAGCGGCCGCACCTCGAATATTTCAAGGAGTTCTATGCGGATACCGCGATGTTCGGCGGCACCTACGGCCTGCCCTGTGGTATCAGCTTCTTCGGTGCCGACCGGGTGGTGTTTGCGACCGACGCGCCGCTCGCGGCGATTCCGGTGCATATCCAGGCCCTCGATGGCCTCAATCTCGACGCAACCACCTATAAGAAGATCATGTCCGGCAATGCCGAACGGCTTTTGAACATGAAATTTTCCTGAAGGCGGGGCGAGGGGCGGGGGACTGTGCTCTATCTCTCATCGAGATTTGCCGGGACGGTCGTCCTGACCGGCGCGCTGGCACTCCTGTTGTCCGGCGGCTCGCTGAAGCCTGTGCAGGCGTTCACCCTGTGCAGCGTCATCGGCATCGGCTGCGAGGATCCCAAACCTTCGGGCCAGCCGAGCTTCTACCGCAGCATGGCGACCGAAGACGCCAAGGTCGATGCCAAGGCCGCGCAGTCGATGATCTCGGGCTTCCGGCGCAACAACGGTCTCGGCATCGTCACGCTCGACGACAAGCTGATGAAGCTCGCCGAAGAGCAGGCGCGCGCGATGGCGAGCAAGAACCGCTTCGAGCACGACGCCGCGGGTCCGTTCTCGCAACGCATCAAGCGCGGCTACGACGCGAAGGTCGCGGTCGAAAATATCGGTGCCGGATACCACACGCTCGCCGAAGCATTTTCCGGCTGGCGCGATTCGCCGCCGCACCGGGCCAACATGCTGCACACCGGCGTAACGAAAATGGGCATCGCCGCGGTCTATTCGCCCAAGTCCAAGTACAAGGTGTTCTGGGCCTTGATCCTCGCGACGCCCGACGATCGCAGGGGATAACCCCGTAAAATCAAGCATTTTTGGCCATATTCGATTAGCCAAGAACGTCAAACGGTGGTTCCCTTGGCTGCCTTGAATTGAGCGAAATGCCGCGCAATCCGTTGCGAAGCGCCCAATTCAGTGTATTCAGGGCCCATCAAATTTCAGAGGGAGTCCCACGAAATGGCCACTCAGCCTGCCAAAGCCAAGCAGAACACCGTAAGCCTCAAGCACCTGGCTGCCGCGCTCGCGGAGAACCATGACATGCCGAAGAAGCAAGGCGAGGCCCTTCTCGGCGAACTGGTGGAACTGATCACCAAGCATCTGAAGAAAGGCGATCGCATTCGCCTCGTCGGCCTCGGCGTGCTTCAGGTCCGCAAGCGCGCGGCGCGCATGGGCCGCAATCCCGCGACCGGCGAGCCGATCCAGATCAAGGCGAGCAAGAAGGTGGCTTTCCGCGCCGCCAAGGAATTGAAGGAAGCGGTCTGACGCCTTCGCGTTTTTGGAAATCATCAACGCCCGGCCTGCGAGGGCTGGGCGTTTTTTTTGTGAGCGGTTGCGACGCGGAGCGCGACGCAACCGAACGTCAGTGCACCTTGGCGTCGCTGCCGGTGAGATTGAGCAGGATGTATTGATCCTCGCCGACCTTCACGACTGCGGCGATGGCGAGATCGGGATCTTCGGTCGGCTGCGCCTGGGCGTCGTACATCTCGAAAATGTCGCGCGTCACGCCGTCGGAGCAAAACGCGGTCTGCTCATCCATGTTCACGAGCACAACGTCGACGTCGATCACGATACGCACTCACACTCTGTACACGCAGGCGTTGTCACACTTGCCTGCTCCGATGGAGGGTCAAGGCTAGCCCCTTCAGGTTAATCGGACAATGCGGGAGGCCCGGCGCACCATGATCCGGCGCAAAGCTCGTCGAACGCAGCGCCCGCGTGTTGAATCGCGGAGCGATTCCCCGCAAACGCAGGACCGGTCTGGGATCGTGCATTTCGACACCGCGCGAACCCAGATGCTGTCTGCGATTCCGCGCTGATGACGCCTTCGCGGCGGTGATCCCGGCTGTGTCATAAGGGGACTGTGGCTGGACCTGCGCGCGGCGGCTGATTAGTTTTTCTCGGCATGTTGCCGGAAAGCCGCAGCTACGAGACCCTGGTCCGCGAGTTCCGCTGGCCCACTCCCGCGCAGTTCAACATCGGTGTCGAGGTCTGCGACCGTTGGGCGGAGCGCGATCCGGACCGGCTCGCGCTGATCGCGGTCGGCGTCGGCGGCCGCGCGCAGGATGTCAGCTACGGCTGGCTGCGCGCGACCTCGAACCGGCTCGCCAATGCACTCGCGGCCAACGGCGTCCATCGCCGCGACCGCGTCGCGATCCTGCTGCCGCAGGCGCCGGAGGTCGCAGCCATTCATATTGCGATCTACAAGCTCGGCGCGATTGCGCTGCCGCTTGCCGTGCTGTTCGGCACCGACGCGATTGCCTACCGCCTGCAGAACGCCGGCGCGAAGGCCGTCATCACCAACGCGCACGGACTGGCGAAGCTCGCCGAGGTCAGGCGTGCACAGGGTGATGCGCTCGCGGGCCTGCAACTGGTTCTCTCGATCGATGGGCCGGGCGACGGCGCGCTCGGCTTCCATGAGACGCTGGCGCGCGCGTCCGCGGCGTTCTCGCCGGTCGCGACCGCGGCCGACGATCCGGCGATGATGATCTACACGTCCGGCACGACCGGTCAGCCCAAGGGCGCGCTGCACGCCCATCGCGTGCTGATCGGTCACATGCCGGGCATCGAATTGCCGCAGGAGTTCTTCCCGCAGCCGGGCGATCGCTTCTGGACGCCGGCTGACTGGGCCTGGGCCGGCGGCCTGCTCGATTGCCTGTTGCCGAGCCTCTATTGCGGCGTGCCGGTGGTGGCCAAGCGCTTCGACAAGTTCGATCCCGAGGAAGCCTTCGCAGTGATGGCGCGGCATCGCGTCCGCAACGCTTTCATTCCGCCGACGGCGTTGCGCATGCTGCGCGCGGTGCCGAACCCGCGCGGCCGCCACGACATCGGGCTGCGTTCGGTCGGCTCGGGCGGCGAAGCGCTCGGCGCGGAGACCTTCGAATGGGGCAAGGCCGCGCTCGGCGTCGAGATCAACGAGTTCTACGGCCAGACCGAATGCAACCTGGTGGTCGGCTCCTGCGCCGGCATCGGCGTGGTCAGGCCGGGCGCGATCGGCAAGGCGATCCCGGGCCACACCGTTGCGGTGATCGACGGCGAAGGCCGCGTCTGCAAGTCGGGCGAGCTCGGCCAGATCGCGGTGCAGCGGCCGGACCCGGTGATGTTCCTCGAATACTGGGGCAAGCCGGAGGCGACGCATGAGAAGTTCATCGGCGACTGGATGACCACCGGCGATCAGGGCGTGGTCGACGACGAAGGCTATTTCACCTTCGTCGGCCGCGACGACGATGTGATCACCTCGGCGGGCTATCGCATCGGACCGGGCGAGATCGAGGATTGCCTGATCAAGCACCCGGCGGTGGCGCTTGCCGCCGTGATCGGCAAGCCCGATCCGGTGCGCACGGAGATCGTCAAGGCGTTCATCGTGCTGAAGGCCGGACAGGCGTCTTCCGTGGCGCTTGCCGACGACATCCAGGCGTTCGTCCGCACGCGGCTTTCCGCGCACGAATATCCGCGCGAGATCGCTTTCATCGACGAGATGCCGATGACAACGACCGGCAAGGTGATCCGGCGATTGCTGCGGGCCAAGGCGTAAATCATGCCCCGTCATTCCGGGGCGCGCCCCGTAAGCGCGTCTACGCGCATCTACGACGCGCTATGGGCGCGAGCCCGGAATCCAGTTACAGAGAAAATCCCTGCTTAACTGGATTCCGGGCCCGCCGCCATAGCGCGTCGTAGACGCGCGTGAACGCGCTTATGGCGGCGTCCCGGAATGACGGCTCGCATTATCCCGGCGGCAGGTCGAACGTGAAGCTCTTGTCCAGCACGCTCTGGCCGTCGCGCAGCACGTTGTATTTTGCCGTGTAGGTTCCGGCCGGCCACGGCATCTGCCCGCGCTTCTTGCCGACCATGGCAAAGAACTGCGCCTTGGAATGATCGAGCGGCGGCTGGCGCTGCTGCGCGAATGGCTTGCCGTCCGGCGCAACGATCGAAAGCTCCAGCACATCGCCTGCTTCGAGCCCGATGGCGCGGACATAGGCGACCAGCGCCGGCGAGCTTGCGTTGGGCGGCTGGCGCCTCGCCTCGCCCGACTCGATCTGCGCCATCGTCACGGAGGTGCCGGCGAACCCCGCATTGATCACCTCGCCGCGGCGGTAGCTCAACGCCGCGCGCGCGGCCTCGTTCCACAGCGATTGGCCGCTGCCGCAGGAGCCTTCTTTCGCGTCATAGGCGAACGGATCGACCTTGGTCTCGCCGTGCCGGACGGAAAAATGCAGATGCGGAAACTCGGTGTTGCCGGAGAGCCCGATGCGGCCGAGCGGCGTGCCGTTCTCCACCTTCTGGCCGCGGCTCACGCGGATGCTGTCTTTCGCCATGTGGCAATACTGCGTGACCCAGCCGCCGTCGTGCCGCAGCGCGACGCCGTTGCCGCACTCGCGACCCTTGATGGATTCACGCGTGCCCTCGCGGATCGAGACGTCGGCGACGCCGTCGCGCGTGGCGATCACCGTGCCGGGCGCGGCGGCGATCACGTCGACGCCGGCGCGCTGCTCGTCCATGCTCGGGACGCGGATATCGGTGCCGTCGTGGCCGTCATAGGTTTGCGCGCCGCAGCGATAGTCCTGCCATTTCGCCGAGGTGTCGGCGTCGACGTAGTTCTGCAGGAAGCAGGTCTTGCCGATCTCGCACGCCACAGGCAGCGCGAGGCTGATCGGATCGGCGGCGCGGGTTCCATCCGCGCCTGGCAAGAGCAACGCTGCAGACAGGACTGCCGCCGCGAGCGGAACTGGGCATTCAGGTGTCATGGGCAACCGCCGATGTTCAGCCGGCAGTAAAGGCGCCCGATTTGACGATAGTGTGGTCTTGATTTCAGCGGCGGCGGATGCGGTCGCGCAGGTCCTTGGCCGTGGCGATGCCGTAGCGCCGCAGGCTCTCGAGACCGCAGGCGAGCGCGAACGGCACCGCCGAGGGCTTCAAGGCGATCAGGCGGTCGCTGAGCGAAAGCCGCTCACGCCAGACGTGGTTGATCATCGGATGATCGGCGGTGGCGCAGGAGTCGGTCCGGTCGACGTGCGGATCCGCGGCGAGCTTTTCGGTGAGATCGCAAATGAGCTGCACGCCGGGGGAGAAGCGCGCCATGCCCTCGTTGTAGGCGATCTTCCAGCACCACGCTGTGTCGCCGCTTTGCAGCGTGATGGTGGCCGCAATGGGCTTGCCGCCGAGCAGCATCCGGTCGATGTGCGCATGGCCTTCCGCCGCAAGCGACGAGACGGCGGCCTGCACGAACGCCTTCACCGCCGGCTCATCGACGATGGCGGTTCCTGCGACCCCCTTCCAGCCGCTCGCCTCCAGCACCAGAAAGTCCTGCAGCGCCGCGGCAATCCCGTCTGGCTTCGTTACCGTATCGAACGTCACCGGCCCGAACTCTTCCAGCCGGCGGCGCTGGCGGCGCATTTCCTTGCGGCGTCCTGCCGAGACGGCGCGCTCGAGATAGCCGTCGGGCGCAGAGCCAGGATCGAGCAGCGCGCGCGTGTGCTGGCCGAACGCCGCGCCGGCGCGGCCGGTCTGCGACAGCACGGCATCGAAAGCGCGGGCGAACGCGCCCTGCTCGGGAATGAACGGCAGCAGCAGCAGCGCCGGCATGGCTCGGTCGCCGGCAAGCCGATCGAGCCAGGCTTTCACGACCGCTTCGGCGTCGTCGCGGTCGATGAGCGGCACGCCGAGCGGCGCAAACGGATGCGTGAAGCCGCAGAGCATCGGCACGAGCCCGCCCTGCGGCCGCTCGATGCGCGCGGGAAACAGCCCGGTCAGGCGGCCGGTCGCGGAGCGCACCAGCACGGCGCCCGCGTCCGGTCCGAACACCGGGGCAGCGGCCAGCATGAACGACGGCTCGTAGAACACGTTGGGCTCGGCCGCGCGGGCGGCGAGTGCACGGATTTCTTCGGCCAGCGGCGCGAGGTCCGCGAGGCTGCACCAATCGGCGCGATAGGCATTGCTGAGCGGGGCGTGCATGGTGCTCAAGGATATGGCGCTCAAGCCCGCTTCCCGCGGCCGAGGATGAAGACGTGGAAGCCGAGACGCCGCCGGGTGGCGGCGAACAGCAGGATCGACTCGACGACCAGCGCCGTGGTGGTGGAAATCGCCGCGCCCTCGATGCCGATCCACGGGATCAGCACGACGCAGAGCACGATGTTGAGCACGAACGCGATGGCGTAGATCGTGGCGCAGATGCGCTGCTCGCCGAGCATGCTGAGCAGCCGCTCGACCGGGCCGAGCGCTGCGCGCGCCAGAAGGCCGACCGCAAGGATCAGCATCAGGTGGTGGCCGGCGACGAACTGCGGGCCGAACAGCCAGAGCAGCATCCGGCCGGCCGCGAGGATCGCAAGGCATGCCACAAGCGAGCCCCAGAACACCCATTTGATCGAGTCGGCAAGAATGGCTTCGAGCCGGGCGCGGTCGTTGGTGGTGTGGTATTCGCTGAAGCGGTGTGCCACCGCGGCCGACACCGCGAAGTGCACGAACGAGATCAGCGCCAGCGTCTTGGCCGCCGCATAATAGACCGCGACATCGTCCGGCGAACGGAACTGCTGGAGGATGAGAATATCGACGTTGGTGAGAAGGACGTAGAAGCCTTCGACGAACAGGATAGGCAGCGACACCGACAGCCATGTTCGGGTGTCGTAGGTCTTCGGTCCGGCGTCGACCGTCTGCGAGAGCTTGCGGTTGAGCACCAGCGTCTGCCCGACCGCGGTCACAAAAAGCGCGATGCCGACGGCGAACACCGCGGTCTCGGCATTGGCCGGGAAGCTCAAGAACCAGGCGGCGCAGACCAGCACCAGCATCAGCAGGTGCCGGATCACGTAGGGCGGCAGCAGCGCGACGTGGATCCAGTTATAGGAGCGGGCGATGCCGTCCTGCACTTGCATGACCACGTAGAACGGCAGCGTCACCAGCGCCACTGAAAGCGGCAGCGCCAGATAGTCCGCCATGTACGGCTTGAGGAGCCGGACCAGCAGCACGCCTGTGGCCGCGACCAGCGCCGCGCTGCCGACCGCGATCCAGCGGCTGCGCGAGAGATAGCCGCGGAGCAGGTCGTTCGCCTGGCACCGGGTGTATTCGGGAACGAAGCGCTGCGTGGCGGTGGCAAGCCCCAGGTCGGCGAGGTCGCCGATCATCAGCACCAGCGTCCAGACATAGACGTAGATGCCGAACTCGAAGCTGCCCATCCAGCGCGCGAGCAGGATCTGCGACAGGTAGATCAGGCCCGCGCTGAACACCCGGATCAGGAACGCGCCGCCGGCGACCTTCTGGGCAAGCGAACGGTCGCTGCCGTCGGCGAGCCAGGAATGCACCTTCGCGCGGATCTGCGCGGGCAGACCGGCTATCGTCATTTGCGCCGGACGATCCGGATTCTGCGACTCGGTCAACGCCACCTGAACACCCCGGCACAACCGCGTCCGGACGCGGCACTTCCAAGCCGCAAGCCCTAGCAAGGAACCGTTAATTTCCGGTTTGGCGCGGCGCGCTTTCAGGCCGGAATCGCAAGCTTTGTCAGCATTTTCTCGACGATCTTGCGCTCCTGCGGGCCCAGCGCGGGCTGCGGCGGGACCGGATCGCCGACATCGTAGCCCTGGGCCGCCAGGCCGGCCTTGATGCAGGCGGCGAGATTGAAGCGGGCGAACGCTTCGTTAATCGTCCAGAGCGTTCGCTGCAGCGCCATCGCCTCATCCCAGCGCCCGGCGCGGCAGAGGTCGTAGAGGCGGACGCTTTGCCGCGGCACCACGTTGGCGGGGCCGGCCATCCAGCCGACGCCGCCAATCAGCATGACGGCCGCGGGAATATGCGCCGAGGCGGAGAACACCTTCATGTCCGGGCAGCGATTCATGATCGAGAGGAGCCGACCGGTGTTGGTTGATGCATCCTTGATGTAGCGGATGCGTGGATGCCGCGCGAGGCGCGCGATCACATCGAGGCTGAGGTCGCTGCGCTGGAATTGCGGATTGGTGTACAGCACCACCGGAATGTCGACCGCATCGGCGATGGCGCGGAAGTAGGCTTCGACCTGCGCGTCCTTCAGCGGGAAATAGGACTCGAGAATGGCGAGAATGCCGTCGGCGCCCAGTCGCTGCCAGGCCTTCGCCTGCGCGACCGCGTCATCGGTCGCCGTCGCGGCCACGCCCGCGACCACCGGCACGCGCTTGTTGGTCGCCTCGATCGTGGCCCGCACCACCGCGGTGCGCTGCTCGCCGTTGAGATAGGCGAACTCGCCGGTCGAGCCGAGCGGGGTCAGGCCGTGGACGCCGGCCTTGATCAGATCGTCGGAAAGCCTGCCCAGCACATCGGTCTTGATGCGGCCGGAGGCGTCGATCGGAGAGACGAGATAGGGGAAGACGCCGTGGAAGTCGGTCATGCGAGGCTGTGGTGCATCAGTCATCGCTGGCCTTGAAGCGGCTCATGCCCTTCAGCGCGAACGGCGCGATCAGTGCCAGCAGCGCGATGCCGAGCAGCGTCGCCGACATCGGGCTCTCCAGCAGCACCATGGGATCGCCGAGGCTGATCTGCAGCGCGCGGCGGAGCTGGCTTTCTGCGACCGGCCCGAGAATGAGCCCGACCACCACCGGCGCGACCGGATAGTCGAAGCGTCGCATGAGGAAGCCCAGCACGCCGAAGCCTGCGAGCATCGACAGCTCGACCACCGAAGGCTTCGCCGCGATGGTGCCCATGGTCGCGAACACGAGGATGCCCGCGTAAAGCCACGGCGTGGGAATGGCGAGGAGCCGCACCCACAGCCCGACCAGCGGCAGGTTCAGCACCAGCAGCATGGCGTTGTCGCGTCAGGAGAGCAGGAGAGGAGGATGTTCAAACGCGAACTGAAACCTTTCGAAGCGGTCC
>JAIESI010000378.1 GCA_019746135.1 Xanthobacteraceae bacterium
CCGGCGCATTCGAAGTACTGGCAGGAGCTGATGGGGCAGGTCGGCGGCCGGGTGCGCCCGCCGATGCTGGAGCTGACAGACGCGGAGAAAGAAGCGACGAGCAAGGCGTTCGAGACCTGCGGCCTGAAGGTGCCGGGCGCGGCGGCGAAGCCATCTGCGGCGTAGGGATCGTGTCCCGGGCGCAGTGCAGCATGTCTTCATGATGCGCTGCAGACCCGGGACCGTTACGCATTCGGAGTTTGGAACGGTCCCGGATCAGCGCCGCACCGCTATGCGCAAGGGGCGCTCCGCGCTGCGCCGCATCCGGGACAGCAAGTCGGGAGATCGTCATGCAAACCGGACGGCTGAAGGCCTTCAACTTCCAGAAATGGATCGCCGAGAACGAGCACCTGCTGAAGCCGCCGGTCGGCAACAAGAAGGTGTTCGAGGACGGCGACATGACCGTGCAGGTGGTCGGCGGCCCGAACGAGCGCTGCGACTATCACGACGACCCGGTGGAGGAGTTCTTCTACCAGCTCAAGGGCAACATGGTGCTGAAGGTCGGCGACAACGGCAATTTCTACGACGTGCCGATCCAGGAGGGCGAGGTGTTCCTGCTGCCGCCGCATGTGCGGCACTCGCCGCAGCGGCCGGCCGGTTCGATCGGCCTCGTGGTCGAGCCCAAGCGCTACGACGCCGACCCGTTCGACGCCTTCGAGTGGTACTGCTTCGAGTGCGGTGCGCTGGTGCACCGCATCGAGGTCAAGGTCGAGCATCTGGTGCGCGACCTGCCGCCGCTCTACCAAGCCTTCTTCGATGACGAGACGGCGCGCACCTGCAAGCAGTGCGGCGCGCTGCATCCGGGCAAGAAACCGCCGCCCGGCTGGGCGAAGATCTGATTGTGCCGGCCAGGCTTTCCGGCCACGATCGCGGGCGGTGATGGCCGACGACAACGGCCGGTGAATTGGCCCTGAGACCGGCACCATCGAGAGCAAAAAAACCGGAGCACTCCGTTGAAGCTGATCTCGTCCGCACTCGGTGCCGTGCTGACCGCAAGCCTGCTGCTTGGTGCCAGCGCAAAGGCGCAGGACTTTCCGCAACGCCCCGTCACCTTCGTGGTCGGCTTCGGTGCCGGCGGCGGCACGGACATCAACGCCCGAATCTTTGCGGAGGTCATTGCCAGGAACATCGGCCAAAGCGTCGTGGTGGAGAACCGCACCGGCGCGGGCGGCGCGGTTGCCGCGGCCTATGTCCAGAATGCCGCGCCGGATGGTCACACGCTGCTGATCATGTCCGGCCTGCAGCACGCTTACGTTCCGGCGACGCAATCGAAGGCGATGTATGAGCCCATCAAAGGCTTCGCTCCGGTCTCGATCTTCTTCGAGATGATCAGTGTGTTGTCGATCCCCTATGACCATTCGGCCAAGACCATCGGCGAGTTCATCGAGCAGGGCAAAAAGAAGAGCGGCGGCGTGTCGCTCGGTTCGCCGGCCCCCGGCTCGCCCCCGCATCTGTTCGGCGCCCTGATCACCGAAGCGACCGGGCTGCCGATTCAGACGGTTCAGTACCGCGGCAGCTCGAGTTTCATGTCGGACCTGGCGACCGGCCGCATCGACCTCGCATTCCCGACCTATGGCCTGGCCCAGTCCTTCATCACGGAGAAGAAGGCGCGCGCGCTGGCGGTCGCGGCGGATGAGCGGTGGAGCGAGCTGCCCGATCTGCCGACCCTGGTCGAAGCCAAGCTCGTGCGCGAGATGCCGGCGATGTGGTTCGGCGTCGTTGCGCCGGCGGCCACGCCGCGGCCGATCGTCCAGCGGATCAACGACGAGTTCCAGAAGGCCGCAAAGGATCCGGACCTGGTCCGGCGCATCAACGCAACCGGAATGGCGGTCCGCACCAGCACGCCCGAGGCCATGGGTGCGCTGATGCAGTCCGAGAACGCCAAGGTCGGCGCGCTGGTGGAGCGGCTCAACCTGAAGCAATAGTCGTCACGGCCGGAAGCCTTCGGCGGTCTGGCCGGTCGATCACCCTCTGCAGCATGGGCCAATTCTTTCGAACAGCGCTTCTGGTGATCGCAGCCGTGGCGGCCACCGCGACGGCGGCGCAGGCCCAGCAGAAGTTTCCGTCCGGCGCGGTCCGCATCATCGTGCCCTACGTGCCCGGCGGCGGGGTCGATATCGCGGCAAGGACGCTCGGCGAGTTCCTGTCGGAGCGCTGGGGCTCGCCGGTGGTGGTCGAGAACCGAACCGGCGGCGCGACCATCGTCGGCATCAGCGCGGTCGCAACGGCGGCGCCCGACGGCCAGACCCTGCTGCTCACCGCAACGCCGCTTCTGGTCAATCCGACGCTGCAGCCGAACCTTCCCTACGACACGCTGCGCGATTTTGCAGGTGTCGGCATGGTGGTCGAACAGCCGGTGGCGCTGGTCGCTCACCCGTCGGTCGGTGCGAACAAGCTCTCGGAGCTGGTCGCCGACATGAAGCAGAACGACCGGACGCTGCATTACGGCTCGTCCGGCATTGGCGGAATTTCGCACCTGCTGGGCGAGATGTTTGCCCGCACCGCCGGTGTCAAGCTCACGCACGTGCCGTATCGGGGCAGCGCCGGCGCGACCGTGGACCTGCTCGCCGGCACCATTCCGCTCGTGTTCGATTCAGGATTTTCCGCCAAAAGCCAGGTCGACGCCGGCAAGCTGAAGGTGCTGGCGATCTCGAGCGGCAGCCGGCTTCCCCATCTGCCGAACGTGCCGACGTTCTCCGAGGACTATCCCGGCTTCGAGGCGAGCAGCGTTCAGATGCTGCTGGCGCCGGGGCGGACGCCGCGACCGGTGATCGAGCGGATGTCCGCCGACGTGCAGGGCGTGGTGAAATCGCCGGCGTTTGCCGCCAAGGTCAGGCAGGTGGCGCTGGAGCCGATCGCGTCGACCGCCGAAGAGCTCGATGCCTACATGCGGCGCGAAATCGCGAAGTGGGAAAAGGTCATCCGCGAAGCCAACATCCAGTCCGGCCGCTGATCCGGATCAGATCCTGAAGCGGGATTGCACCTCGGACGGGAACAGCTCCTCGGGCGAAACCTTGCGCTTGGTCACGCCCTGCTCGAAGGCGAAGCCGAGAAACGCCGCGAGCGTGGTGCGGTTCGGCTCGAGTCCATAAGGCCAGAAGTCGTCGCCGAATTCGGCCCTGATGCGCCGGACATGCTCGAAGGCCCAGGGCAGCGGAACACGCGCCGCGGTGGCTTCGCTGATCCGCTCCATGCTGCGGTGCTTCGCCTCCTCGAACGCCTTCAAAAGATTCATCGCGATCCAGCGGCTGCTCTCGAAGACATCGCGCCGCAGCACCACCGTGTGCATGATCGGGAAGATCTTCTCTTCATGCCAATAGCGGCGCTCGATATCGATGAAATCGTCGAACAGCCGGCGGACACTGGAATCGCCGGCCTCGAAGCTGCCCGGGGGATGCGCCGAGATCATCGCGTCGATTTCGCCGGCCAGCAGCATGTCGCTGAGCGTGCGGTCCGAATACCGGACGATGCTGACGCCCGGCGGCGGATTGACCGCAACCTCTTCCTCGCGGCCGGACTGGTGGATGCCGGCCTGCACCCATTCCACGTCGCGCAGGCCCAAGCCGAACTGGCGGCCGAGGATGCCGCGCGTGTAGATCCCTGCGGTCTGCGCCCATTCGGGCACTCCGACCCGCTTTCCCTTGAGATCATTGGGTTGGTGAACCGGGCCGTCCGTCCGCACATAGATCGACGAATGCCGGAACATCCGCGATGGAAACACCGGAATGGCGACGAACGGGCAGTCGTCGCGGGACGCGATCGAGGCGTAGCGCCCCATCGACATCTCGGCGATGTCGAATTCGCGATGCCGCAGCATCCGGAAGAAAATTTCCTCCACCGGCATGCTGAGGCATGTGAGCGAGATGCCGTCCGCCGTCACGCGTCCCGATGCGAGGTCGCGGACATGGTCGTATTCGCTGATCGCGCACGTCAAGGACAACATCGAAGGGCCTGCCTGCTGCTCGCGTTCTACCCGACACGAACCACGCCGGGCGCAATCGCGGGAAAGCGGTCCATCACAACCGGATCGTGCCCGGCAAGCACGAGCTCGGGATTTTTCGCGCCGAGCTTCTCGATCGCATCCATCGAGCGCACGGCTTCCAGCATGTCGACGGTCACCTGAACCGGCTTCCGCTCCGCGAGGTTCTCGTAGAAATGAAACGTATCGTTGGCGATCAGCGCCGTTCCGTTCGCGGTTTCGACGCGCAGGATCTGCAAGCCCGGCGTATGACCCGGCATCAGCCGCGCGTCGATGCCCGGTGCGACGCTCCAGTCCAGGTCCACGACCTTGACCCGGCCGGCCTTCCTCAGCGGCTCCAGCGCGCCGATGGCGGCGAGATCGGCGCTCGCCGAGAACAGCGGAAAGGCGCGGCCCGGGCCCTGCCAGAACGCGATCTCCCGTTGCTGGATGAAGTAGGTGGCATTCGGGAACAGCCCGTGACCGGCCCAGTGATCGTAGTGCAGGTGCGTCACGAACACGGTCTTGACGTCTTCCGGCGTCACGCCGCAGGCCGCGAGCAACTCCCGGCGGTCGCGATAGCGCGCCACGCCGCGGCGCGAGGCCTCCTCGGGCCCGAAGCTGCAATCGACCACGATCGGCCCGCTCTCGCAAAGCACGACCCAGAAATAGAACGCGATGACGATGTTTCCGGGGGAGGGGTCGCGGTAGAGAAACTGAGACCTCGGAACCGATTTTTCACCGACGCAAAGAACGAACACCTGGTTCATTGCTCGGCCGTGATTCCCGTCACCTTGATCAGGTTTTCCTTATAGGCCAGATCCTGCCGGATGAAGGCGGCAAATTCGGCAGGCGTGCTTCCGCTGCCGGTATAGCCCAGGGCATCGATGTGGCGCGTTTTGAACTCCAGGTCGCGGAAAATCTCGGCCACGTCCTTCTGCACTTTTGCGACGAGGGCCGGCGGCGTGCCGGCCGGTGCGAACAGGCCGTACCATGAGCGCGGATCGATGCCGGGATAACCGGCTTCGATCAGCGTCGGGATCTCGGAGCGCCCGGACAGGCGCGCCTTGCGGCTGATCGCCAGCGGCACGAGCTTGCCATTGTCGATATGTCCCGCCGACACCGACAGGCTGCCGAGCGTCAATTGCACCTCGCCGGCCAGCACTGCCGTCACCGCCGGCGCAATGCCGCGATACGAGATCTGCCGGATCTGTGCGCCGGTCTCCTTGCGCAGCATCTCGAACAGCAGGTGCGGCTGGCTGCCGATGCCGTACGACCCGTAATTCAGCTTGTCCGGCTCGCGCTTCGCCAGTTCGACCAGCGCCTGCATCGACCGCACGCCGACCGCAGGGTTGACCAGCACGAACTGGTGCAGGTCGACGAGCTGGGTGACCGGCATCAATTCCTTGATCGGATCGAAGCCGAGGTTCTTGAACAGGAATGGGTTGCTGGTGATCGTGGTATCCGTGGTGAACAGCAGCGTGGTGCCGTCCGCCGGTGCGCCGGCGGCGCTCTTGGCACCGATCATGGTGCTGGCGCCCGGCTTGTTCTCGATGATGACGGGCAGCTTCCAGATCTGGGACAGGCGCTCCGCCAGCGGCCTTGCGAGGTTGTCGACCCCGCCACCGGCCGGATACGGCACGATCAGCCGTACGGTCCGCGTCGGGAACTCTTCGGCCTGAACACCGAAGGCTGAAACTGACGCCGCGATCGCGGCCGCCACCACCACCGCAAGTCTGTGCATGCGTTCCGGGCTCCGATCTGTCGGGGCATTATCGATCCCGGCGCACCCGCCGCAAGATGACGCCGGCTTATAGATTGATAACGAAACGATAGTGATGCCCATTTCTGCCCCGTGTACTCTCGGCACGATCCGATGCCGGGCATTGAACAAGAGATGCGGTCAGACAGAGGCAGCCCGAAGCCCCTCGGCACCGCCGATCTGGTGCTCCACGGCGGCCACATCCTCACCCTTGGGCCGTCACAGACCATCGCCGAGGCCTTGGCGGTCAAAGGCGACCGCATCCTGGCCGCAGGCCGCTCGGCGGACATGCTGGCGATGGCAGGCCCCGACGCCACGGTCATCGACCTGCGCGGCCGCACGGCGATGCCCGGATTGATCGACGGCCACGCCCATGCGGACCGGGAGGGACTGAAGAGCCTGCTGCCGTCGCTGTCCGGCGTCACGTCGATCGCCGACATCCAGGATCGCGTCGCCGAGGAGGTGGCGCGCGCCGCGCCGGGGGCGTGGATCGTCTTCAACCCGATCGGCGACCCGCCGGAGTTCTCCGGCATGCCCCGTTCGCTGCGCGAGGGCCGGATGCCAAACCGGCTCGATCTCGACAAGGTCGCGCCGCACAACCCGATCTACATCCGCGCCCCGTGGGGCTACTGGCCGAACGAGCTGCCGCTGTCGTCGAGCGCCAACAGCGCCGCGTTGCGCGCGGCCGGCATCGACCGATCGACGCCGTCGCCGTCCCCCCTCGTGACGATCGACAAGGACCCGGCGTGCGGCGAGCCCACCGGGGTCTTCATCGAACAGACCAAAGAGCCGATCGTCGAATTCACGCTCATGGCCCGCGCACCGAACTTCACCGTCGCGCAGCGGGCCGAGGCGCTCGTTCATTCGATGCGGGCCTACAACAGCGTCGGCACCACCAGCGTGTTCGAAGGTCACGGCATCTCCCAGGACGTCATCGCCGCCTATCAGCAGGTTCGCAACGCGGGCCAGCAGACGCTGCGCGCGCACCTGGTGTTCAGCCCGAGCTGGGGCAGCGCGACCAGGGACGACGTGCGGCTGATGCTCGCATCGTGGTCGCAATGGCTGGCGCGCAAGGGGCTTGGCGATCACTGGCTGCGGGTCGCCGACATCTACACCGAGATCAACGACGCGCCGGAGACGCGGCTGCGCCGGCGGGTGCCGGTGCAAACCGGATGGGCCGGATACAGCCCGGACTCAGGCCTGCCGCGCGACGCCGTGTGCGAATTGCTGCTGGAGGCCGCGCGCAACGGCATCCGGGTGTCCGGAATATGGGTCAATCTGCTGGAGCTGTTCCGGGAGGTCGACCGGATCGTTCCGATTGCCGGCCGGCGCTGGGTGCTCGGCCACCAGCGTGTGCTGGATCGCGATCAGGTCGAGCTGATCTGCGATCTGGGCCTCGCGCTGACGACGCATACCAACCGCCATATCTACAAGGAAGGCGCGGCCATCCGGTCGAGCGTCGGCCGGGACAAGGAACACACCATCGTTCCGATCCGCACGCTGCTCGATAAAAACGTGCCGGTTGCATTCGGCACCGACGGCGTCCCGCCGACCCTGTTCAACCCGGTCTGGCAGGCGGTCGAGCGCGTCGACCGGACGACCGGCGAGGTGATCGCGCCCGGCCAGCGCATCAGCCGCCTCGAGGCGCTGCATTGCGCCACGACCGGCGGCGCATGTCTGACCTTCGAGGAGACGGAGAAAGGCACGCTGCAGCCCGGCATGCTCGCCGACATCGTGGTCCTCACCGAGGACCCGCTCTCGGTCGAAGCCTCGCGCTTGCGGGATATCGTCGCGGCCATCACCATTGTCGGCGGCAGGGTGACTTACGTTCGCGATGGGTCGCGTGACGTTGCGGCCACGCCGATGGCGATGCTTCAGGCCTAAAGCGGGATGACTTTTCTTCGAATCGTCATCCCGCCTTGGCTTCTTGTTTGAGCATGATCTTTTCCGAGAACCGCTTCACACTTTTCGGGATCATGCTCTAGGCGATCTCGTCGCCCGGCACCTGCGTGATCAGAAACGCATATTCCTCCGCGGCCTCCTCGAGCGAGACATAGCGGCCGGACTTGCCGCCGTGGCCGGCGCCCATGTTGGTCTTGAGCAGCAGCAGATTGCCGTCGGTCTTGGTGGCGCGCAGCTTCGCCACCCACTTCGCCGGCTCCCAGTAAGTCACCCGCGGATCGCTGAGCCCCGCCGTCACCAGCATCGCCGGGTAGGGCTGCGCGGTCACGTTGTCGTAGGGGCTGTAGCTGCGGATGAAGTCGAACGCCGCCTTGTCCTCGATCGGGTTGCCCCATTCCGACCACTCGCCGGGCGTGAGCGGCAGCGAGCCGTCGAGCATGGTGTTGAGCACGTCGACGAACGGAACATGCGCTGCGACCGCGCCGTAAAGCTCCGGCGCCTGGTTGACGATCGCGCCCATCAGCTCGCCGCCGGCGGAACCGCCGGCCGCGGTGACGCGGCCCGCCGCGGCCAAGCCCTTGGCGATCAGGAAGCGGGTGACGTCGACGAAATCGTTGAAGGTGTTGGTGCGCTTCCCAAGCTTGCCGTCGAGATACCAGCGATAGCCGAGATCGTCTCCGCCGCGAATGTGCGCGATGGCGCAGGCGAAGCCGCGATCGAGCAGCGACAGCCGGTTCGCTGAGAAGCCTGGCGGGACGGCATAGCCATAGGCGCCGTAACCCTGGATGTGCAGCGGCCCGGAGCCGTCCTTGACGAAATCCCTGCGGTAGACGACCGACACCGGAATGAGCGTGCCGTCCCGCGACGGCGCCATCAGCCGCTCGGTCGCATAGTTTGACGCATCGTAGCCGCTGGGAATTTCCCGAACCTTCAGCGTCTCCAGCCGGTCTTCGGCGATGTGGTAGTCGTAGACCGTGTCGGGCGTCACCATCGACTGGTAGCCGATGCGAAGCCGCTCGACGCGATACTCGGGATTCGAGGACAGCGCGGCGACGAAGCTCGCTTCGGGGAAGGCGATATAGCGTTCCGCGCCGCTGGCGTAGTCGCGCAGCCGGATCTGCGACAGCCCGTCGACGCGCTCTTCGACGACCATCAGGTTCTCGAAGCTCGTGACCGACTGGATGTAGTGACGGTCGCTGCCGGCAATCAACTCGGTCCAGTCGCCGGGGTTGGCCACCGGTGCCGTCACCACCCGGAAGTTGGGATGCGTGTCGTTGACGCGGATGGTGAGCATGCCCTGGCGTTCGTCGACGTTGTACTCGCGGTCGGTCTTGCGGGGCGAGACCAGGACGGGTGTGGCTTCGAAGTCGCTCAGCGGCAGCAGATAGACTTCGTTGGTCGAGTGATCGCCGGTGGAAATAAGCGCGAACGCCCGCGATTGCGATCGGCCGAGCGACACGCCGAATTTCTCGTCCGGCTCGCGGTAGATCGCGCGGTCCGCCGATTGTGGATCGCCGAGCCGGTGGTGCCAGACGGTCTTCGACCGCCAATGCTCGTCGGCGTCGGTGTAGAGGAAGCTCCTGGAGTCCGCCGCCCAAACGAGGCCGTAGCGCCAGTTCTCGATCAGGTCGGGCAGCTCCGCGCCGGTTTCGAGATCGCGCACCTTCAGCACGAAGCGCTCGGAGCCGTTGGTGTCGACGGCATAGGCCAGGAGCCGGCCGTCCGGACTGACCGCCTGGCCGCCGAGCCGGAAATATTCGCGGCCGGCCGCAAGCGCCGGTTCGTCGAGGATGACGGCATCGGCTCCCCCGCCGGCCGGCCGGCGATACCATTTGCGGTATTCCGCGCCGCGATCGAACCCGCTCCAATAGAGAAATGCGCCGTCCTTTTGCGGCACGGTCGCATCGTCGTCCTTCACCCGGCCCTTCATCTCGGCGAACAGCGTGTCGATGAGCCGGCGATGCGGCTTGATTGCCGCTTCGAAATAGGCGTTCTCCGCTTTGAGGTAGCCGAGCACGTCCGGATCGTTGACCTGCGGGAAGGCTGGGTCACGCAGCCAGGCGTAAGGGTCATCGATGCTGACGCCGTGATGCGTGACGGTGTGCGGCACGCGCCGGGCAACGGGGATGTTCGGCAGATCGGCTGACATGTGCTGGGGCTGGGCTTCGGGCCGGTATGGTGACGTGCGTCACCATACCGGCCGGGTCCGCGAAGTCGAGACGGCAATAACTTAAGCGCGCAAAACTCAATCCTTGAACGGATCGAACTCGTTTTCGCCGGCCATGACCACGGCGAACGGCTTGAGCGTATGCAGCACTCTGATGGTGCCGGTGTGCTGCGCCAGCACCTCCGGCAGCCGCCGGTAGGCCATCGGGCTTTCGTCGAGGTCGGCGCCGATCAGCGTGACGCCGCGCTGCTGCAGCCAGCGATCCATCTCCGCGCGCGAGAACCGCCGCTTCGCCTCCTTCCGGCCGAACAGGCGGCCTGCACCGTGCACGGTCGAGTAGAGCGATGCGCGCGCGGCCTCGCTGTCGACGCCCTCGACGATGACCGCGTCATCGCCCATCGAGCCGCCGACGAAGCCGCGCTGGCCGGGAAACGCCGGCGTCGCGCCCTTGCGCACGACCCAGAGGTCGCGGCCGTTGTGCGTCTCCCGCCACGCATAGTTGTGGTGGTTGTGCACGCTGTCGGTGACCGCGCCGCCGATGATCTTGCGCACGCGCTCGATCACCCACTCGCGGCCCGCATAGGAATAGCGGCCAGCAAGCTCCATCGCCGCGATGTAGCGGCGGCCGAGCTCCGTGTCCTCGTCGATCACGGCGGGCGGCACGTTCATGCCGTCCTTGCCGCCCGCGGCCTTGAGGTACCGCGTCGCGCTGGTGTGGCCGAGACCGCGGCTGCCGAAATGCACGCCGATCCAGACGAAGCCGGCCTCGTCGCGCATCAGGTCGACATAGTGGTTGCCCGAGCCGACGGTGCCGAGCTGGCTCACCGCCTTCTGCCGGTAGGTCTCCATGTCGGACTCGCGCCACGCGTCGGTATCGTCGAACAGTGCGTGCTCGACACGCTCCTCGTTGCTGCGGCCGACGCCGAACGAGATCGTCCGCGCCACGTCCTTGATGATCGGGCCGACGCGGTCGGCAATCGCGGCGTAGGAGGTGTCGAGGCGCACGGCCATGTTGCCGCAGCCGATGTCGAAGCCGACGCCGGAGATGCTGATTTGCTTCTCGTAGGCGATCACGCCGCCGACCGGCTGCGCATAGCCGAGGTGACCGTCGGCGCAGATCACGCCGCCGACCACGTTGCCGAGCGCCATGCAGTTCTTCATCTGCGCGATGGTCGCGGCGTCGTGCTCGCCGAACACCTTCAGCGGCGCGTTCTTGAACTCCGGCGCTTGCGTGGTGACGGCGGCGATCGACGCGGCCGTTTCGGCCGCCTCGCGCGCAAGCTTCTCCTGGCGTGCCGCATCGCGGAATTTGCACCAGACCGGCATGGAACGCTGGCCCGGCCGCTCGACGCGCGCGTCGGGGTCGAAACCGGCCTCGCGGGCGAGCTCGCGCGCCCGCGCCTGATAGGGATCTGCTCGTCGCATGGTCTTCCTCACCTTACATGGTTCGTCGCCGGCGACATCGCGAGCGTCCAGAAATCTGGCACGGGCGGCAGGATTTGAACCCACACTGCACGGTTTTGGAGGCCGGCCGACTGCCGTTGTCTTACGCCCGTGTACCGACCCGCAGAATCGAACTACGCTCTCCGGTTCCACAAACCGGCGCCATCACCAGATCGGCCTGATCGGCAAAACAGAAACCCTCTCTCGCCCGGCGGTCATTCCGGGCGCGTGTGCACATGCGTCGAAGACGCCCGTGAACGCGCTTTTGCTCCGGAATGACCGCGCGGCATGCTGGTAGCGGGTCCGGGTGACGATCCCGGCTCTGTCGCCTTATGAGAGCGACATCCTCGCCAGCGAGGCCCCGCCAGATGGACTGGCACCGGGAGAGGGAGGCGAACCCGCGATGTTCTGCGTTCAAAGCGCAGCACCCTTGCCGCCAGGCGATCCCGGTATTGGCGCTCCGTCAGGGTTTCGATCCCTGTTCCTCGCTTTGAAAGAGCGAGATCCTAGCCACTAGACGAACGGAGCAAGCTGGAGCGGCGAGCGAGTAACGATCTCGCCTCATCGGTTTGGAAGACCGAGGCCCATCCATCTAGACCATCACCGCATGGCGGAGAGCGGAGCGCACGATGCTCATGGCTTTCGCCACCGACCGCTTAGCAGGCGGCGCGCGAGACCCCTCGCGTTCACTCTCCGATTTTGGTGCTCTCGCGAGGACTCGAACCCCGAACCCTGCGGGTAGAAGCCGCGCGCTCTTCCGGTTGAGCTACGAGAGCATGGAGGTGCAGGCCGGTGTCGATCCGGCTCATAACCGCTTTGCAGGCGGCCGCGTTCCCGTTTCGCCACTGCACCGTGTTGATTGGTCAGGGTGGTTGGATTCGCACCAACGTTCTCCTGCTTCCAAGGCAGGCGGGGACGACTGGGCTCCCCTACACCCTGATGACTGGCCTTCCCGGCAGGAGTCGAACCTGCATCCTCCGCGTCCGTAGCGCGGTGCTCATCCGGTTGAGCTACGGGAAGAAACTTAAGCCGCGTACGGGTATCGATCCCATTTCACCGGGGTGAGAGCGCGGTATCCCAGCCAGGAGACGAACGCGGCAATTGGCTCCGGTCGCTGGATTCGAACCAGCCGCGGTCCGATTAACAGTCGGATGCACACACCCAGTGCGCTTGACCGGAATAATCTGGTGGAGACAGTGGGTAACGCTCCCACCGCGACGATCTTGCAAGGATCATCTGCACCCTTGTGCTGTCCCCGAATTGGCGCCCGGCGTCGGATTCGAACCGACCTGTCTGCGCCTTCAACGCAGCGCAATCACCAGACTTGCTAACCGGACATTGAATGGTGCGGACGACGAGAGTCGAACTCGTGTCACCGCGTTGGCGCCGCGGTATTCTGCCTTTGAACTACGTCCGCGCAGATGGTGGGCAACCGGCGAACAGACCCGCTCAGTCACCAGACTTGGCGTTGCCCAATTGGTTGCGGATGCCGGATTTGAACCGAACGGTCTCCTCGTTATGAGCGAGGCGAGATGGCCTGGTTACTCTTCTCCAATCCGCAATGGGTGCCGGGCTTGAACGCCACGGCGGCGCGCACGTACATCCGGTGTCGCGCGAGTGTTGGCGGAGAGCCGAGGTCTCGATCCCCAATGGCTTGCGCCATCCGTCCCGCTTCGAACGGGCGCCGGGCGCCCGCCCGGTTCACTCTCCGCAGTGGAGGAAGGTCGCGGTCTCGATCCGCAGCGGCTTGAGCCACCCAATCGCTTTCCGGGCGATGCCGGACGCCCGTCCGGTTGGCCTTCCATGTTGGCGGAGGGTGAAGGGATCGAACCATCACCGCAGAGCGGGGCGCGGTTTTCGGGACCGCTCGAGCACCATGCTCGCCACCCTCCGTATTGGCCTTCTCCGTGAGACTCGAACTCACGACCTCCGCCTTCGGACGACGGTGCTCTTCCGGCTGAGCTAGGAGAAGGTCACGGCTCGATCTCGCTGTCCCAGTAGAGGTAGTCGAGCCAGCTTTCGTGCAGATAGTTCGGCGGAAACGCCTGCTTCGCCGCCATCAACTCGCGCGCCGAAGGCTCCCTGGGCCAGCGGATCGGCCGCATGTCGCTGCGGTTGCCCTTTTTGAGATTGCAGGGATCGCACGCCGCGACGATGTTGTCCCAGGCCGTGACGCCGCCGCGCGAACGCGGCACCACGTGCTCGAACGTCAGCTGCGACGATGGGAATTTCTCGCCGCAATACTGGCAGCGGAATCGATCGCGCAGGAACACGTTGAAGCGCGTGAACGCGACGCGGCTCGGCATCGGCACGTAGGAGCGCATCGCGACGACCGACGGCAGGCGCAGCTCGCGCGACGGGCTCCGGACGACTTGATCGTACTCGGCGACGACCGAGACGTGATCCTTGACGACCGCAGTGACCGCGTCCTGCCACGACAGCGTGGACAGCGGGAAGTAACTCAACGGCCGGAAGTCGGCATTGAGCACGAGCGCAGGATGATCCTGCATGACGACCTCCGATGTTGATGGTGGGCGCATCCGGTATCGATCCGGACCTAGAACAGCCGTCCGCTGCTAAAGGGCTTATAAGGCCCTCCCGTGCCCTGCACCTGCGCCCGAGGGCACGATCCCGAAAAGTGTGAAGCGGTTTTCGGAAAGATCATGCCCAACAGGAAAAGAAGCGACGTGGCTGGTCTGCGTGGCAGGCTTCGATATCCGCACAGAGATTGGCGATCTGCACGGGACTCGAACCCGTCTCGCCGCATGGACAGTGCGGCAGCCTCACCCGATGCTTCGCAGATCTTCAATTGGTGCGCCAGGTCCGACTCGAACGGACACCGCGCGGCTTCTCGAACCGCTGCCTCTGCCGTTGGGCTGCAGGCGCAAATTGGAGAACCACCACGGTAACGATCCGTGTTCTGCGGTTTAAGAGACCGCCGCATCACCTTAATGCTTGTGGTCCAGTGATCGTGATCAATGGCGGACCCCGGTGGGTTCGAGCCACTTGGCGACGGCTTAAAAGACCGCTCCCTCTCCATTCGGGTTTGAGCCCCGGGGTCCGTGGTCCTTCCGCGCGGTAACGATCCGCGGTCTACCGGTTATCGGCCGGTTGCTCTGCCTTTGAGCTACGGAAGGACATGGTGCGTCTTGAACGAGTTGAACGTTCCGCCTCTGCTGTGTCGGAGCAGCGCTCTGCCGCTGAGCTAAAGACGCGTGGTGCTCCAATTGGTGCTCCATGACGGACTCGAACCGCCGGATGTCGGTGTGACCGATGCCTTGGCCGCTTGGCGAATGGAGCGAAAGTGGTGTGCCGCAATTCGATGAAGGGAACTGGAGTGTCGCCGTGGCCGACAGTCCCATGCTGTGAGATAATTTGGGGATCGTGGCCGTTGAGGAAGCACAGTCATGCCGATCAAGTTTGACGACATCCTGAATTCGTTCGAGTTCGTCAGCTTTGGCAGCGGCAATGAAGCCTTTCTTTGCCGGCGGACGGGCCAGGTCATTTGGCGTTCCGAGTCAGGCGATCTGGACGGTCTGGAAGAAGAACTGCCGGATAACGTCGAAGAGGACGACAACTACATCGCCATCCCAGGCAAGCACGACCTCGATTTAGGTACGCGGCTGGTATTCGCATTCGTTCGCGAGGCGCTGCCCGGAAGCCACGATGAGGTCAGCCGCATCTTCGGCAAGAAAGGGGCCTACGACCGGTTCAAGCGCCTGCTGAGCGAACGCCAAGCGCTCGAGCGGTGGTACGAGTACGAGGCCAATGCGACCGAACGGGCGCTGCGCGAATGGTGCAAGGACAACTCGCTCGAACTCGTCGACTGAGGGCTCCGCGGCATTTTCAATGGTGCGCCGGGTGAGATTCGAACTCACACTGCTCGCGTCCTGAGCGCGATGCCTCCTGCCGTTGGGCTACCGGCGCGTGGGGCTCCCTACAGGTTACGATCCTGTGTCTGCGCTTTACCAAAGCGCTGTCCTGCCATTGAACGAAGCGAGCGCGGAGCCCGCAGCAGCGATTCGAACGGGCATCTCTCCAGGTACAAGCCGGAGGCTCTACCGGTTGAGCTATGCGGGCGAAGTGGTGCTGGCAGCCTGGCTCGAACAGGCGGCCTCCGCATTACGAGGGCGGCGCTCTTTCAACTGAGCTATGCCAGCATGAAAAAAGACAAACGGACGGCGCTCCTGCTTCGCATCTCGTGAACGAGAGGCAGTCGCACGAACGCCGTCCAATTTCTGGACGCTCACGATGTCAAACAGCACGGCCATCGCTGGCCAATTTCAAACGCAGTCACGCATTCGCGCGCGCGTTAAGCGCGAGCGGCAACAGATGTCGGGACGCAGGATCGGGATGCGCCTATGCGCACGCCCGCGGCGTGAGCAGCGCAAACCCCATATCGGGCGTGGATTCGCTAAGGTTTTGAACGGTGTTTGGGCCATCGGCCCCTCCTGCCTGTTCGGCGGAGGGCTGGCCCTGCCGCCGGTTAATCCGGTTGTCTTAGGCCCTGTCCGAGCCAAGTCTGTTCGAGCAAAGTCGACTTTTGGGTAAATGACGAACACACGAGCGCGCGCAGCCCGACGCACGGCCGATCACTCGGGCCGGCGGCGGTTGTCGCTATCGCGATATGGGTTCGCTTCGAAAGCATGGTGTCCTCGAAAGTGCGCGACGGTATCGCACGGAGCACGTTAAAAATCAACTCATGCAACCATGAAAGTTGCTGATCGACTCATTCGTTCGCCGCGAAGCGACAACGCCCGCCGCCGCGCCGCCGAGTGGAGCGGAAGCGACACGAGGAGCCGGCGCGGCTGCCCCTAAGAGTGCTCGCGCTGGCCGCTCGCTTCGCTCGCCAGCGCGAGCGTGCCGATCCGTTCCGTTAAGGATCGTTCAGCTGGCAACTGGAATCGCCGTCGTTCCCGTTTGGTCGCGCATCTGCGCATAGCGGTTCAACGCTCGGTGCGACGTGAATTCCCTTGGCAACCCTGTAGCCGCTTTTGCTAGCCTTGAGCATCGGGAGTTGGGTCTAGATAAATGCCTTCAGAACACAGTTACGACTACATCATCATCGGCGGCGGCTCGGCCGGATGCGTGCTGGCCAACCGCCTGTCGGAGGATCCGCACACCCGCGTGCTGCTGCTCGAAGCCGGCGGCCGCGACTTCAACCCGCTGATCCACATCCCGATCGGCCTCGGCAAGCTGCACGAATACCGGATGCACGACTGGGGCTACTGGTCGGAGCCCGACCCCAACCTCAACAATCGCCGCATCGACGAGATGCGCGGCAAGGTGCTGGGCGGCTCGTCATCGATCAACGTCATGGCGTTCACCCGCGGCGACCCCGCCGACTACGACCGGTGGGCGCAGAAGGGCGCGCGCGGCTGGTCCTATGCCGACGTGCTGCCGTACTTCAAGCGCGTCGAAAGCTGGCAGGACGGCGCGAGCGAATTCCGCGGCACCGGCGGCAACATCGGCGTGCAATGGGCCAGGACCAAGGACCCGATGTTCACCGCCTGGATCGAGTCCGCGCGCATGACGGGCCTGCCGGTGACCGACGACTACAACAGCGCCTCGGGCGTGGGCTTCGGCCGCAGCCAGTATTCGATCCGCGACGGCAAGCGCTGCTCGGCCGCGGTCGGCTATCTGCGGCCGGCGATGAAGCGGAAGAACCTGTCGGTCGAGGTGCGGGCGCTGGTCGGGCGCATCACGATGCAGGGCAAGCGCGCGACCGGCGTCGAATACGAAAAGGGCGGCCAGGCGCTGCGCGCCATGGCCGAGCGCGAGGTGATCTTGTGCGGCGGTGCGTTCAACTCGCCGCAGGTGCTGATGCTGTCGGGCATCGGCCCGGCCGATCATCTGCGCTCGGTCGGCATCGAGCCGGTCGTCGACCTGCCGGTCGGCAAAAACCTGCAGGATCACCTCGCGGTGCTGATGATGTATTCGCGCCCCGAGGGCAGCGAATTCCGCGAAGGGATGCGGCTCGACAAGATCGCGCTCAGCATGCTGCGCGGCCATTTCTTCGGCACCGGTCCGGCCACGGTGGTTCCCGGCGGCCTGCACGCCTTCATCAAGACCCGGCCGGAGCTTTCGGTGCCGGACGTCGAGTTCATGTTCCGCGGTGCACCGCCCGAGGCCGCGCTCTGGTTTCCCGGCTGGAAGAAGCGTTACGCCGACGGCTACGGCATCCGGCCGTGCCTGCTGCATCCCGACAGCCGCGGCGAGGTGCTGCTGCGGTCGTCCAATCCGCACGACAAGGTCAAGATCGTCACGAACTTCCTCACCGCGCCGAATGATCTGCCGACCCTGCGGCAGGGTGTCAGGATTGCCCGCGAGGTGGCGGCGCAGCCGCCGCTCGCTCCGTACCGCGGGGTCGAGACGTCGCCCGGTCCGAAGGTCCAGACCGATGCCGAGATCGACAGCTGGATCAGGAAGGTTGCTGCGACCGCGAACCATCCGGCGGCGACCTGCATGATGGGCACCGGGCCGGGCTCGGTGGTCGATCCGCAATTCCGCGTGTACGGCGTCGAGCAGCTGCGGGTGGTCGATGCCTCGGCGATGCCCGACCTCGTCTCCGCCCACATCAACGCCTGCGTGCTGATGATGGCGGAGAAGGCGTCCGACCTCATCCGCGGCAAGCCCGTGCTCGCGGCGGCGGCTTAGCCATGCCGGCTTTTCCGACGCGCAAGGTCGGCGACTTCACCGTCACGGCGGTGTCCGACGGGCCTTATTGCGGCAGCCTTGACGCGCTTGTCGGCGTCGAGCGGGCCGACGTGGAACGGCTGACCGGCGTCAAAACCGGCGGGCCGCTCTGGCTCGACGTGAACTCGTTTGTGATCCGCGCCGGCGGCAGGCTGATGCTGAGCGATGGCGGGTCGGGTCACACCCTGCAGCCGACGCTCGGCCGGCTGCCGGAGGGGCTGCGCGCCATCGGTGCCGCGCCGGAAAATATCGACCTCATTCTGCTGACCCATCTGCATTCGGATCATTCGTTCGGCCTGCTGGATCGGGCGGGCAGGGTGGTGTTTCCCAAGGCCGAGCTTGTCGTGCACGAGGCCGAAGCCGCGTTCTGGCTCGACCGTGAGGTGCAGCCGGGCGACACCGAACGGGTGCGAAACAACTCGGCGGCGCAGCGCCGCGTGCTCGCGCCCTACAGGGACCGCATCCGCCGCATCAAAGACGGCGAGGTGTTGCCCGGCATCACGGCGGTGCGGCGGCCCGGACACACGCCGGGCCACACCAACTGGCTGCTTGAGTCCCGTGGCGAGCGCCTTCTGATCTGGGGTGACATCGTTCACTGCGCGGCGGTCCAGGTGCCGCGGCTCGATGCCGCCCTGATCTTCGATGTCGATCCGGATCTCGCCCGCGCGACGCGGCGGCAGGTGTTCGACTGGGTCGTGGATGAGCGGGTGGCGGTCGCCGGCGCCCACCTGCCGTTCCCGGGCTTCGGCCGTCTCGAACGGTCGGGGCAAGGCTTTCAGTATCGTGTGGAGACGTAACGCAGCATGACCATCCTGATCACCGGTGCGTCGGGCGCCGTCGGGCTTCCCACCGTCCGGCATCTCGTGAAGCGCGGCGCCAAGGTGCGGGCGCTGAGCTCGAAGGAAAGCTCGGCGGCGAACCTGAAATCGCTCGGTGTGGCCGAGACCGTGATCGGCGATCTTGCCAGCGACGCCGACGTGACGCGCGCGATGCAGGGCGTGGCGTCGGTGATGCACATCCCGCCGCGCTTTCGCGAGGACGAAGCCAAGATCGGCATGCGCGTGCTGCAGGCCGCGGTCGAGGCGAAGGTCGGCCATTTCGTGTTCAGCTCGGTGTTCCATCCGCAGATGCGCGACATGGACCACCACTTCAACAAGCTCGTGGTCGAGGAGGCGCTGATCGACTCAGGCCTCTCGTTCACCATCCTCCAGCCGGCGATGTTCATGCAGAACATCCGCCTCGAATGGCCGGGCATCCGCGACCGCGGCGTCTATCTGCGGCCCTATTCGCCGGACCAGCGCATGGCCATGATCGACACCGAGGACTACGGCGAGGCGGCCGCGCGCGTGCTGACCGAGCCGGGCTTCCGCGGCGGCATCTTCGAGCTCGCCGGACCCGACCAGCTCACCACCGCCGAGATGGCCGCCGTCATCGCCGCCGAGTGCGGCAAGCCGGTGCGCGCCGAGCAGCGTTCGATCGACGACTGGAAGTCATGGGCCAAGGCCAACAACTGGAACCCGTGGGCGATCGAGGCCTATGCCAAGATGTGCCATCACTACGACGAGCACGGCTATGCCGGCGGCAATCCGCTGGTGCTGTCGGCGATCCTGGGTCGCGCCCCCGGCAGCTACCGCGCCTTCATCAAGCAGTTTCTCTCCACCGCCATTCCGGGGCATCCGCCGTAACTCGTAGGGTGGGCAAAGCCGCCAGCGGGTCCGCGCCGCCAGCGCGTTTACGCGCGTCTTCGACGCGCTATGGCGCGGCCCGATGACAGGCTCCGCGGCGTGCCCACGTCTCGCAGCGAGCAAGAATGCGTGGGCCCGGCCATAGCGCGTCGAAGACGCGCGTGAACGCGCTGGTGGACGCGCCTTGGCCCACCCTTCGAAGCTGTGCGGTAAATCAAAGCCCCTTAACCTTCGGCAGCACCTCGGCCGAGAACAGCCGCAGCGAGCGCTCGGCCTTGTCGACCGGCATGTCGCCCGGCGTGAAATGCAGCGACACGCTGTCGATGCCGCCGACCCGGTCGTTGTAGCTGCGGATCATCTCGACGATATCCGCAGGCGAGCCGATGAAGGCGCTGCCGGCGGCAACCTGCCGCTCGGCGGTGTCGCTCGACACGTGCGCGATCAGCTTGTCGTAGCCGGGATAGTCCTTGGTGCTGGCGCCGGCGAGCCATTCCTTGGCGGCGTCGGCGAGCCCCTTGAGGTGCTGGTTGCACGGCGGAAGTCCGGTCGCCATCGCCTCGTCGCGGGTCGGCGCGCAGCACATGAAGAACGTGTTCATCACGTGGCCGTTGCCGGGATGCCCGGCCTGCTTCCACGCTTGGCGATACGTGCCGATCAGGCTCCGCATCTTCTCCGGCTCGAGCGGGATCGCCATCACCTTGCAGCCGTTGGTCCCGGCGAAGGCGAAGGTTTCCGGCGTGGTGGTCGCGGCGATCCAGAACGGCGGAAGCGGCTGCTGCGTCGGCCGCGGCAGCGAGGTGACGCCGGTGAAGCTGTTGAATTCGCCCTTCGAGGAAACCTTTTCCTCCTTCAGCAGCAACGCGATCTGCGCCAGCCCCTCGGTGAAGCGGCGGCGGCTCTCGTCGAGGCTGATGCCGAACTGGGTGAACTCGTGCGGCAGGAAGGCGCGGGCAAAGCCGACCTCCAGCCGCCCGTTGCTGATGCCGTCCAGCATGCCGATCTCGCCGGCAAGCTTCAGCGGCTTGTTGAAGGCGGGCAGCACCGCGCCGGTGATCAGGCGGGTTTGCTTGGTCACCATGGCGGCCGCGGTCAGGAAGATCAGCGGATTGGGGCTGTAGCCGCCATAGGGATGAAAGTAGTGCTCGACCTGCCGGATGTGGGTGTAGCCCAGCTCGTCGGTCAGGCTGCACAGGTGCATGGCCTCCCGGAAATATCGCTCGGCGGATTTCTGGTCCGGGCCGACGCAGGGAAAGAAGTTCAATCCGAACTGCATGGCATGATCTTCTTCAGTGTTTGACTGCGGCGTGGGTCACGGCGCGCCG
This sequence comes from Xanthobacteraceae bacterium, assembly GCA_019746135.1. Taxonomy (GTDB): domain Bacteria; phylum Pseudomonadota; class Alphaproteobacteria; order Rhizobiales; family Xanthobacteraceae; genus Z2-YC6860. The sequence goes on from JAIESI010000378.1 coordinate 20,975, forward strand.
GCCGAACAGGGCGATCGCCATGACCGGAATGATGAAGCCCAAACCGGTCACCCAGATCAGCAGCGGCGCAAGCTCGGCATATTGGCCGCGGCTGATCACGAACATCTCGTTGAGGTACTTGGTCTGCAGCGAGCCGGCCACCAGCGCCAGATTCATCAGCGAGGCCATCAGCGCGAACCAGGTCGCGCGGTGGCCGGGCGGGGCGTAGTAGGCGACCAGCGTCAGGAGCGGCACCATGCTGAGCTGCACGAACGGCGAGGCGGCGGCCGCATCGACGAAGGCGATGCTGCGGGCGCCGAAGCCGAACGTCGCTTCGGTCCAATGGTGCAGGCCGAACACCAGCCCGATGTTGGGCAGCGCCAGCACCGTGCTCGCCACTGCGATCCAGAACAGCGTCTTGGTGACCGAGCACTCGGTCAGTTGCCGGCTGAACATCCACATCACCGCGATCGACAGGATCGCGCCGGTCTGCCGCAGCGTGCCGTAGAACGCCGCATCGAACTTCAAGTCGTCGAGCGTCCACCAGAAGAAGCCGTCGCCGACCGATGGCGTCGCGCGGAACGCGAACACGATGATGGTCGCGAACAGGATGCCCATCCGCGTGTTGTGATCGAGCCCGGCGGTGACGAGGACGAGCATATAACAGACCACGCCCATCGAGATCAGGAAGATGATCTCCTGACCGAACGGAATGCCGCCGAGCCCGAGCGCCGCGACGACCGCGCCGAAGGCGATGCCGCCGCCGAGAATGCGCCAGTCGATGGCGCGGCGCTCGGTGGTTTCGGTGCCGCGCAGGAAAACGCCGGCCACCGAGATGGCCGGAATGATCAGGCCGACCAGGAAAACCGCCTGACGCGAAATGAGATCGGCAAGCCAGCCGGACAGGCCTGCGACCGCAAGGATCCCGCCCGACACGGCGAGCCGGCCGAGCACCTGCACCATGCCGAGCTCGGTCCGCACCACGTCGTCCGGCCGTTCCTTGCCGGTCTCGTCGGTGCGCGCCACGACCTCGGTCGACATCGCGTCGGCCACCACGTCCTGCACCACGGTGCCGACAGTGAGCAGCATCGCGCCCATGACGTAGAGGTGGTCGGGTCGCATGAAGGTGAGCCAGCCGCCGGCGGCGCCTGCGAGCGTCAAGAGGCCCGCGGTCATGAACGACGCGCCGATCAGGATGTAGGATTTCCGCTGCGAGCCGAAGATCGGCACGGTGTCGACCAGCTCGCCGAACACCATCTTGATGGTCCAGGGCAGCATCAGCCACACGGCGATGCCGGCGAGCTGCGACGGTGTCAGCGACAGGCTTTCCTTGATCCAGAGATCGCGGGTGACGTCGATCAGCCCGAGCGACCCATAGGCGAAATAGACCATCACCACCGGCACGTAGCTTGGCCGGAACGACTGGATCGGCCGGAGAATGCTGTCGGTCCAAACCAGTCGCATTCTGCGCCGCGGCCGGTCGATGGCCATTCCGGAGGTTTCAGTCATGTCCTGGGGCACATCATGGTTTAGGTCGGGCGTCCCGCCTTAGCACGGCCGGACGCCCTTGGATGTTTATTTCCGGAAGGTGGGTTCGCGGCTGCTAGTACAGCCGAGCGGAAGTTTTGACTCCATCTGCGGCGAAGAGATTTAAGGAGTCGAATCGGCTGTGTTGTGGC
>JAIESI010000259.1 GCA_019746135.1 Xanthobacteraceae bacterium
ACGCCGGATGATTCGAGGTTGAACATCTCGGAGACTACGCCACCCTCATTTCCAACCAACCCCGCGACGGCACCGCCTTTGAAAGCCAGTTTCTTTGCCTGCCTAGCGTCACTCAGTGGGCTGCCCGAAAGAACCGTCGGTCGCGCGTAGTGCCATTCACACTTCGGATCGAGCGGCAAGTCGAGCGGCGAAACGGCCGTCGTATATTCTACCTGTCATAACGTAATCCATTAAATGCCCACCATCAATAAGCGGGAATCACGAACAGAACCATGCGATGCCATCGGTTCTGTAAAATATATCATCAGCGCGTTGTAGGGGCGCCGGGATGAAGACCAAGTACTGCTGCTCGAAGCAATAGCTCAGTAGCGTACGCGTCCGGCCAAGGCCGCGAAGATCGTGGTTGAATGTATGAGGTTGGTCTGAACGAAGATCTACGCGGCGGCCCTTTGGATAGGCTGAGGCGTCCAGTTCCAGGGCAGCATCTCGTCGATGCGGTTTGCCGGATGGTCGTGCAGGCGCGCAAGCATGTCGGCGAGCCATGCCTGGGGATCGATATCGTTGAGCTTGGCGGTCTCGATCAGGGTGTAGATGGCGGCGGCTCGGCGGCCGCCGGTGTCGGAGCCGGCGAAGGTCCAGTTGTGGCGCCCGACGGCGATGCCGCGCAGCGCCCGCTCGGCGGCGTTGTTGGTCATGCACAGGCGGCCATCGTCGAGGAAGCGGGCCAGGCCGTCCCAGCGGTTGAGGCTGTAGGCGATCGCCTTGGCGACCTGGCTGTTGGGCGACAGCCTGGCGTATTGCGCGCGCAACCAGGTCTCCAGCGCCTCGACCCGCGGCCGGCTGCGCTCCTGGCGCACGCGCTGTCGTTCCAATGGCGGCTTGCCGTTGATCTCGCGCTCGATGTCGAACAGGGCATCGGTGCGGGCCACCGCCTCGATCGCGATCGGCGCCTTGTTGAGGCGTGCGAGATCGAAGAACTTGCGCCGTGCATGGGCCCAGCACACCGCCTCGACGATCGGCCCGGGCTTGCGGCCGGCCTCGTACAGGCGGTTGAAGCCGGCATAGGCATCCGCCTGCATCAGCCCGGCATAGGAGGCCAGGTGCGCCTCGGGGTGCACGCCGCCGCGATCGGGCGAGTAGAAGTAGGCGGCTGCCGGCGGATCGGCGCCGGCAAACGGCCGGTCATCGCGCACGTAGGTCCATAGTCGGCCGGTGCGGGTCTTGCCGATGTCGAGCACCGGCACCGTGGTTTCATCGGCGTGGATGCGCTCGGCCGCGAAGACGTGGGCTCGGATCGCCTCGACCAGCGGCATCAGGGTCGCCGCCGAAGCTCCTACCCAATCGGTGAGCGTCGACACTTCGAGCGGCACGCCCTCGCGGGCATAGGTGGCGCTCTGGCGGCTGAGCGGCAGATGCAGGCCGTACTTGCCGAACAGCACGTGGGCGAGCAGCCCCGGGCCGGCGCGACCGCGCGCGGTCGGGTGCGACGGCGCCGGCGGCTGGGCGATCTTCTCGCAGTTCCGGCACGAGAACTTCTCGCGCACATGCTGGATCACCTTCCACTGGCGCGGCACCAGCTCCAGCATCTCGGTCACGTCCTCGCCCAGCTTGTGCAGGGTCCCGCCGCAGCACGGGCAGGAAGAGGGAGCCGGATGAACCACGCGCTCGCGCGGCAGATGCTCCGGCAACGGCCGGCGCGCCGGCTTGCGGCGATCGAACGACTGCACGGCCACGCCCGGCGTCTCGGCCGGCTTGCCCGCCTCTGCCGCAGCCTCGGCCTGCGCCTCGTCTTCCTCGAGCTCGAACAGCTGCAGCTCGAGCTGGTCGAGCAGCGCACGACGCTCCGACGACTGGCCGAACCGCTCGTGCCGCAGCCGGGCGATCATGTGGCGCAGCTTCTCGATCTCCAGACCCCGGGCCCTGGCCTCGTTCTCGGCCGTCGCGGCGCGTGCTTCGGCCTGCTTCAGCGCCGCACGCTGTGCCACGATCAGCGCCTTCAGCGCGTCAATGTCGTCCGGCAGAGGCTCAGCGGTCGGTCCCGTCACATCGCCATTGTGGCGGCGCCTGCGACCGAGGCAACGAACTTGACGCCTGCCGAGTCGTCATGTCGCATCAGCCTGCAACCTGCGGCCGCCATGTCCTGTCCGGCAGGCGCCAGTCGATTCCTTCCAGCAGGTAGCCGAGCTGCGCGGCACTGATCGTCACCGCTTCCCCCTCGGTCCGCGGCCACACGAAGCGACCGCGCTCCAGCCGCTTGGCCAGCAGGCACAGCCCCTGGCCGTCGTGCCACAGCACCTTGATCAACCCGCCACGCTTGCCGCGGAACACGAACAGGTGCCCGCAATGTGGATCGCGCTTCAGCACCTCTTGCACCAGCATCGCTAACCCGTCGAAGCCGCGGCGCATGTCGGTGGTGCCGCTCGCCAGCCAAACCCGCGTCTCCGACGGCAGCCCTATCATCGGCGCAGAGCCCGCAGCACCCGGCCCAGCGCCGCCTCGTCGACCGCCGCATCGACCCGCACCCGTACCGCATCGCCAAGCTCGATCTCGATCGAGCCCAATGCCGCCGTCCGGTTGACCGGTGCTGTCACCGTCACCGGCAACAGCTTCATTCCACCGCCGACCTCGGCCGCCCGCTTCGCTTGCCGACGCCAATGGTGAAGCAGGTTCGCATGCACATCGTGGCGCCGCGCCACTTCCGTCACCGTCCCGCCCGGCGCGTAACTCAACGCCACGATCCGGGCCTTCTCCGACGCCGACCACCGCCGACGCCGCTCAGGGCCAGAGAGAACCGCTACTGTCGTCATGGATGCCCGCTAACTCGCCAATTAACGGGCTCGTATCTCTCACGCGCGGACCTCAGCAAAAAGGCGGCCTACACCGGACGCGTACTCAGTAGCGGGGGCAAGCTAAAAACGGAAGACCTTACATGGCGGCATACTGACGTCGGATGTGGCACAGCTACGCTCGCGTCATCACCACAATCGACGACGGAAGACACCTCTGGCTGGCTGGGCGCCTAACCCTGCTCATTGCCGCTTGAGACGAGCCGTAGCGTAGCGCCGGATACTCTTGACGGCGCACCTCTCCTTCACTATCTTCACCTATATCACGTGAGGATAGTGAATTGAGGCATCGACTTATCGACATGACAGGCGGCCAAACCGTCCTCTCAGGCGCCAACTCGGGACGCAAGCTGCTGAGTGATCTGATCGCAGCGACGCGCTCGTCGGAGACGCCGATCCCTGCCTTTCTCGACTTCGATCGAGTCGAGGTCGCCACCGCTTCATTCCTGCGCGAAGCCGTGATCGGTTTCCGCGACTATGCCCGACAGGCTCTGCGGAACGTTTATCCGGTGGTGGCAAACCTTCTCCCTGCCGTGACCGAGGAGCTGGACTTCTTCGTTCGCGCTCGCGGTGATGCGCTTTGGAGTTGCGAGCTCGACGGCAACGACGGCGTCGTCTCCGCCCGGCTGATCGGCGAACTTGATCCCGCCCAGCGCTCGACTTTTGAGGCCGTGATCGAACTCGGTGCCATCACCGCGCCCGAGCTCGCTGTCCGCTTTCCTAGCCAAGGCATCGGGGCGACGGCCTGGAACAACCGCCTGTCGGCGCTGGCGACCAAGGGCCTGCTCGTCGAGCGAAAGCAGGGCAAGTCCAAATCGTTTAGTCCGCTTCTGGAGATCGCCTGATGGGCCTCGACTACATCCGCGCGCAGACCGGCAAGCCTTGGCGCAAGCGTTGGGACGGCGGCCTCGATCGCCTGAAGGCACCGACGCTGCTCGACCTCACCATGTCCGAGGCCGCCCGCACCGTCACCGCCGAATTAAGGCCCGGTTCCCGAACCAAAGCCGGCGACACTCTGATTGTCCAGAGCACGCCCGACGGCCTTACGGTTAGCGAAGGCCTGCGCGCAATCGGTCGTGTGCCCAACCCCTCATCCGAACTGACCGCCGCCATTCGTGACGGCGGTGGCTATGCTGAAGGAGTGCTCCAGCCTGTGGGACTGTTCGGCGACACTGCAGAGATCAGCGTGAAATGAACCGCCGGCCATCTCATGAGCCCTCGCGCCACTTCCCGCAGCCGCGGCGGCTATGGGACGACGCTACGCGCCATGCGCCATCGCTGGGCTGCGCCACTTGCCTCGAGCGTGACCGCTGCGGAGGCGTCCACACGGACGCCGGCATCCTCGACTGCGCGGATCTCTGTTCGTGCCAAGACAAGTCCAGTTGTGACATGGTCTGCCGGTTTAATCCGCGCCGCTTCGTCGCCCGAATGCGCGAGGTCGGAGGTCTCGGTTTCGAGACGGCACCGCGCACCGTTGCGAACGGCGTGTCCGAATTGCCGGCGATCATACCCTTCGTCGATCACCGCTATGAACCGCCCCGGGTTTGTCGGAGGCTCCAACTCCTGAGAGGCTGGAGCGATGACGAGCAAGACGACGAACAAGTTTTCGCCTGAGGTTCGCGAGCGGGCGGTGCGGATGGTGCTGGAGCACGAGGCGCAGTACCCGTCGCGCTGGGCGACGATCCTGTCGATCGCGGCCAAGATCGGCTGCACGGGCCAGACGCTGAACGAGTGGGTGAAACAGGCGGAGCGCGACACGGGCCGCCCGCCTGGCCCTACGACGGAGATGGCGGCCCGGCTCAAGGCCCTGGAGCGTGAGAACCGCGAGCTGCGGCAGGCGAACGAGATCCTGCGCAAGGCGTCAGCGTATTTTGCCCAGGCGGAGCTCGACCGCCGGTTCAAGCCATGATCGCGTTTATCGATGATCATCGCGGGTCATACGGGGTCGAGCCGATCTGCAAGGTCCTGCCGATCGCCCCGTCCACCTATCACTCGCAGGCGGCCCGTCGTCGCGATCCAGCGAAGCTGCCGGCTCGTGCCAGGCGCGATGCCGCGCTGATGCCCGAAATCGAGCGCGTGTTCGCGGAGAACTTCGGCGTCTATGGCGTGCGCAAGGTCTGGCGGCAGCTGAAGCGCGAGGGCCATGACCTGGCGCGGTGCACCGTCGCGCGCCTGATGCGCAGCATGGGCCTGCAGGGCGTGATCCGCGGCAAGCCGGTCAGGACCACGATCAGCGACAAGGCGGCACCGTGCCCGCTGGACCACGTCAACCGGCAGTTCAAGGCACCGCGCCCGAACGCGCTGTGGGTCTCCGACTTCACCTATGTCGCGACCTGGTCAGGGTTCGTCTACGTCGCCTTCATCATCGATGCCTATGCCCGACGGATCGTCGGCTGGCGCGTGTCGCGAACGGCGCAGACGGGCTTCGTGCTGGACGCGCTGGAACAGGCCCTGCACGAGCGGCGCCCGCTGCAACGCGGCGGCCTCGTGCACCATAGCGACAGGGGCAGCCAGTACGTCTCGATCCACTACACCGAGCGCTTGGCCGAGGCCGGCATCGAGCCCTCCGTCGGCAGCGTCGGCGACAGCTACGACAACGCCTTGGCCGAAAGCATCAACGGTCTCTACAAGGCCGAGGTCATTCACCGCCGCGGCCCGTGGCGCTCGCTCGAGGCCGTGGAATTCGCCACCCTCGAATGGGTGGACTGGTTCAACCATCGGCGGCTGCTGGAGCCCATCGGCAACATCCCACCGGCCGAGGCCGAAGCACTCTACTACGCGGCCCAGGACAATTTGGCCCTGGCGGCGTGACTCAAACCAAACAGCCTCCGGCGAACCCGGGGCGGTTCATTCTTCGCCAGCCGCCGGACGTAGAATTCGAGCTGGAACTGAAGCGCGAGAAAGAATGGACGATGATGAAGTTGAACGGCGCAGGCTTCTGCGCTCCGGCATCCATCATCCGCTGAAACTCAGGCCGCCGGTCGTCTGTCGCCGATGCGCCCGGCTCGACAAACTCGGCGACGATGGCGATCCCCTTCGCTTGGCAATAGGCCTGAAGTTGGCGGCGCTGATCCGGAATCGAAAGATCATGTTCGGCCTGCCGGCCGGTCGAAACACGCAAATAGAGCGCGGCACGCCCCGGCGATGCCAAGGCGGGGGTCGCTTTGGCATTCATGCGGAACCTCCGTTCACAATATTAGTTTTTCGAGCCCAACAGCTCGTCGAGAATCTGACCGAAGTGGACCTCGAAAAGGTCCAGCTCAGCCTCAGCGACCGGCACGTGATCGGGCCAATCATCAGAGACTTTGCGGCTCGCTTGCTGCTCGACCCCTTTCCGAGCGCGTGACCGCAGCTCGGGCACCGCCAACCGGACCGGGCGGACGTAGTCGTAAAGGTCGGCGTCGCCCTGCGACGCTGAGAATTGAAACACGTTGGCAGACATGCCGTCATTGTTGCATCTAACCACACAACATTGAACGGTTTCAGTTGGTTACACGAGAAACATGCAGTGAGATATCGGCCACTCCCGGTCGCGATAGGCTCCGCTGGCGAACCCTGGCGCGTCGTGGCGAAGCGCAAATACCTACAATCGGCGGCTGGGTGATGCGGTCGCGTGCGGTGTTCGACGGCATCAGCCATCATCGCTTAGTTCCCGGAACGAGCCCTTGCTCCAGGCCATTTTGCCGTCCGGCCTGTGACTGGATATATTACTGGTAGATTACTGGTAATATCGCGTAGATCAATCATGAGCAACACGTCTCAGAGGCGCGCCGTCAAGAACTACCGGAACCGCTTGGTTGAACGCGGCGCTGCGCGGCACCGTTCGGTCGTGGGCCGAAAAGCAAGAAGCCGAACGGTCTGCCTGGGCGGCCCCAGGCGTGACGAGCGTCGACAATAAGATCATTGTATCGCCGTATATTTTTGCCGAACCTTCGACCATGCTCTCGGCGCTGACGGCATGTTGTTGTGGGCGTCGAGTTTATGCAAAAGCAACGCGTCCTCAAGAGCAATATAAAATGGCTATCTGGAATCGGCGCGACTGAGCCGCGCTCTCGGGAAATCATTACGGCAGAGAGATTATGCCGAGATTTCTATAATTCACTCCTTCGCTGCCCGCTTGATCAAGAGGCTGGCGAACAGCATACTGATTCCTATTGCTAGAAGAATCGGCACACCTACATCTTTTGGAACCACACCTGATGCCATTGCTGCCGATAGCAGCATGAGGCTAAACTCGCCGCCATGGGCGAGTATGACACACGTTCGCAATGAGGTCGGAAGCGACTCGCCGAATAGTCGGGCGACGACCATAACAATCAGCGTCTTGCCCAGGAGAAGAATGACAAGCCAGATCAGCACGACAGGCCATGCAGATGGAATTATCCAAAGTGGCAATTGCGTTCCGATGCCGATAAAGAAAATCCCGACGAACAAATCGCGGAAGGGCCGGATCTCCTTCTCGACAGCATGACGCGCGTCGCCCTCGCCGATGATCATGCCGGCCGCGAATGCGGCGAGTGCCGGAGAAAGGCCGGCAGTGGCCGCGACAATCGCAGACCCTAGTGCAATGGTGAGCGCGAGGAGCTGGGCAAGTTCCGGATCGCCACGCGTCGCGACCCAACGGGCAAGTGCCTGCAGGGGGGCACGGGCAATGAACAGAGCTGTAACCAATGCTGTAGCACTGGCGATGACCGTTATCACGCCATACCCCTCGGCGGCACCACTCATTGCATCGTGCAGAAGCAGGAATGCGACAGCTGCCAAGTCCTGAAACAGAAGCACTGCGATGGCCAGGCGACCCTGGGCCGACCCCAGAGCGTTCACGCTTGCCAGCACCTTGAGGCACATGGCCGTGGATGACATGGCAACGGCACCACCGATTAGGATTGCGGAAAGAGGCGCGAGATCGAAGGTCAGGCTCGCTACCAAAGACACCGTCATCGTCGTGATTACGACCTGGAAGGCGCCAAGGCCAAAGACATGCTTCCTGAGCGTCGCGAGCTTCTCGAACGAGAATTCCAAGCCAAGAGCGAATAGCAGGAGTACTACTCCGATCTCGCCAATGCTGCTCAGGGCAGCGCTCTCTGCAATCAGGCCGAGGCCGGCGGGGCCAGTGACTATACCAGCAAGAATGTAACCGACGATGCTGGGCACGCCGATCCGTGAACATATCGTCACGAGCACGAACGCGGCAAAGACCAACAAGGCCGCACTTTCGACAAATCCGGTCATGCCATGCATCTTCTTCTTCTCCTGATGGCATGGCGCAGGAATGGCCAATACCCCTAATCTTTAGCCGTGCGAGCGCGCCCATTGCGCGATCTGAACAGCAGACATTGCACCGCTCGTCCTCGCGATTTCCTTGCCGCTCCTGATAAGGATCATGGTGGGAATGCTGCGGATCCCGTAGCGGCTCGCGATCTTCTGTTCGCGTTCCGTGTCGAGCTTACCAAGACGGAAATTTGGTTCGAGTGACTGCGCCGCCGCCTCAAATTGGGGCGCCATCATCTTGCATGGCCCGCACCACTCCGCCCAGAAATCGACGAGCAATGGCAGTTCGGCATTCGCATGACGGTCAAAATTCGCCGCTGTAAGCGTGACGGGCCTGCCTCGAAAGAGCGGTGCGCCGCAGCGTCCGCAATTGGGATTGTCGGTCAGGCGCTCTTCCGGCACCCTGTTGGTGGAATTGCACTGCGAGCAAGCGACCGTTGGCATCCTTTATCCTTTCGTTGACGAGCCGGGCTTGGCGGCCTGCTGATGCAAGCGTTCAGCGCGTGGACATGGCGCGGCGCGCCTCGCGCTGCCGCGGCTCAGGCAGGTATTCCACGCCTCCGCCCTGGCGCCGAACCGGCTGCGGATAGAGCGTCATCAGCTCCAGTATTTCCTTGGGCATGTCCGTTCCAACGGGCAGGCCCATCTCGCGGGCTTCATCGGCAGAGATGGGATAGTCGTGGGTCCAGGTGCCCGTCGCCAGCTTCGCCGCCAGTGCCTCCGCGCGTTCTTCGTCCATCTTGTCCGACAGAAGGCCTTTCGCGAATGCCTCGATCTGCGCAATGGCCTTGCGACCGACATCAGCCATGATGAGGGTCTGGTCGTCGATCTCGGCGATGGGTTTCTCCTCGACGACCTTGATGAGCGAGGCAGCAGGCAACTGGCCTAGCTAGTTGTGGATCGACGGGTCCCAGAACGGAATGTTCGCACATCACGATCTCGTCGGCGGCAAGCGCGATCAAGGTGCCGCCGGACATCGCGTAATGAGGCACGAACACGGTAACCTTGCCCTTGTGTCCCTGAATGGCGCGGGCAATCTGGGTTGCCGCCAGCACAAGGCCGCCGGGTGTGTGCAGCACGATGTCGAGCGGCACCTCGTCGTCGGTCAACTGGATTGCGCGCAGGACTTCCTCCGAGTCGTTGACGTCGATGTAGCGCATCAGGGGAAAGCCCAGCAGAGTCATGGTCTCCTGCCGATGGATCAGCAGGATGACGCGACTGTCGCGCTTTTTCTCGATCTGGGCGATCTTGCGTGTGCGCATCGCCTCGAGATATCTGCGCTGCAGAACAGGCTGAAGCGCCGAAACGATGAAGAACAGCCAGAATAGCTGCATTATGTCCATGGACCTTGTCCTCCTTCCCTTCGACCATCCGGCAGAAAGCCATAGATGCCCTCGTCGCGATAATAGTGGCGATAGGCGTCGGCGCGCCTTCGCAGAAGTGGCGTCACGAGCCAACCGGCGAGAAACCCGCCGATATGCGCCCACCAGGCGATCCCGCCCGTGGCCTGATCGCTGCCGAGCGACAGAAAGCCGGGAATGACCTGCATGAAAAACCAGATCATCGCGAAAATGACCGCGCGCACTTCGAAGAAGAGGGGAATGAACAGAATCGGCACGATCACCACCAGCCGAGCCGCCGGAAACATGCGTGCGTAGCAACCGATCACGCCCGCGATCGCCCCCGATGCGCCAAGCGCGGGAACGACTGAGTCGGGGTTCGCCAGCGCGTGAGCCAGTCCGGCTGCCACACCGCAGAACAGATAAAATAGCGTGAATCGACCCGGTCCGAGCCGATCTTCGACGGCGGGGCCGAAGATCCAGAGCGTCCACATGTTCAAGATGAGGTGCAGCCAGCCCCCGTGCAGGAAGATGTTGGTCAGGAAAGGGGACCAGTCCGACGGGGCGACGAGGCTCAGTTGCCCGAAGAAGCGCGAGGGCACCAGCGCGAACTCGAACAGGAACCGATCCAGCACGTGCGGCGGCAGGCTGGTCTGATAGAGGAACGCGAGGACGCTCATGCCGATGACCGCCCATACGATGACGGGCGGGTAGCGGCGCGCGACGCTGTCAAGATAGGGAAACACGCGGCAGATCCTCGCTCGCGCTAGACATTCCGTTCATTGTTCTTTCCCGGCTATCGTCACGCCCGTCCAGGCCGGGGGATCGGAGGCGGGGAAGGATTCAAGCGAGGCTTCAAGCACCGGATCGAGTTCAGCCTGTTCTTGCGACGACAGGTCCACCGTGCCTTCCTGCTCGACTGCGCGTCCGAGTCCGTGATCCGACCGTCCCTGATTCACGCGGGACTGTACACGGAAGGCTCCCGACGCATCGGCCCCCTTGTAGAGTCGATGCCGTTCCTCTCCCCGCCAGCGGTTAGGCGCATGCCGTTGAATCACGTCGTCACGTACGGTGTAGCGCCAGTCCTGCCGCTCCGCGAATGCCACGGCGCTTTCGCGGTCGGGGAATTTCAGCCGGATCGGACGATAGGGATCGTCGCTCGACGTCCATCCCATCAGCGGCTCGATTTGGGGCGGGCGCGACGGCTCGAATTCGAGGATCCAGTAGTTCGGGCGCGGGGCAGAGGTCGTCGCAGAGCGGGTCGGACGGTAGATGATCGCCGTCGGCACGTCCCACGACCTCATATCGGTCCCGGGAACTTTCGGCGGGAAGGGTGGACGGTTATGACCGCGCATTTGTTCTCCTTTTTCGTCGCAACCCCCGCCTCAAAATTGAGATCGTCTAGTTGCTCCATTCATCTCGAGTTTTGGCGAATGGCGCTCGCCGCATTCGTCGAAGCCAATGCCGTGTTCTGGAGGACATCAGATCGCATCGCCATCGTTAGATCGGCGACGGATTGCATCACCTTCTCGCCGTCGGCCCCGGAAAGCTCGCCATCCGCAAAGCCGGACAACAGTGCGTCGAGAACAGCCTCGAAGCGGGTCACGACCTCTTCACTGGCCACGACCGCAAGCTGATGATTGAGAATCCTCAATTCATCGATCAGCGCGGCGTCATGTCTTATATTTTCGACAATTTTCGCCACCTTTTCTATGCAAGCCATGTATATGGCGGATTGCTGCTGAAGGATGATCACTCGTCCTTCTTTCGAAGTTCGAGTTCTGTCTGACGATTGAGGAGAGCGGCCGTCAGTGCGATCGTGACGACGCTCCCCAGAAAGACCAGCGTCATCTCCTGGGCGAACGGCAGGGGCTGTTCCGCCATGTACATGGTGCGGAACATGAAGTGGATACCGATCCCGGACACGACGGTGACAACTAGATAGGCAAGATCGCGCGACCTGTAAGTCATTGACGAATCGTCCCTTCGCAACTGTCGTCCTGCCGAACATCGGGCTTCCCGGAGCATTGTCCTTGGTCTGCCTGTCTAAGAAAGACCGGTGTCGGACCGCTGCCGAAGGGATTGAAGCCGGCCCTCAGGCAGCGCTCGAAAATCGTCTCGTCCCAATGGGTGAGATCGTCGTCATCTCCGACGGGCCGACCGCCCTTCTCCAGGCGCGTCACGTGCCAGCTGCCTGGTTGGCGCCGGGAGCTTTGCCGTGCCCTGCCTGATTTGCGCGGCGCAGTCGTAGGCCCAGCAGGATCATCATCGCTCCGAACACGGCGGCATAAAAACCGAGCAGCCAGCCGAGGGCCAGGAAGCTTTCAAGCGGGCGCGTCAGCAGCATCCAGGTCACGATGATACCCAGCACGACCGAGATGAGGCCGCTCAGGATGAGCCAGACCTCTCCCTTGATTTCCTTGCGCAAGCGGATCGCCGCCGCGATTTCTAGGACGCCGGAAAACACGGACCAGAACGCGATGCTGGCCCAGAGGAATGTCGCGAGGACCAGCGTTGCGACGAAGGGCGAGACGACCACGACCACGCCCGTGGCGATCCCCAGGAGGCTGCTGAACATCAGCCAGCCCCAGCGTTCGCCCTTGCGGATGTTGCGTATCGAGGCGACCAGACCGAACACCCCGTTGGCAAAAGAGAAGGCGCCGAACACCAGCGTCAGGGCCAGAAGCGACTCGGCCGGCATCAGGAAAGCGAGCCCAGCAATCATCAGCGCCAGCACCCCGCGCAGCACGAACAGCCACCAGTTGCGCGAAAGGGTGCACAGCATGTCCTGTATCGAGTTCGAAGCAGTTTCCGAGTTTGTCGTCATCGTCTCATCTCCCCTACAGGTTTCGTCAGGTCGTTGTGCCGGTGGAGCCTTCGCTCAGGGCGGCAGCCACGCGGCGGCGCTCGTCGATCGGCTGGGGCAGGCGCATTGCGCGGGCGATCTCGGAGTCAACGCGATCGTCCTCTGCGATCGGGACCGCCAGTCCCGCTTCGCGCTGTCTCGCTCGCAGGAAACCGCGGGCGGCCGCGGCGATGGTCGCCACCTCTTCCTCTTGGATGCCGATAAGCGCCGCCGTGTCTGCCGCCGCCTCGTCCTCGATGCAGGTCCGATAGAGGACCTGTCGCCAGAGCGCGGGCAGGGCGGAAAGTGCGCGGTGCAGGCCCAGCGCCGCTTCGTGGCGGTCGAGGGCCGATTCGGGATCGGTCGCCGTGCCGTCGCCGACCAGATCCTCCAGCCGCAGCACTTCGTCAGGCTGGTGAAACTCGAACAGCTCCTGATCAGCCTCAGTCGGATCCTGGGCCGGCTGTTCGGGCGCGGCATCGAGCGAGGCGGCGTTTTCCGGCACAACCCGGCGGGCGGCGCGGGCCTCTTCGCCGATGGTCTCGAAGGCGAGCTGGGTGAGCCAGTCGCCCACCGAGAACCGCATCGGCCGCCGCTCGAACCGCTCGAGCCCCTTGAGGATCGTCGCATCGACGAGATCGCGAACACTCAGGTATCCTTGCGGCACCGATCCGCTGCATTCGAGATAGGTCAATTCGCGCCGGACCGCGTCATAAACCGTGTCGAGGTGGTCCTCGATCAGGCCGAAGTAGAGGGCGCGCCGGTCGGCTTCGGCCGCATCCCGCGCGGGTGGCAGGAGAGCGCCGATCCCGCGGCGGCGCGCCGGGCGCTTCCATTCCGGTTCGTGCTTGAGGCGCGCCACATGCCGGTCGACCCGATGGCGCAGGTCGGCAAAAGCCTTGCGCAAGGCAGACTCGATCTCGAACCCCTCTTCCTGCGCCGCGATCACGCCCGAGGGCAGTTGCAGCCGCAGGCTGACCTGGATGCGCGTCTTGCCCTTCGTCTGCGAGGCGACGACCTCAAGCCGGACCAACTCAGAACAAAACCGCTTGAGATGGTTTTCAAGTTGCCGGCCCTCTTCTGCAATCACCTCCGGCGCGCGCTGCTGGCCATGTTTGTCCAGATTGCGCAATGCGGTTTGTATCTTCATTTTCGTCATTTTCTTTAGAGGGAGGCCCAGCCGGAGCTTCCGGCTGGGCAATCAACCAGTGTTAGGCGGAGGATTTTTCGTCACCAGGCGAGGCTTCTGGTGCCTTGTCGCCAGACTCCGTTGCGCCGGGCTTGCCTGTTTTCTTTGCAGGCTTGCGCTCGCGCTTCCTGCCGGATCCGTCTTCTTCCGCCTTTGCGCCCTCATCGACTTTGGTTTTCTTTGTTTTCTCGAATACGACCTTCTGCTGGTCCGCTGACCAGACGACGCGAACCTTGTCACCATCCACAACACGTCCAGAAAGCATCTCACGGGCTAGCTCGGTCTCCAGCTCCGACCGGATCAGTCGGCGCAGCTCGCGTGCGCCGAATTCAGGGCGGAAACCCACTGCCCCGAAGTGGTCCACCACGCCCACGTCGAACTCGAGTTCGACGCCCTGGCCGAGGGCGGTCCGCTTGACCCGGTTCAGCTGCAACTCGACGATCTTGCGGATTTCCGACTGGTTTAGCGAATGGAAGACGATGATCTCGTCGATCCGGTTGATGAACTCGGGCCGGAAGTGCCCGCGCAACACCTCCATCAGCTCGGACTTCTGCTTGCCCTCGTCGAAGTCGCTCGTGCCGCGCTTCTTCAGGTTGCGCTGGATAATGTCGGAGCCGAGGTTCGAGGTGGCGATGATGATGGTGTTCGTAAAATCCACCACACGGCCCTTGCCGTCGGTCAGCCGGCCGTCGTCGAACACCTGAAGCAGGATATTGTAGACATCCGGGTGCGCCTTCTCGATCTCGTCGAGCAGGACGACCGAGTAGGGCCTGCGGCGCACCTTCTCGGTCAGTTGCCCGCCTTCGTCGTATCCGACGTAGCCCGGAGGCGCGCCTACCAGCCGCGCGACCGAGTGGCGCTCGCCATATTCCGACATGTCGATGCGGATCATCGCGTCCTGGTCACCGAAGATCACCTCGGCGAGCGTCTTGGCCAATTCCGTCTTGCCGACCCCGGTCGGCCCGAGGAACAGGAAGGTCGCGGTCGGGCCGCGTCCCTCGCGCAAGCCTGCGCGCGCGAGGCGCACCGCATCGGCCACGGCGCGGATTGCCTCTTCCTGGCCGATGACGCGCTCGTGCAGCTTCTCCTCGAGCTTGAGGAGCTTGTCCTTCTCCTCGGTGGTCAGTTCCGTCACCGGAACGCCGGTGATCTTCGAGACGATCTGCGCGACATGATCGGCGCGCACCTCGGCGGTCGCCGAAGCCTGGTCGCGCTTCCAGATCTCCAGAAGCTCGTCCAGCTCCTTCTGCTTCTTTTCGAGCTCCTTCTTCAGTTCCGATGCGCGATCGAATTGCTTGCGAGCGGCGGCATAATCCTGCTCTCGCTTGATCTGCGCGACTTCGGCCTCCAGCTCCTGGACGTCCACGGGGCGTGCTGTGGCGCTGATCTTCACCCGCGCCGCGGCCTGGTCGATCAGATCGATCGCCTTGTCGGGCATGAAGCGGCCGGTAATGTAGCGGTCGGAAAGCTCGGCCGCCGCGACGATGGCCTCGTCGGTGATCGTCACCTTGTGGTGCGCCTCCAGCGTGTCGCGCAGGCCGCGCAGGATCATGATGACCTGAGCTACCGTGGGCTCCTCGACATAGACCGGCTGGAACCGGCGTTCGAGCGCGGCGTCCTTCTCGATATATTTCTGGTATTCGTTGAGCGTCGTCGCGCCGATCAGGTTCAGCTCGCCCCGCGCCAGCGCCGGCTTGAAGGTGTTGGCGATGTCGAGCCCACCCTCGCCGCCGCCCTGGCCGGCGCCGACGATGGTGTGGATCTCGTCGATGAACAGGATCAGGCTGTCCTTTTCCTCGGTGATCTCCTTGAGGATCTTCTGCACCCGCTCCTCGAACTCGCCGCGATACTTTGAGCCGGCGACCATTGAGTTGATGTTGAGCTCCACGAGCCGCTTGTCGCGCAGGGCCTCGGGCACCTCGCCCGCGACGATCCTTTGTGCGAGCCCCTCGACGATGGCGGTCTTGCCCACGCCGGGCTCGCCGATCAGCACCGGATTGTTCTTTTTCCGGCGGGCGAGCACTTCGATCGTCGTCTCGATCTCGCGGGCGCGGCCGATGACGGGGTCGAGCTTGCCCTCGCGGGCGAGCTTGGTCAGGTCGCGGCTGAACTGGTCGAGATCGGGCGTGCTGGACGGCGCTTCCACACGGCCTTCCTCGGCCCCCTTGCCCACGACCTTCGTCACCTGCTGGCGCAGCGCCTGCGGCGTGAGGCCGTACTTGCGCAGGATAGACGCGGCCAGGCCCTCACCCTCCTCGGCGAGGCCGACCAGCAGATGCTCGGGGCCGACATAGGAATGGCCGAGTTCGTTCGAGGCGATGAAGGCTCGGTTCAGCGCGTCTTTCAGACGCGGACTGACGCCGATTTCGCCCGATGCTTTGGCCTCTCCACGCTTCGCTTCCTTCTCGATCTGGCGCCGCAGATCGTCCACATCGACCTTAAACTGTTCCAGGATCGTCCTTACGACGTCGGACGAGGTCAGTGCCAGAAGCAGGTGTTCGGTATCGACCTCACTGCGCCCGAATTCCCCGGCCTTCTGTGCGGCGTCCTGCAAAAGCTTGTTACCCTGGTCGCTCAGCCGGTCGGCGATCGTGCGTCCGCCGCCGCCGCGCCGCGCCGAACGCCGCGGGGCACCCTCGCCGAAAGTGGCGTCGACGACATCGTCATCGCCGTTACCCATGGAGCCGAGCGTTCCGCCCCGCAGCGGGCTGTCTCCAAAGAGGCTGCCGAAACCGCTGCCGCCGAAGAACTCGTCAAAAAGCGAATGCTGTCCGAACAGGGATTCCAGCGGCGAGGCGCTGCGGCCCGACCGGCGCACCATCTCGTGGTAATGCTGGTCGCAAAGCTCCATGTTCTGAATTCTGCCGTTCACCGAGGCGCGCACGCGCGCCGTCGCTGGGCGACCGCAAATATCGCAAGCTCCGTTTGCCATTCGTCTTCTCCGTTTCCTTGTCCAGTCAGGTTTGTCCGCCGATCATCTGCGCCAGTGACAGTGTCACGCAGCAACTGCTTCCGTTCTTCTCACCTTGGACCCAATTGCCACCAGATCGGGCTCGTCCAGTGTCTCTCGTTGCAGGAGATCCTGCGCCGACTGCTCAAGAAGATCCCGATTGGTTTCAAGAAGGGCGAGGGTGCGCTTGAACACGCCATCCACGATGTCGCGCACCTTCATGTCCATCCGCTCGGCCGTGGCCTCGCTGTAGCGGCGGTTGAGCCAGGACGCCTGATCGCCGGTGCTAAGAAATCCCGGGCGGTCGGTGTCGTAGCTGACATGACCAAGATCGGGGTCCATGCCATATCGGGCAACCATCGCACGGGCGATGTCAGTCGCCTTGACCAGATCGTCGGCCGCCCCCGTCGAGACATGATCGTAGACGATCTTCTCGGCCGCGCGCCCGCCAAGCAGGACTGCGATCTTGCTCTCGAGTTCCTCCCGCGTCATCAGGAAGCGGTCCTCGGTCGGGCGCTGGATGGTGTAGCCGAGCGCGCCAATTCCGCGAGGGATGATCGAGACCTTGTGCACCGGGTCCACCCCCGGCAGAGCCATCGCCACCAGCGCGTGCCCCATCTCGTGGTGCGCCACGATCTCGCGTTCGCGCGGATTGAGCACGCGGTTCTTCTTTTCCAACCCCGCGATGATGCGTTCGACGGCATTGTTGAAGTCGTCCATCGTCACCGCATCAGCCTTGCGGCGCGTGGCGAGCAATGCTGCCTCGTTGACCAGATTGGCAAGATCCGCCCCGGAAAAGCCGGGAGTAAGCGCTGCGACCTTCTCGGCATCGACTTCCGGGGCGAGCTTCACCTTTTTCATGTGAACGCCAAGAATCTGCACACGTCCCTTCTTATCCGGCCGATCCACCAACACCTGTCGGTCGAAGCGACCGGCCCGCAACAACGCCGGATCGAGAATCTCTGGGCGATTCGTGGCCGCGAGAAGCACGATGCCGACTGACGGGTCGAAGCCATCGAGCTCGGTCAAAAGCTGGTTTAGAGTCTGCTCACGCTCATCATGGCCACCGGCGATCTGTCCGGACGAGCGCGCCCTCCCAAGAGCGTCGAGTTCGTCGATGAAGATGATCGCCGGGGCGGATTTCCGAGCCTGCTCGAAGAGGTCGCGCACCCGTGCGGCACCGACGCCCACGAACATCTCGACGAACTCGGAGCCCGAGATCGAAAAGAAGGTCACGCCCGCCTCACCCGCCACCGCGCGCGCGAGAAGCGTCTTGCCGGTGCCCGGCGGCCCGACGAGCAGTATGCCTTTGGGGATATGTGCGCCCAGCTTTCCGTATTCGGCGGGGTTCCTGAGGAACTCCACGACCTCCTCCAGCTCGGCTTTGGCCTCGTCCACGCCGGCCACGTCGGCGAAGCTGACGCCGGTTTCTTTCTCCATGTAAACTTTGGCCTTGCTGCGGCCGACCTGCATGAACCCACCGAAACCCTGCTTGTCGGCGAACTTGCGGAACAGCAGCATCCAGATTCCGAAGAAGACGAGCGCTGGCGCCACCCAGGAAATCAGAGTGCCGAGAAAGGTGTTTTGTGGCACGCCGGTGATCTCGACCCCCTTCTTTTCGACTAGTTGCAGGATCGAGGGGTCCACGATGGTGGTCACAAAATCGTTCTTGCCGTCCACCGGGCTCTTGAACCGGCCCGAGATCGTGTCGCGCCCCACGATCACCGAGGCGATCTTGCCGTCCTCGAGATAGCTCTGGAACTGGCTGAAGTTGATCGGTGCGACGGATTGCCAGCTGGCGATCAGGTTCTGGATGAAAAGCACGGCCATGAAAGCCACCACCCAGTACCATATGTTGTATTCTGTCTGCTTTTCCATGCCGTTCGTCCCTCCCCCTAGCGCTTGAGCCGCGCCCTGATCCGTTCGAGGAGCGCCAGCAGGACGCGCCTTTCGTCCGCCGACAGATCCTGCAGGATGTCATCTTCGAGCGCCCATTGCCGCGGCGCGAGTTCCTCCAGCATCGCCCTGGCCTTCGAAGTTGCCGTGACGATCTGCGCCCGTCGGTCGTCGGGCGAGGGCGACCGCTCGACCCAGCCGCCTCGCACCATGCGATCGACGAGCTGGCCCGCCGTGGCCGGGCCGACCTCGAGCCGGTCGGCCAGATCGCCGATGCTCAGCCCGGGCGCATCCTCGACATGCGCCGCCGCCATCCAGGACAGGCGGGTCAGGCCGCTGTCGCCGATCTCGTTGTCGATCCGCTGCTGGATGAGCTGCGCGACCCGGTGGATCGTCGTCCCGATCAGAGCAAGATCAGAAGAAATCATGGGCATTCTTCCTTCGTCTGCATGAGAAACAGGATAGACAGCGGTCCACCCAAAGTGCAATGCGTGCATCATATATGCTTGCATCATAAAATGGAACCGCCTATCTTGATGGCTGGTCTCCGAACCGACATCCGGCCGCGCCGTTGCCCGGTCCCTCAATGCCGACGGTTCGGGGGCATCGATCAGCAACAGGAGGCCAGCAATGTTCTACCCGACATATCTGCGCCGCAGCGACCCCTTTGCGCTGATGCGCGCCATGATGCGCGATCTCGACCGCGGTTTCTGGCCGCCGACCCGCGCGGCGTTCCCGGCGGTGAATGTCTGGCAAGGCCCTGAGGCCGTTGCCGTCACCGCTGAACTTCCCGGCATCGACCCGGGCGACATTGAAATTTCGGTCAAGGACAACGTCCTGACGCTGTCGGGCGAACGCAAGGCGCCCGAGGTTCCCGAAGGTGCGCGCTGGCACCGCAATGAACGCGGTTACGGCAGGTTTTCCCGCGCCATCCGCCTGCCATTCGCGGCCTCGGACGACAAGGTCGAGGCGAGGATGACGAACGGCGTGCTGCGGATCGTCATCTCCCGACCCGAGGAAGAAAAGCCGAAGAAAATCGAGATCAAGGCATCCTGAGAGGAGCTGGAACGATGAGCACCGACATCACGCAAGCCGCCGAAAAGACGCCGACCGACTCGCCCGAGACCACCGGCGGCGGACGCATCTACCGCCCGCTGACCGATATCGTCGAGACCGATCAGGGTGTCTCCATGATGCTTGAAATGCCTGGGGTCGCCGCCGATGCGGTCGAGATCACGCTCGAAAATCGTGTGTTGACGATCCGCGGCAAGGTTGAGCCAACGCGGCCGGAAAACCTCGAACTTGCCTATGCCGAATTTGGCGAGGGCGATTTCGAGCGTGCCTTCACGCTGTCCGAGGACTTCGACCCCGACAGGATCGAAGCCGAGATGCGTGGAGGTGTCCTCACCCTGACGCTCCCCCGCGCCCCCGAGGCGCAGCCGAAACGGATCGCCGTCAAGGGCGCCTGAAAACCGAAGGAGACCGTATCATGCAGATCAAAGACCTCATTCCCTGGGCGCGCAACGACGGCGCGCCGGACGCCAAGAGCAACGAAGACAACCCGATCGCGACGCTTCAGCGCGAAATGAACCATGTATTCGAGAACTTCTGGAACCGTCTCGGGCATCTCGACTGGCCCTGGGGCAGCGGCGAGGCGAAATCCGACGTGGTCGAGACCGACAAGGCGATCGAAATCTCGATCGAGCTGCCGGGCATGGAGATGAAGGACATCGAGGTGACGGTCAACGATGACATGTTGACTGTGAAGGGGGAGAAGAAGATCGAGCGCCAGGAGGAGAAGAAGGGGTATTACCTGTCCGAGCGCAGCTACGGAGCGATCTACCGGACAATTCCGCTCCCTCCCGGTGTGGATGGCGAAAAGGCGCAAGCATCCTTCAAGAACGGGGTTCTGACGATCAGGCTGCCACAGACCCCCGAAGCGCAGGCGAAGGTCAAGCGCATCGAGGTCAAGAACGGCTGATTTGCCAAATCGGGTGTCGCCGGTTTGCGGCGTCCCCTCCGCTCCGTGCGATATCGCACCGTCTGGCGAAGCCCCGGGGAGCTTGTCTCTCCGGGGCGGCCTTCGAGAGGCAATCATGAAAGACTTGCAACGATCCGGGCTGACCCGTGAACAATGGTCGGCGATGACGCTCTACGAGAAGTTCGAGCAAGTTGTCATCTTCGTCCTCAGCGTCATCATTGCGGCGATCGTCGTGGCGTCGGTCTGGGCGCTGATGCGCGAAGTCGTGAACCGCCTGGTTCTGGGGGCATTCGACACTCTCGATTACGCCACCTTCCAGGTGGTGTTCGGCATGATCTTCACCGTGGTGATCGCGCTCGAGTTCAAGCGCTCCCTTCTTGTTGCGACCGAACGTAGCTTCGGCATCCTCCAGGTCCGCACGATCGTGCTGATCGCGCTGCTGGCCATCGCGCGCAAATTCATCATCCTGGACCTCGGCGAGACGGAGCCGGCCAAGATTGCCGCACTCGCGGGCGCGGCGCTTGCGCTCGGGACTGTCCATTGGCTCGTGCGCGATCAGGACCGGCGCGAACAGCCCCCTACTGAAAATGGGGATGGCGGTCAATGAACCGAACCTTTTTCATTCGACTTGTTTCAGCAACCTCTGCCGCGCTCCTTATCATAATTGTGTGGCAGAGCTTTCCTATCATTCAGGGCGTTGTGCTGGGTCGGTTTGCCGGACCGCGCGCCGTCGCTCCGCGCGGCGACTTGGCGGCGTTTGAACAAAGCACCATCACGGTTTTCAACGCCGCTCGAGACAGTGTCGTCTTCATCACGACGGCCGAGCGTGTTGTCGATCCCTGGACCCGTAATGCCTATGACGTTCCGCGCGGGAACGGTTCAGGGTTCGTCTGGGACGAACTCGGTCATGTGGTGACGAACAATCATGTTATCGCCGGCGCGAGCCGGGCAGTCGTCAGGCTGGCTGATGGCCGTGCCTTCTCCGCACGCCTGGTGGGGCGCGCCCCCGAGCACGATCTGGCAGTCCTGCATATCGGCGTAGGTTCTGACCGGCCACCGCCAATCCCCATCGGCACCAGCAACGAGTTGCGTGTCGGTCAGAGCGTGTTCGCCATCGGCAATCCGTTTGGCCTGGACTGGACGATGACGACCGGAATTGTCTCGGCCCTTGGCCGCGAATTGCCGGGAGAAGGTAGTCTCCCGATACGGGGCCTGATCCAGACGGACGCAGCAATCAACCCCGGAAATTCCGGTGGCCCTCTGATCGACAGCGCGGGGCGTCTGATCGGCGTCAACACGGCCATTTTCAGTCCATCCGGCGGCAGTGCGGGAATCGGCTTTGCGGTTCCCGTCGATACGGTCAACCGGGTGGTGCCACAGCTAATCGCCCGCGGCAGCTATGCCCCCCCACGTCTCGGCGTTTTATTCGATCCTAGGGTCGATTCAATGCTCGCGCAGAATGGCACCTCCGGCGTCCTGGTCCTCGGAGTCGATCCTAACGGCCCGGCTGCCCGCGCGGGACTGGTCCCCGCCCGCATTAGCAGCGATGGCCTCATTGTCGCCGGCGACCGCATAGTTGGCCTTGGAGCGACCAAAGTTGATGAAGGTGTTGACCTGATTGCGGCGCTCGAAGCGTATCGCCCTGGGGATCAGGTTGAATTGCACATCCGGCGCGGCGATCAACGCAGGAGCGTCAAGATCACGCTCGGCGAACCGCGATAGGAATGCAGTGCGCGCGCTCGCATCGAGCAGGCGATGGATGGCAGCGGATGCGAAACTGGCGCCTCGGACGCAGCCCGTCGAGCGTAACTCCCACACGTGGCAAGGAACGGTACTACAGCTCCCTTCCGAAATCCCGGCCCTCATTGCGCGCGCGACAAGCCCTCATGTCGCGCTTGATCTGCTCGGCGCGCGAAAGGGCCGGCGGCTTGTTGGCGTTACGGCCGTGCTCTGTTGTTCAGCGATGATCTCGGATGCGTTCTCCGGCGGCGCTGCAACCCTCAGGCGTCCCCTCCGCGGCGACCGCCAGATACTTGCCTTGATAGAAGTCGTGCTCATCGACGGGCAGGCGCCGATTCAATCGGTCAGGCCAAGCACCAAGTCGATCGCTTCCAAAATCAAGGATTTCTCGGTGTTGTTCTCCCCGATGAGGACCACGTGATCGGGCAGGAAAAATTTCGTAGAACGAATGCCTCTGAAATTCTCGATTGCTATTGAGTATCTTCATTTTTGCCCCCTCACTCGCGGCTGCGAAGTCCCTCCCACTACGCCTATCTGAACAGCTCCATCCCGACGGTTGGCTCGATCGCCGAGTCGCTCCCCGTGCTGGACGATCTTGCGGGATGGCGCATGGCGCTCAGCCCCACAACGACGATAATGGCGCCGCGGCCAACCTGTCGCCGAA
>JAIESI010000082.1 GCA_019746135.1 Xanthobacteraceae bacterium
CGACAGGGGCAGGCTCGGGCGCTGCGGCAGGCCGCGCAACCGGAGCAGGCGCTGGCTCCGGGGCTGCCGCCGGGCGGCTTGCCGGCGCGCGTGACGGCGCGGCACGGGTGGGCGGAGGCGGCCCGAACTTGGTTTCGGTTTCGTCGGCGTTGACCGGCTGGGCTTGTGGCGCGGGCTGCGCCGCGGCGGGAGCTGCGGTCGGCTCGGCCTTCGCGGCGGGGGCGGCAGGCGGTGCAACTTTGGCGGCAGGCGCGAGCGGTGTCGCGTTTTGGCCCGGCTGCAGCGGGCTGCGCGCGTTGGGAAGCGTGCTGCGGAAGCGCAGGCCGTCGTCGGCCGGCATGATCGGCGTCGGCGGCTTGGTCGTGCTGCCCGGTGTGGTGTAGTCGCGCGGCGCGGGCGTGGCGGAGGCGGCCTGCGGCGCTGCGCTTGCGGCCGGCGCACTCGCCAAGGATAGCGTCATGACCAGCGCCAGCGCGGTACCGGCCAGAATGCTCATTCGTGCGCTTCGCATCGACGCGTACTCCACTGCCGTGCTTCGGGCGCGAGTTCGTATGAAGGGATGAGGGCGCCAACCGCGCCGCGCCGCGATGCAAGGCGGGACATTCACAGCAAAGCGCTGCTGCGTCCACGCAACGTCGAATCGAGAGTTAATGCGGGAGTGTCGCGCCTCCCGTTATGGTGTACGGAGATCGTTAACGCGGAGCATTTTCCGGCGAAGCCTGTCCCGGACGCGATCCGGGATGTGCTGCGGTTCGCCGTAGAAAATGCGACCGACGACAACGTCTACGCCGGCTCTTTCGGCTGCTCGTCGAGGCCGAGATGCTCGAGCTTGCGGTAGAGCGTCGAGCGCCCGATCCGCAGGCGCCGCGCCACCTCCGACATCTGTCCGCGATAATGCGCGATGGCAAAGCGGATCGTCTCGTACTCCATCTCCTCCAGCGGCCGCACGTCGCCGTGCGCGTCGAGCAGCGCGAGGGTGCCGTGCGGGCTGTGGGTGGTGTGGGTGTCATGCAGCGCATGCGCCTCGGCCATCGCCGGGGCGGAGGCGATGTGCGGAAGCTCGGACGATGCTTGCGCGATCTGCGCCGCGACCTGCGGAAACTCGTTCGCGCCGATGCTGTCGCCCTCGGCCAGCACCACGGCGCGGAACACGGTGTTCTCGAGCTGCCGGACGTTGCCCGGCCAACGGTGGCGGCCGAGCAGAGCCAGTGCCTCGCCGCTGATCGTCCGCACGCGTTTGCCCTCTTCGGCCGCAATCCGCGCGAGGAAATGCCGCACCAGGTCCGGGATGTCCTCGCTGCGCTCGCGCAGCGGCGGCACCGAGATCGGGAACACGTGCAGCCGGTAGAACAGGTCCTCGCGGAAGCGGCCGTGCTTCACGTCGTCGATCAGGTTGCGGTTGGTCGCGGAGATGATGCGCACGTCGACCTTGACCGGCTTCTTGCCGCCGACCGGCTCGACCTCGCCTTCCTGGATTGCGCGCAGGAGCTTCACCTGCGCCGCCGTCGGCAACTCGCCGACCTCGTCGAGGAACAGCGTGCCGCCGGACGCTTCGACGAACTTGCCGTTGTGTTTTTCCGTGGCGCCGGTGAACGCGCCCTTCTCGTGGCCGAACAGGATCGATTCCACCAGATTGTCGGGAATCGCGCCGCAATTGACCGCAACGAACGGCTTCGCGCGCCGCTCGCCCTGGCCGTGGATCGCCCGCGCGATCAGCTCTTTGCCGACACCCGACTCGCCCTCGACCAGCACCGGGATGCTGGAGGTTGCAGCCTTCTCGGCGTTGCGCAGCACCGCCTGCATCGTCGCGCTGCGCGTGACGATGTCCTTGAATGTCAGTGTCCCCGCCTGGGCGCGTCTGGTGCGCGCGAGCTCGTCGGCCAGCGCGCTGCGCTCGAGCGCGTTCGCGAGCGACACCTGCAGGCGCTCGGCGCCGACCGGCTTCACCACGAAGTCGGCCGCGCCCGCCCGCATCGCCGACACCGCGTTGTCGATGCCGCCGTGCGCGGTCTGCACGATCACCGGAACGGTCATCCCCGCCTCGCGCATGCGAGCCAGCACGCCGAGGCCGTCGAGGTCGGGCATCACGAGGTCGAGCACGACACAGTCGAAGCGATCGCCGAGCAGCATGGCAACCGCCTGCTCGCCGCTCTCGGCCAGCACCGGCTCGTGGCCGAACTTCCGGACCATGTTTTCCAGAAGACGCCGCTGGACCGGATCGTCATCAACGATGAGAACACGCGCCGCCATAGCACTACTCCAAAAACACAACTGTGCCGTTTCGGCGCAAATCTGCGCCCCGCGGCTTAAGGCGGCGTTAGCGGCTTGGCTTAATGAAAGCTTAAGCGCGACGCGCGCGGGCGCGCGCAGCACTGATACCTGCCGATAAGACGCGAGGTTGCCGGCTGCGAAGCCGGCCACGGCGGGATCCGTCGTGCCGAATAGCTGTGGACAAGCTCAAGACCGGGCCCGGCCGCGGCCGTGCGAATGGCTGTGGGCTTCCTTCGATGGCGCGGGCACGTAGACGACGTGGCCGTGACGGACGCCACGCTCGGCAATGACGTGGTTGGCGAACGACTGAACCTCGGCACCTTTGCCCTTCAGCACGGTGACTTCCAGACAGCTTTCGTGGTCGAGATGCACGTGCAGCGTCGCCTGCGCGAGATCATGGTGGTCGTGAAACTCCTGCGTCAGCCGCTTCGGCAGGTCGCGTGCGTGATGGTCGTAGACGTAGACCAGCGCCGCGACGCAGTTGCGGGTGCCCGCCGCTTCGACGGCCGCCTGCTCCAGCCCCGAGCGCGCCAGATCGCGGATCGCCTCGGAGCGGTTCTGATAGCCGCGCGTTGCGATGATGCGGTCGAGGTCCGCCATCAGGTCGTCGTCGAGCGTAATGGTCACGCGCTGCATGATCGTCTCCGGGAAAAGCTCCCGGGATCATAGACGAACGCGGCGCATGTTGGGCTATTTCAGCGTTTCGACCGTGAACAGGTCCGGCAGCGCCATCACCGCGTGAAAGCGCGCGAGTGGGTCCTGGATGGTGCTGTTGATCTGGCCGAGCTTCGGCAGGTGCGCGATCGGGACGGTGTATTTCAGCCCGTCGCCGCCCTTGAGCGGGCGGATCGTCACCACCGCGAAGGTGCCGGGCGGCGATTTTTCCGCCGCGACCCGCGCCGTGCCTTGCCCGGGGCTCGCGCCGATCGCCAGCATCACGCCGTCGATCGAGCAGGGACAGGGCACGCCTTCGCCCTGATAGAACACGACCGAAAGCTCGCGCGGCTTCGCGTCGAGGCGCTTCATCGCGTCCTCGCCGATGCGGATACCGACCGGAATGAACGAGCCGAAGCCGCCATGCACGCGGGCGCCGAGCTTGACCCATTCCTCCGGCGTTTCGGCGCGCGGCGATGCGATTGCTGCACCGAGCAGCAGAGCTGCAATTGCGATCCGCAAGATGTTCGTCATGGCAGAACCCAGGCTTTCGTTCCGGTATGCAGAATTGTTGACAACATCATACTCGCCGCCCGACGATTTGTCCCGCCGGTTTGTGCGTTTCGGGGGCCGTGGTGGGAAGGCGTTGTTGGGCGACCGTCGTTGTGTTTGCTTTCATCGCGGACGCCGGCAGGGAGGCTGCAGCCCAGGCTCAGGCCGACCTTCCCAAGATCACGGTGGCTCCGCCGCGGCGCGCGCCCAAGCCCGCGCCGCAGGCGGTGCGTGAGGCGCCGGCCCAGCCGGCCATGTCGGCCGAGGTCGCAGCGCAGCCCCGCCAGACCGAGCCGATCAGCACCTCCAGCGAGTTCATCGTTCCGGGCGAGCGGGTGAACGAGTATCCGGTGACGCGCCCCGCCGAAGTTCTTGAAGCGGCGGTACCGGGACTGATCATCACGCAGCACAGCGGCGAGGGAAAGGCGAACCAGTACTTCCTGCGCGGCTTCAATCTCGACCACGGAACCGATCTCGCCATCACCGTCGACGGCATGCCGGTCAACATGCGCACCCACGGTCACGGCCAGGGTTACGCCGACCTCAACTTTCTCATTCCCGAACTGATCAAATCGGTCCGGGTGCGGAAGGGCCCGTATTTTGCCGACGAGGGCGATTTCTCCTCGGTGGGCGCGGTGCACATCGACTACGTCAATAGCCTCGATCGCGGCTTCGCCCAGGCAACTGCGGGAAGCTTCGGCTATCGCCGGCTGCTCACGGCCAAGTCCGCCGCGGCAGCCGGCGGCACGGTGCTCGGCGCGTTCGAGGCCACCGCCTACAACGGCCCGTGGGACGTGCCGGACGAGGTGCGCAAGTTCAACGGGCTCGTGCGCTACAGCCAGGGCAACGCCGACGACGGCTTTTCGCTGCTGGCGCTCGGTTATCACAACACCTGGAACTCGACCGATCAGGTGGCGCTGCGCGCCATCGACAGCGGGCAGATCGGCCGTTTCGGCACGCTCGATCCGACCGACGGCGGCAACTCGGGCCGCTACAGCCTGTCCGGCCGCTTCACGCGCACCGAGGGCAATGCCCGTACGCAGGCCGAAGCCTATGTCATCCGCCAGAACCTGACGCTGTTCAGCAACTTCACCTACTTCCTCGACGACCCGGTCAACGGCGACCAGTTCAGTCAGTTCGACCGCCGCACGGTGATCGGCGGCAACGCCAGCCACACGGTCAAGGGCAAGCTCGGCGCCTTCGACACCGAGAACATGCTCGGCATCCAGCTTCGCCGCGACGACATCTCGCTTGGACTTCGCAAGACGCTGCAACGCATGACGCTCTCGACCGTGCGCGATGATCATGTCGAGGAATCGAGCGTCGGCATCTACGGCCAGAACACCACGCGCTGGACCAACTGGTTCCGCACCGTGCTCGGGCTCCGCGGCGACTATTTCACCGCACGGGTGAACAGCGACACGCCGGGGAACTCCGGCAGCACCGACGGCTTCAAGGCGAGCCCGAAAGCCAGCCTCATCTTCGGGCCGTTCTACAAGACCGAATACTTTCTGAACGCGGGCTATGGCTTTCACTCCAACGACGTGCGCGGCGCGACGATCACGGTCGATCCCAACGACAAGGTCACGCCGTTGCAGAAGGTGCCGCTGCTGGTGCGCTCGAAGGGCGCGGAGGCTGGCGTCCGGACGAAGATCATCGACGGGCTGGAAACCACGGTGACGCTGTTCGTGCTCGACTTTGCATCCGAGCTGCTGTTCGTCGGCGATGCCGGCACCACCGAGCCCAGCCGGCCGAGCCGCCGCGTCGGCGTCGAGTGGACCAGCCACTACAAGGTCAATTCGTGGCTCGGCTACGATCTCGACTTCGCCTACGCCCGCGCGCGCTTTCGCGATCCCGATCCGGCGGGCGACCGCATTCCCGGGGCGCCGGGCGTGATCGCGTCGGCGGGCGTGGTGCTCGGCCAGAAGACCGGATGGTTCGGCACCGCGAAGCTTCGCTACTTCGGTGCGCGGCCGCTGATCGAGGACAACAGCGCAAGCTCGGACCCGAGCGTGCTGGTCAATGCCAGCCTGGGTTATCGCTGGGACGGCGGCTGGCGCGTGCAGCTGGACGCGCTCAACCTGTTCAACGCCCGCGCCAACCAGATCGAATATTTCTACGAGTCGCAGTTGCGCAACGAGACCGCGCCGGTCGCCGACCGGCATATCCACCCGGTCGAGCCGTTCGCGGTCCGGCTGACGCTTGCCGGGCCGCTGCCGTAACGCCGACAGGCGAAGGGTTACACAACTAGCGTTATGTAGTTTCGTTGTTCTGAAACTATTCAGCGATCCGGCGCGGTGCCACCTTCTATCGAGACGATGGAGGGCCCGATGGGATTCGAGCGACACACCATCCACTCAACCGGCAGGCCGATCGAGGCACAGCGAGATGGCGCGGTCACGCGCTCTGCCGCGCCCGTCGTGACGCCGCTCCGTCCGGTGGAAACCGCCCGCGAGGCGGACGCGCTGCGGCTTGCGCGCCAGATGCGCGGCGAATGGCGGAAGGAGCGCTATTCGCGCCTGGCGGATCGCTAGCGCCGCCTTCCGCCTGCCGTTGCAAGCGCCTCCGGCTACCAGAGGGCGGCGAGGCGCTCGGCGTAGGGCCAGACCTCGCGCGCGCCGCGGTAGCACATGTCGAGCGCCACATAGAGAATGATCGCCAGGCCCACATAGGCGATCCAGCGGTGCTTCTGCAGCAGTTGCGCGATGAAGTTCGCCGCGATGCCCATCAGCGCGATCGACAGGACCAGCCCGAAGATCAGGATGTACGGATAGTTCCGCGCAGCGCCCGCCACGGCGAGCACGTTGTCGAGCGACATCGAGACGTCGGCGATGATGATCTGCCAGACGGCCTGGCCGAAGGTCTTCCTGGGTGCATCACCGGGCGAGGCCGCTTCGATCGGCGCGCCGCCTGCGGCCGCGAATTCCGCAGGCGCGCTGTGGTGCGGCTGGCGCAGTTCGCGCCACATTTTCCAGCAGACCCACAGCAGCAGGATGCCGCCGGCCAGCAGCAGGCCGATGATCTGCAGGAGCTGGATGGTGATGCTGGCAAAGCCGATGCGCATCAAGGTGGCTGCAGCGATGCCCCAGAAGATCACCTTGAGGCGCTGGTGTTGCGGGAGACCGGCGGCCGCGAGGCCGATGACGATGGCGTTGTCGCCCGCGAGCACGAGGTCGATCATCACGACCTGGAACAGTGCGGTCAGGGCCTCGCTGGTGAAGTAAGCGCTCATTCACAGTCCTTGTTTTTTTTGAATCACGGATGCTTCCGGCAATGCAGAACCGTGCGCGCAGCAAGGCGCGCGCGGACATGCCGGGCGTTGCGGTTTGTTGCAGCCGGATCCGTTCAGATCCGGCGCGGATCAGGTGCTGAGGCGATCAGCCGGCTGGCGATTGCATTTTTTTGTCCCTCTTCTTTGCTGCGTCGGTCCGACATCGCAGTTCGGGAGAACTGCCAGAGGGGCCCGGTCCTGACGCCAACGTCTCGCGACGGCGAGACTTCGTTCCGGCATTAAGTCCTTCGATGTTCTGCCGCCGCGGGTGGCCGCGGCGGCGCGGTCTGTCCATTTCCTTTGGGGTCAGCGCACGACCATGACGGGGATCTTCGATTTCCCGAGCACCTTCTGCGTGACGCTTCCGACGAGAATGCCGCGCAGCCCGCCCTGGCCGTGCGTTCCCATGACGATGAGGTCGCACTTTTTCTTGGCGGCCACCTTCAGAATGTCGTCCTCGGGATAGTCGCTGGTGGCGTGCAGGCTCTCGCACTTGACGCCGGCCTTCTTGGCCGCGCGCTCGATCACGTCGAGATACTTGGCCGCCGTTCGCTTGATCATCGCTTCGTGCTCGGCCGGCTGCGCGAGCCCGACCGGCAGGTTGTTGCGATAGACCACGGGGGTGGCGGGCGGTGCCGCAAAAAACGCCGTAACCTTCGCGCCGAGCGACTTGGCCAGCGCGACGCCTTTGGCGGCCGCCTTCTGCGACAGTTCCGAACCGTCGGTCGGGATGAGGATATTCTTGAACATCGGTTTCTCCTTCCTCATTTCGCGTAGGGCAGAACCCAGATCAGCATGGCGAACACGTAACAGACGAACGAGCTCACCAGGCAGAACGGGAGGCTCCACGACAGAAATTCCCGCAGCGACACTTTGCGGTCTTCTTCCTTCTCGGCGATGCGCAGCGCCACGTAGAGCGCGGGCGCACCCGCGACCGTGAGGTTCGAGCCGAGCGTGCCCGCCCACAGCACCACCCACCACAGCGGCCACGGCGGCACGCCCTGGGTGCCGAGCTCCTTGATGGTGTTGAGGAAGGTGAGGATGTAGGCGTCGTGCTCGACGATGCCGACGATCGGGATCGTGACCCAGTAGAGGATGGTGGCGCCGAGCGCGTAGTTTTGCGCGAAAATCGGCCGGAGCCAGTTCGCCATCATGTCGAGGATGTGCGTCTTCTCGAGGCCGCCGACCAGCGCAAACAGCGCGATGTAGAAGAACACGGCGCGCCAGTCGAGCTCCTGCACGATGTGCTCGAAGCTCGGCGCTTCCTTGAGCTTGTCGCCCATGGCCTCGATGATCAGCACCGTGATGATGGCTCCGGTCAGCGCGATGAAGCCGAGCTTCACGCCGAGGTGCTCGCGCATCGCCATGGCCACGACCGTCAGGACGAACATGCCGCAGGTGATGGCCGCGAACTTCGGATCCGGGATGTCGGCCTTGACGCTCGCGACGCCTTCGGGGGTGGGCTTGCCGATCCGCCGGAAGCCGTAGACGTACATGAAGGCGAGCGTGATGACGAAGGTCAGCATCAGGATCGGGAACGACGACGGCCGTCCGTGCTGCCAGATGAAATCGAAGAACTCGGCGCCGGCGACGCTATGCAGCATCTGCGGCGGCAGATCGCCGAGCAGCAGCGCGGTGCCCATGAAGTTCGCGGAGAAGCCGATCATCAGCACCAGCGGCGTCGCCGGAATTCCGAGTGCGCGCGCGAGCGGCAGCGCGACCGGCGCCATCATCAGGATGCAGACCACGTTGTCGATGAACATCGACAGCAGGCCGGTCAGCATCGACAGCACCAGGATCAGCAGGCCCGGCCTGCCGCCGGATAGCTTGAGGGATTGCACGGACAGCCAGCTCGGCACGCCGGTCTTGCCGAAATAGCCGGCGATGATCCAGATGCCGATCAGGATCGCCATCACGTTCCAGTCGACCAGCTGAGCGGCCTCGACCTCGGTCATGGTGCCCATCCAGACCATGACCGCGACGCCCAGCAGCGCGGCGACCGTCGCGTCGAGCTTGTTGACGACCACGGCGGCGATCGTCACGAAGAAGACGATCAGCGTCATCCATTGCAGCAGCCCCATCACCTATCCCCCATGGCTATGTGAATTGCGTGGTTCGGATTGATCTCGACGCGCTTCTTGTGGTCCGCGTCCGGATGCCATCCGAGGATCGCGAGCATCGCGAAGAAGCCGACGACGTAAGCGACGGCCACGAACCATCCATGGCGCACCCAGCGCACGACGGATTTCGCTTCGGGATACATGTTCGAGATCGCAACGCCGGCCGATGAGCCGAACCAGATCATCGAACCGCCGAAGCCGACGCAGTAGGCGAGGAAGCCCCAGTCATAGCCTCCCTGCTTCAGCGCGAGCGCGGTGAGCGGGATGTTGTCGAACACCGACGAGAGAAAGCCGAGACCCAGTGCGGTTTGCCACGACGCGACCGGCAGTTCCTCGACCGGCATGAACGACGCGTTGGTGACGAGCGCCAGAAGGAAGATCGTGCCCTTGAACGTCTCGGGCATGATGGCCCAGTCGGGCTGCCGCAGCGGCGCGGTCACGAGGATCACGATCCACACCGCAAGCCCGATCACCGGAACGACATCGAGCACCGCGGGGAATTTCAGGTTGGCGGTGACGTTGGCCGCGATGGCGATGATGAGAATGGCGGCAACGATACCCACATAGGTCCATTCGACCTGCAGCCCGCGCGGTGCGTCCTTGATGATCGGCGAATAGCGGTGCTGCGCGATCGCTGCGGGGATGCCGTAGATCAGGAAGCCCGCCGCCGCGGCGATATAGGCCTCGACCACGCGGAGCGGGCTGATGCCGTCGATCCACATCATCGTCGTGGTGGTGTCGCCGACCACGCTGCCGGAGCCGCCGGCGTTGGAGGCGGCGACGATGGCGGCGAGATAGCCGATGTGGACTTTGTCCTTGAACACGTGCCGCGCCATCGTGCCGCCGATCAAGGCCGCGGCGATGTTGTCGAGGAAGCTCGACAGCACGAACACGATGGCAAGAAGCGCAAGCCCTCCGCCCCAGCCGTTCGGCAGGAAGGCCGGCATCTCGTCGGGGATCCGGCTCTTCTCGAAGTGCCGGGACAGGATCGCAAATCCCATCAGCAGCAGGAAAAGATTGGCGAGGATCACCCACTCGTGGTGAAGCTGCAGCACGAGCCCGCTGAAGCCCGCGCCTTGGCGGAAGCCGGTGAACAGGAGCTTGTAGACCGTGACGGCGGCAAGCCCGGTCAGCGCAACCTGAAGCGTCTTGTGGTGGAAGACCGCGACGCCGAGCAGCGTCAGGCCGAACAGGATAAAGTCGACCGGGATGCCGAGAAAGTAGACCGGCTGCGCCGAGTAAGCGCCCGTCGCGGGTGCTGCGGCCGCCGGGTCTGCAAGCAACATGAACGCGATTGCCGCGGTGGCCGCAACGATCATGAGCGGCACAATCCCTGGATGGGGTCGAAGCGTGGGGTGGTCTAGATCAAGAACTTCGCAGCACGGGGTGCTGCAAGACGACAGGCGCATTTGGGCCATTCCTTCTATTCCAGTCCGACATCGCAGCATGCGGCTGCCAGAGGGGCCCGGCCTGGTCAATATTTCGGGTTATTGCTGCATCAGCACCTGCTTTCGAAAGCCTGCGACGTCGGCGCACCGCTCATGACCTAGTGCTCCTCACCGCCACCCTGCACGAGGCGCAGGAGGGGATCGGGTTCGATGGTCGCCGACAGGCACAGACCGATCAGGGTCAGCGCGCCGGCGACGTCCGTGTAAGTGATGTTGGTGGGATCGTCCTTGCGGCATCGCCAGGCGACGATCGCAAAGATCGCGCCCAGAACGAAAAAAACCGTGGTGACGATGGGTGCGCCGAAGCCGTGCGGCAGCGTGGCGGCGCAGCCGGCCCAGACCGTGAACCCTGTCAGGGTCGCTGCGGCAAATGCGAACTGCGGACCGAAACCCTCGGTCCTGTCGCCCATCCGTCCGTACTGGTAGCGCGTCCTGCGCAGCTTCATGGCCGTTTCCCTGCTACCCGCCGCGGTTTTCCGGCGGTTCAGGCGCGCGTCGTCCTTCCCGCAGGCGCGAGTTATGTTATAAGCGTCTAGTGCGGTTCCGTTTTAAGGTCGCTAGTTTAGTAAACATGAAACGTGCCAGAAGGCAAGAAGGTTCGGCCGCGCCGGGGGAAGCGATGCAGTTCGCCAAGGCGGATGCGGACGCCAAGCAACTTCGCAAGCTGGCGGGCGGTTGGCTGAAAGAGCTTCGGGCGGCAGCCGGGCTGTCGCAGATCCAACTCGCCCAGATGCTGGGGTTTAAATACTACACTTTCATTTCCCAGGTGGAGAACGGCTTCGGCCGGGTTCCGACTGAAAGCATGGAAGCCTGGGCTCGCGCGCTTGAGACCGATCCTTCGCAGTTTGCGCGCAAGCTCCTGTCCTACTACGAGCCGGAACTCTACCGGCTGCTGTTCGAGGTGAAGAAATGACGACGGTGGTGCAATTCCCGCGGTCGGCGCCCCAGGCGCCCCACGGCTGGCAGAACGAAGAGTTCCAGCAGATCGTCGCGGCCTGCTCCGGCTCGGTTTCGGTGGGCGAGGCGAGCAGCTGGGAGATCGGGATGACCGAGCACGGCGATCCGCAGGTCTATCTGATCGGTCCGCCGCCGAACTATGAATGCATCCTGTGTATCTCCCGCGTCGGCCGGCACTACGTCATCGAGGACGGCCAGGGCCGGGTGCTGCTCGAGCACGACAGTCCGATGCTGTTCGCCGAGCAGGCGATCGCGGCGCTGCGCCGCCGCAAGGAGCTCCTGCTGGCGAAGGTTGTCGTCGCCTGGCACGCCTTCCGCGAGGCCTTCGAGGAAAAGGTCGAAGCGCTGACCGCCGAGCCGATGGACGTGCTGGTTCATCTCGCGCCGCAGCTTGCAGTCCTCGCCTGAGGGGCCCGGCCTGCAGGCCTGCTGAATCGCCGCGGTATCGCAGCCGGGTTGCCGGACGCGTGCGCGGGCTTATGTTCTCAGGCGATCGTCCCCCCGAACTGACCAGGTTTCCATGACACCGACCCCTGCATTGGCGCCCGCGCGGCGCTCGGCCGCAAAGAAGGCTCCTGCCAAGACGCTTGGCGCGCTGCCGGAATGGAATCTCGCCGATCTTTATCCCTCGATGGATGCGCCCGCGGTGAAGCAGGACCTCGAGCGCGGCGAGGCCGAGTGCATCGAATTCGAGAAGGATTACAAGAGCAGGCTTGCAGGCATTGTCGCGAGTTCGACCGCGGGCAAGACGCTCGCCGAAGCGGTCCGCCGCTACGAGGCGATCGAGGAGGTGCTCGGCCGGCTGATCTCCTACGCCGGCCTGCTCTACGCCGGCAACTCCACCGATCCCACGATCGCCAAGTTCTACGGCGACATGCAGGAGCGCATCACCGCAGCCTCGCTGCATCTTTTGTTCTTCCAGCTCGAGCTCAACCGGATCGACGACGCGGAGCTGGAGGCGGCGATGACCGATCCGGCGCTCGGTCATTACCGGCCCTGGATCGAGGACATCCGCAAGGACAAGCCTTATCAGCTCGAGGACCGGGTCGAGCAGCTGTTCCACGAGAAGTCGGTGACCGGCTATTCGGCGTTCAACCGGCTGTTCGACGAGACCATGGTGGCGCTCCGCTTCAAGGTCGGCGGCAAGATGCTGACGCAGGAGCAGACGCTCAATCTGCTGCAGGATCCCAAGGCCGCCAAGCGCAAGGTCGCGGCCGAGGCGCTCGCCAAGACCTTCAAGGAGAACCTGCGGCTCTTCACGCTGATCACCAACACGCTCGCCAAGGACAAGGAAATCTCCGACCGCTGGCGCGGCTTCAACGATGTCGCGGCGTCACGCCATCTCGCCAACCGCGTCGAGCCCGAGGTGGTCGATGCGCTGGTCGCCTCGGTGCGCGAAGCCTATCCGCGGCTGTCGCACCGCTATTACGCGCTGAAGGCAAAATGGTTCGGCAAGAAGCAACTGCCGCACTGGGACCGCAACGCGCCGCTGCCGCAGGTGGCGATGCGGACCATCCGCTGGCCGGACGCGCAGGACACGGTGCTCACCGCCTATGGCGCGTTCTCGCCGAAGATGGCGGCGATTGCCGAGCGCTTCTTCAAGGACCGCTGGATCGACGCGCCGGCCCGGCCCGGCAAGTCGCCGGGCGCCTTCGCGCATCCGACCGTGCCGTCGGCGCATCCTTATGTGCTGCTCAACTACCAGGGCAAGCCGCGCGATGTGATGACGCTCGCCCATGAGCTCGGCCACGGCGTGCACCAGGTGCTGGCGGCCCCCAACGGCGCGCTGATGGCGCCGACGCCGCTCACCCTCGCCGAGACCGCGAGCGTGTTCGGCGAGATGCTGACGTTCAAGAAGCTCCTGGCCGAAACCACCGACAAGAAGCAGCGCAAGGCCATGCTCGCCGCCAAGGTCGAGGACATGATCAACACGGTGGTGCGGCAGATCGCGTTCTATACCTTCGAGCGCAAGGTCCACACCGAGCGGCGCAACGGCGAGCTTACCTCAGAGCAGCTTTGCAAGATCTGGCTCGAGGTTCAGACGGAAAGCTTGGGGCCGGCGATCGATCTGCGCCCCGGCTACGAGACGTTCTGGAGCTACATTCCGCACTTCATCCATTCGCCGTTCTACGTTTACGCCTACGCCTTCGGCGATTGCCTGGTGAACTCGCTCTACGCGGTCTATGAGCGCGCCAGCGAGGGCTTTGCCGAGCGCTATCTGGCAATGCTGGCGGCCGGCGGCACCAAGCACCATTCGGAATTGCTGGCGCCGTTCGGCCTCGATGCCAGAGACCCGAAGTTCTGGCAGGGCGGGCTCGGCGTCATCGAGCGAATGATCGCGGAGTTGGAAGGGTTGGACGGCAAGGCGTAAGCTCGGCATCCATTCGGTCTTGGCGTCAGCTGGTGATCTGGGCCGTAAAACGGTTGTTGAACGGGCTCCTGGGTGGTGTTATACACTTGTATAACAGGAACCAAGCCCATGAACCAAAAGCCAACCAACGTTGAAATCGAAGGGGCCGTCCTTCAGATCCGGAAAATCGGCAATTCGCTCGGTCTGATCTTGTCGAAGGAGCTGTTGGCGCGGCTGAAGCTGAAGGAAGGCGACAAGCTTCATGTCGTCGAGCAGCCGGACCGCGGCATGAAGCTCACGCCTTACGATCCCAAGCACGCGGAAGCGATGGAAATCGCGCGCCGTTCATTCCGCAAATACGCTGACACCTACAAGGCGTTGGCGAAGTGAGCGAGCCGCGCTGGCTCGACATCACCATCGTTCTCGATGTTCATGCCGAGCAACTGGCGTTGTTTGGTGGTGGCGAAGGTGTCCGCGATCTTGGACTCCTCGAATCCGCACTGGCGCGCCCGATTAACAAATGCGCCTATGGCGAAAGCGATCTCGCAACGCTGGCGGCCGCCTATGGGTTTGGTCTCGCGAAGAACCATCCGTTTGTGGATGGCAACAAGCGTGCAGCCTTCGCTTCGATCATCGTGTTCCTGGGTTTGAACGGCATCGACTTCGACGTCCCGCCTGAGGATGCCACCGCCATGATTCTTTCGCTCGCCGCAGGCGAAGTCAGCGAGGAAAGCCTCGCGCGCTGGATCAGGGACAACTGGCCGAAGTCTGTCGCCGCGAAGTGAGGCCAGCCGCGACAAGGCCTATGGCGCAATTCGCCATGCAATGGTCACCGAAGCGGTGAGCGTCAGCGCTTCCGGAGCAATGACCTGCACGTTGCGTGCCATCGGCGACATCAGCACCGACTCGCGCGGATGGCGCGCATCGGTGTCGTTGATGCTGACGATCTCCCCGAGCTTCACACCGGCCGCCTCCGCATAGGTCAGGGCCCGCCGGCGGGCGTTCTCCACGGCGTTGCGTCGCGCCGCATCGAAACCGGGATTGCGCTCGTCGACGCCGAAACGCAGATTGCGGACCTCGAACAGCCCGGATCCGGCAATCGCGGTGACCGCCTTGTCGGCATTTTCGGCGGGCGCGATCTTCAATTCGAAGGTCGTGACCGCGCGGTATTCGCTGCGGCCCGGCGTGTTCGGGCGCTCCGGATTGCGGAACTCGCCAAGCGAGAACGAGGACTGCTCGATGCTCACGCCGTCGTTCTTCATGTCGCGAAGCCGCGTGGTGGCGCGCGACGCACGTTCGCGGTGGGCCGATGTCGCTGCTTCCGGATTTGCGCCCGCGGTCACCACCTCCACGGACAGCCGCGCATGGTCGGGCGGCACGTCAACGCGGCCTTGTCCGTTGACGGTCAAGGTGGCGACATTGCTGCGGTCCACCGGCTGGGCCGGTGCCGGGGCCACGTCGACCATCGCCAGCGCCACGAGGGCAGCGGCGGCCGCGAGAGCATGTCGCATTGCGAAACTCCTATGAGATGGCGACCGCTTTCGGATGCGGTCGCGGCAAATCTATGTCGCACCACGAGGTCCGAACCGGACTCTCGCTTTTCTATCCGATAGGGCCTACCTCTGTCCGGCATGCCTTCGACGAGCGACCGCGAACGAAACCGCCTCACAGCCCGCGCCGCGCGCTATGCCCGCGTCGGCGCCAATGTCGGCGGTGTGGCCGCGCGGATCGCGGGCGCGCGCCTGTTCGGGTTCGATCTCGACCGCGCGAAGAACGCAGCCGAGCTTGCCGCTGCGCTCGGCGGCCTCAAAGGTCCGATCATGAAGGTGGCGCAGCTTCTCGCCACCATCCCCGAGGCGCTGCCGCCAGAATACATCAACGAGCTGACCAAGCTGCAGAGCCAGGCGCCGCCGATGGGCTGGGCCTTCGTCAAGCGCCGCATGCAGGCCGAGCTTGGCGCGGATTGGCAGAAGAAGTTTGCAAGCTTCGAGCATCATCCCGCGGCGGCCGCGTCGCTCGGACAGGTGCATCGCGCGACGTCGCTCGACGGCGAGACACTGGCGTGCAAGCTGCAATATCCCGACATGCAGTCGGCGGTCGAAGCCGATTTACAGCAGCTCGGTGTGCTGTTTGCGATCCGCCGCAGGTTTGATCCGGCGATCGACACCCGCGAGATCATCAAGGAGATCGGCGCGCGCATGCGCGAGGAGCTCGACTATCGTCGCGAGGCGAAGCACGTCGCGCTCTATCGCGACATGCTGAAGGACGAGGAGCTGATCCGCGTGCCGCGCGTCGAGGCAAAGCTTTCGACCGAGCGGCTGCTGACGATGGAGTGGCTCGACGGCAGCCGGATGCTCGATCACAAGGATGAGTCGCTTGCGGTGCGAAACCGCCTTGCCACCGCGATGTTCACCGCCTGGTGGCTGCCGTTCAGCCGCTTCGGCGTGATCCATGGCGATCCGCATCTCGGCAATTACACGGTGTTCGAGCAGAAGAAAAAGCCGGGCGGCATCAACCTGCTCGACTACGGCTGCATCCGCATCTTCCCGCCGAAGTTCGTCGGCGGCGTGGTCGATCTCTACAATGGGCTGCGCAACAGCGA
This sequence comes from Xanthobacteraceae bacterium, assembly GCA_019746135.1. Taxonomy (GTDB): domain Bacteria; phylum Pseudomonadota; class Alphaproteobacteria; order Rhizobiales; family Xanthobacteraceae; genus Z2-YC6860. The sequence goes on from JAIESI010000082.1 coordinate 16,226, forward strand.
CGACGCGCGCGTCGTGCACGCCTACGAGACCTGGGGGTTCCGCAAGCTCTCGCGCGAACTGATCGACATCCTCAACATCTGGGCCCGCTTCATCTACGGCCCGCTGATGGAGGATCGCGTGCGCAGCATCGCCGACGGCGTCAAGCCCGGTGAGTACGGCCGCCGCCAGGCGTTCGAGGTGCAGCGGGCGCTGCGCCAGAAAGGCCCGGTCACGGTGCCGCAGGAGTTCGTGCTGATGGACCGCGCCGCCATCGGACTTGGCGGTGTGTTCCTGCATCTGCGCGCCGAACTCAACTTTCACCGGCTGTTCGAGGCGGCCATGGAGCAATTCTCGGTCGCGGCCGTGGAGAAACGCCAGAACGCGGCGCTCGCGCGCGCGGGGCTGTGAAAGCCGCGATTTTCCACCGTGACGTAACAGCGCAGGTTGGCGCCTGAGCTTTGCTGTTGGACAATGACGGGCGGTCAGGTTATTGGGCACGGGCTCCGCGCGGAGCTCGGTTGCCACAATTCCGCCGGTGGCAAGTGAAGCGGAGTTGCGGCAACGGAGGCGCGTGGATGCAGGTCGGACTCATGCTGGTCAGACTCATGCTGGTCAGACTCATGCCGGTCAGACTTGGGTGCTGTCTCATCATCGCGGCAGCGATTCTTGCTCCTCATGGCGTGCGCGCGGCCGACTGTGCCGCCGAAGTCAGCAAGCTGATGTCCAAGGACACCGAGAAGCTGACCACGCGCTATCAGCGCGTCATCAAGCAGATCGCGCAGAGCAAGGGCTCCACGGCCAAGCTCGTGCTGGAGGAATGCCGCATCGCCCGCCAGCTCAAGCCGCGCCTTGAAGACCAGTTGGCCGCCCTCAAGCAGTCCGGGTGCATGAAGGACCCGCAGATGGGCAACATGATCGCCGACATTGTCCGCGGCCATGAGGACGATCTGGCGGCTGCCAACCGCAGCACCGCCCGGTCCGAGTGCCGTTAGGCGGCTGATCCGCACGGGATGATTGTGGCCGCGGCATTGCCCGGCCCTGGCGATTCCGCTAAATCCTGAGCCTCCTCGTGGCGCCGTTCTGGCCGCATCCGCGGTCCGTGGCCGGCGCTGCACTTCCCGCATGGAACTGGCACAGAGCTTGAAAGGGATCGCGTAATGGCCGCGCACGGCACCCCGGAATATTCGGTCGCGGAGGGCAACGACTACCCGGCCCACGAGCAGACCTATCTGAACTTTCTGGCGATGGTGAAATGGGGGGCCATCATCGTCGTCATCATCGTGGCCGGGATGGCCTATTTCCTGGTCTGAGGCTGGCAGCCGGACGGGCTGCTTGCGGCCCGCCCAAAAACCGAGCGGCCGTGGAGGCAGCATGAAAATTGCCGTTGGGGCTGAAACCGACCCGTCCGAACCGCGCGTCGCGGCGACCCCGGAAACCGTCAAGAAGATGATCGGGCTGGGGGCGGAAGTCGCGGTCGAGCCGGGCGCAGGAGTCAAATCCGGCATCCTGGACGCGGACTATACGGCGGCTGGCGCGACGGTCGGCAAGGGCGCGGCGTCCGGCGCCGACATCGTCCTCACCGTGCGGCGTCCGAGTCCGGCCGAGCTCAACGGGGTGAAGCCCGGCGCGCTCGTCATCGCCATCATGGACCCCTACGGCAACGAGGCTGCGCTCAAGGCCTTGGCTGATGCACGCGTGACGGCGTTTGCGATGGAACTGATGCCGCGCATCACCCGCGCGCAGTCGATGGACGTGCTGTCGAGCCAGGCGAACCTTGCCGGCTATCGCGCGGTGATCGATGCCTCGGCCGAATACGGCCGTGCCTTCCCGATGATGATGACGGCTGCCGGCACCGTGCCCGCCGCTCGCGTCTTCATCATGGGCGTCGGCGTGGCAGGGCTGCAGGCGATCGCCACCGCGCGGCGTCTTGGCGCCGTGGTGACGGCAACCGACGTGCGGCCGGCCACGAAAGAGCAGGTCGAAAGCCTCGGCGCCAAGTTTCTCGCCGTCGAGGACGAGGAGTTCAAGAACGCGCAGACCGCCGGCGGCTACGCCAAGGAAATGTCGAAGGAGTACCAGGCGAAGCAGGCCGCCCTCGTCGCCGAGCACATCAAGAAGCAGGACGTCGTCATCACCACCGCGCTCATTCCGGGCCGGCCGGCGCCGCGGCTTGTGTCCGCCGAGATGGTCAAATCGATGCGGCCGGGCTCGGTGCTCGTCGACCTCGCGGTCGAGCGCGGCGGCAACGTCGAAGGCGTGCAGGCCGGCAAGGTGACCGAGGTGGGCGGCGTCAAGATCGTCGGCTACACCAACGTGCCGGGCCGGCTCGCGGCCTCGGCGTCGGGCCTCTATGCCAAGAATCTGCTTACGTTCCTCGAAATCCTGATCGACAAGAAAGAGAAGAAGCTCACGGTCAACTGGGACGACGAGATCGTCCGCGCCACCGCGCTGACGCGCGACGGCCTGGTGGTTCATCCGAATTTCATGCCCAAGTCTGCTTGATGCCCAAGTCTGCTTGATGCCCAAGTCTGCTTGATGCCCAAGTCCGCCTAGCAGGAAACTGCACAGACAGCGCCGCCCGCCGCGCAGAAGGAGCCTCCGCATGACCGGAACCGCACTCGACGCCGTCGACCCGTTCGTCTTCCGGCTGTCGATCTTCGTGCTGGCGGTGTTCGTCGGCTACTACGTGGTCTGGTCGGTGACGCCGGCGCTTCACACGCCGCTGATGTCGGTGACCAACGCGATCTCCTCGGTGATCGTCGTCGGTGCGCTGCTCGCGGTCGGGGTCGGCCTCGTCACCAACGACAACGGACCGATCTGGGCGAGGGCGCTGGGCTTCGTCGCGCTGGTGTTCGCCTCGATCAACATCTTCGGCGGCTTCCTGGTCACCCAGCGGATGCTGGCGATGTATCAGAAGAAGAAAAAGTGAGACGCGCGCCATGAACGCCAATATCTCCGCGCTTCTCTATCTCGTTTCCGGCGTCCTCTTCATCCTGGCGCTGCGCGGGCTTTCGAGCCCCGAGTCGAGCCGCCGCGGCAACATGTTCGGTATCGTCGGCATGGCGATCGCCGTTCTCACCACGCTCGCCGGGCACCCGCCGCAGGGGTTGGGCGCATGGATCCTGGTGATCGCCGGCATCGTGCTCGGCGGCGGCATCGGCGCGGTGATCGCCCGCCGCGTGCCGATGACCTCGATGCCGGAACTGGTCGCAGCCTTCCACTCGCTGGTCGGCATGGCCGCGGTGCTGGTCGCGGCCGCGGCGTTCTACGCACCGGCGGCCTTCAGCATCGGCACCCGCGGCGCGATCCACAAGGCAAGCCTCGTCGAGATGTCGCTCGGCGTCGCTATCGGCGCCATCACTTTCACCGGTTCGATCATCGCCTTCCTGAAGCTTTCCGGCCGCATGAGCGGCGCGCCGATCCTCATTCCCGGCCGCCACGTCATCAACATCGTGCTGGCCCTGGCGATGGTGTTCTTCATCTATGGCCTCGTGGTGTCGCAGAGCCAGCTCGATTTCTGGCTGGTCACGGCGCTAGCGCTTGCGCTCGGCGTGCTGATCATCATCCCGATCGGCGGCGCCGACATGCCGGTCGTGATCTCGATGCTGAACTCTTATTCCGGCTGGGCCGCGGCGGGCATCGGCTTCACACTCGGCAATTCGGCGCTGATCATCACCGGTGCGCTGGTCGGCTCCTCGGGCGCGATCCTGTCCTACATCATGTGCGCGGGCATGAACCGGAGCTTCATCTCCGTCATTCTCGGCGGCTTCGGCGGCGAGGTCGCGGGCCCGGCCGGCGGGGGAGAGCAGAAGCCGGTGAAGATCGGCTCGGCGGAAGACGCCGCCTACATCATGAAGAACGCCTCCAAGGTCATCATCGTGCCGGGCTACGGCATGGCGGTGGCGCAGGCGCAGCACGCGCTGCGGGAGATGGCCGACCATCTCAAGAAGGAGGGCGTCGAGGTCAAATATGCCATCCATCCGGTGGCCGGCCGCATGCCCGGCCACATGAACGTGCTGCTTGCCGAAGCCAACGTGCCTTACGACGAGGTGTTCGAGCTGGAAGACATCAATTCCGAGTTCGCGCAGGCCGACATCGCCTTCGTGATCGGCGCCAACGACGTGACCAATCCCGCCGCGGAAGAGGACAAGTCCTCGCCGATCTACGGCATGCCGGTGTTGCAGGTGTGGAAGGCCGGCACGGTGATGTTCATCAAGCGCTCGCTCGCCTCGGGCTATGCCGGCATCGACAACCCGCTGTTCTATCGCGACAACACCATGATGCTGCTCGGCGACGCCAAGAAGATGTCGGAGACGATCGTCAAGGCGATGTGACCCTGCGCTGCTCATCCGGGTTTGAGCTCAAGGCTGCACAACCGGGGGCTATGACTGCGCCATGTCTGCCCTGAAGCTGCTGATCGGTGTGCTCGTCGCCTTCGGCGGCTTCGTCGCGCTGATGTATGTCGCGCAGCGTTCGTTGATGTATTTCCCGGATCGGCAACGCACGGCGCCCGCCGCGGCCGGCCTGCCCCAGGCGGAGGAGGTGGTGCTCGACACCGCCGACGGCGAGAAGGTGATCGTCTGGCACATTCCGCCGAGGGGCGAGCGTCCCGTCGTTCTCTATTTCCAGGGCAATGGCGGCGGGCTCAATCTCCGCGCCGACCGGTTCCGTGCGCTGACCGCCGACGGGACCGGTCTGATCGCGCTCAACTATCGCGGCTATGGCGGCTCGACCGGCAGCCCGACCGAGGCGGGGCTCATCGCCGATGCCGAAGCGGTCTATGGCTTTGCCGCCTCGCGCTATCCGGCGGAGCGCGTCGTGCCGTGGGGCGAGTCGCTCGGCAGCGGCGTGGCGGTTGCGCTGGCGTCGTCGCACAACGTCGGCCGGCTGATGCTGGAGGCGCCGTTCACCTCCGCCGCCGATGTCGGCGCGCGGGTGTACTGGTTCCTGCCGGTCGGCCTGCTGATGAAGGATCAGTTCCGCTCGGACCTGCGGATCCCCAAGGTCTCCGTGCCGGTCCTGATCGTGCACGGCACCGGCGACGCCGTGGTGCCGTTCGCGCTGGGCGAGCGGCTGTTTGCGCTGGCGAACGAGCCGAAACGCTTCGTCCGGGTCGAGGGCGGCGGTCACAGCGATCTCGACAGGTTCGGGGCGCTTGATGCGGTGCGGGCGTTTCTCGACGGGCGCTGAGACCGGCCGATTGGCCGCGGGGACCGTTCTCCGCTAGAATTGTGTGGATTGCGCCGTCTCACATGCGGCGCCAAAAATCCGAAACATGCGGGCGAGCTGGGGATGTCGCTGCGCGTCGAGCCGGAACGGTTTGCAGGCGCCAAGGAAAGCGCAGGGCAGAGCGCAGCGCAAAGCGCGGCGCGAGGTGCAGCCGCAAGCGCCCCGGCGAGCGCCAAGTCATTTGCCCGCCGATGGTTCACCCCCATCACGGTGTCGCTTGCGCTGGTGGGTTTCACCACCCTGTTTCTCTGGGCGATCCAGCCGGCGCTGCAGCAGGATCACCTGATCTTCATCTACTTCGTCCCGACCACGCTCATCGCCATCCGTTACGGCAGCCTGTCGGCGATGGGCGTCATCATCGCCAGCAGCCTCGCTGCCGCTTACTTCCTCTATGGGCCGCCGTTCAGCTTCGCGGTCGGCAACAAGCTCGAGCTGATGGAGCTGATCCTGTTCAGCATGCTGGCCTTGCTGGCAAGCCAGGTCGTGTCCGGCTTTGCCAACGACAGCGACGTCGCCAAGCGGCGGCCGCGCGTTCGCACCGAAGGCGCCAAGGACAAGCTGATGCGGTTGAAAGCGTTCGTGCGCCGTCTGCGCGCGGGCCGCTGATCGGTCGGCTCAGAAGGTCTGGTAGCTCTGGCCAGCCCGGCCGCCGACACGGGTGAAGCCCTGCTTGGCCGGCTCGTGGTCCTGCTTGATGTTGAGCGCGCGGGCGTAGGAGCCCGCCGCCTTTTCCTTGTCGCCGGCCCGCTCATAGGCGAAGGCGCGCGTGGTCCAGGCTTGCAGGTTCTGCGGCTCGGCAGAGACCGCCTCGTCGAGGTCGCTGGTCGCTGCCTTGAGATCGTTGATCGCCATGTAGCTCAGGCCGCGGGCGATGTAGGACTCGGCCTGGTTCTGCGACAGCCCGATCGCGGTCGAGAAATCATCGATCGCATATTTGTGCTGCCGCTGGCTTTGATAGAGCAGGCCGCGGTTGTAATAGGCCTCGGCGTTGTCGGGCCGGATCGAGATCGCCTTGTTGAAGTCCTTGAACGCATCGAACGGCTGCTTCTTCAGCCGGTAGACGATGCCGCGTCCGAGATAGGCCACAGCATAGTTCTGGTCGAGCGCCAGCGCCTTGTCGTAGTCGGCGGCGGCCGCGTCGAGCCTGCCGGTCTTGCGGTTGATCAGGCCGCGGTTGGCGTAAGCCTGCGAATAGTTCGGATCGAGGCTGATCGCCTTGTTGAAATCGGCCATCGCCTCGTCGTTGCGGCCGGCCTGGCCGAACACCGAGCCGCGCATGTTGTAGGCCTGCGGATCGCTCGGGTTGCGCTGGATGACGGCGGACAGCGAGGCAATGTTGGCGGGGGAGGCCGCGAACTGGTTCTCCTCCGACTCGGAGGTTTGGGTCACAGCGCCGCCGGTGCCGCTGGTGATGGTGCCGCATCCGCCGAGCGCAACCGCGAGCAGCGCCACGCCCGCGACGACGCGGACGGTGGCGGTCTGGCCTGCGCGATGGTTGCGCTGTTTCCTCATGAGAGGCTTGGCGATCCGTATCTGCGGCTGTCCCGGTGGTTCACCGAAGGAATGCGGCGAACATTCGACGATACCCCGGACCGGCCTGAATCGAACCTCATAAAATCAAAGCGCGGGCTGCCATTTTGCCGCCCGCGCTGCAGGTCGTCGATTGAAAGCAAACCTGGGCGATCAGCGTCCGAAGCCGCCGCCACCGCCAAAACCGCCGCCGCCGCCGAAACCGCCACCGCTGCGGCCCGC
>JAIESI010000115.1 GCA_019746135.1 Xanthobacteraceae bacterium
ATAAAGCCCGAGCCAAAATCGGCCGCGCTTATCCAGACACTCCCAAAGAGTCAAAATCACTGTGACGAGCTACTAGCAGAATGCCGGCGCATCCCGCAAAGCGCGGCGACGCCGCCCGCGGCTGCGCTTGAACGCCAAGAAAACTCCAAGCCGAGCGGCGCTGTCGCGCTCAGCGGATGACGGGACCCGGCGCCGGCGGCCTCGGCGCGACCGCGCCGGCGGGCGCAGGTCCCGCCGCGCCGAATCCGGAACGTTGGTCCAGCAGCCCACCGGTCGGCACGCTGTTGATCGCGCCTTTCGGAGGCTGGGCCGGGCCCTCGGAGCCGCTTCGGCTGAGTGACATGGCGGCATCGACGCAGGCCCCATGGTTCCTCTCGCACTGCCTTTCACAGGCTCGAACACGAATGGAATCGGGCAGCTCTACCGACTTCGGGTCGAAGGGGTTGCAGGCCGCCCGGCAGCTCTCATTCTTGCTGATGCATTGATTCAGCGTCATCCGCGCCGCCGCCGGGCTGAACCCGGCGGCAGCGGTCAAGGCGAGCGCGGCAATGGCCGTTGGCACCAATCGATGCATGGGCAAAAACTCCCTGTTGCTCGGGTCGGTCGCGAGATCGTGCCGCCGGAAATAATTTCCGCCCTCGGCCGATCCGTGAAATGCCCGCCATTGTGAGCCCGCTGCTCCGACCGCCGCATCATCCGAACGGTTGAGCACGGCTTCCGACCCAACGGCCTTCGGCACGACAGCAGCATCGACATGCGCCTGCGATCGTTGCAGTGCTCGTCGCCCAGCAACACGACCAGGTCCTGCCGCGAACAGCAGGTGGCCAACCATCATCACCGGGGCAAATTGCCGAAGGCCCCCCCGCCGCCACGCTCGCCGACGCGACGGCCGAAACAATGGGGTGGCGCACGAAAGCGGGAATACAATGAATAAGCATTTCAATCTCCTATTGCTCGCAATTGCCCTCCCCTGGGCGCTGGCGGCACGCATGGGCGCATCGGCGCACGGGCGTTCCGTCATCGAAACGTCAGACGTCTCAAATCATTCGGCAGGCACTGAGTTGGGCTTCTTGGGCTGCGCGCCGCCGCCGAGGAACGGCACGATCATGGCGACGCGCTTCCGATAGCCGCGGTACTCGTCGCCGAACAGCTCGACCAGATCGTGCTCCTCGAGCGCGATGCCGACGAAGATGTAGGCCGTGGTGACCGCGGCAAACAGCAGGTGACCCACGGTCATCACCGGCGCAAACCAGAACGCGATGATGAAGCCGAGATAGATCGGGTGCCGCACCACCTTGTAGAGCACGGGTGTCTTGAACCGCACCGGCGGCATTGGCCGGCCGGCGAGATTGTTGGTCACCTGGTGCAGGCCGAACAGCTCGAAGTGATTGATCAGGAAGGTGCTGAGGAACACCAGCACCCAGCCGATCATCGACACGCCGGTCACGGCGAGCGCGAGGTTCGGGTCGGCGATCTGCCAGACCACCGCCGGCATCGGCCGCCACTGCCAGAACAGCAGCAGCAGGCAGAGGCTCGCGAGCAGCACGTATGTGCTGCGCTCGATCGAGGCCGGAATGTATTGCGTCAGCCAGCGCTTGAACGGCTTGCGCGCCATGACGCTGTGCTGCACGGCGAACAGCGACATCAGCGCGAGGTTGACGATCAGGGCTTCGGCGACCGGCACGACCGTGCCGGTGTCGATCGTCTTCGGCACGAGCAGGCCTTCGACGAAGCCGATGGCGTAGAGAATGGTGACGAAGAACACGAGATAGGCAACGACACCGAAAACGAATCCCAGGAAGCGAGCCATGACGGTCTCCTTTCTCGACATGCGCGAGGGCGCGAAAATGAAATGCGCGGCTTGCGAGCCCTCGGCATCCTCAGATCGGAGGATCAGCCTGCTTTCTGAAAATGCTCGAAGGCTCGAAAATGAATTGCGTCAACCCGCGATCAGTAGAGCGACGGCTCGATGCCGAGGCCGCGCCACACCGAAAGGCCGCCGCCGTGCGACGTGCCGTGCGAGGCCGACGGCTTGCAGACGTGGCAGGCCTCGGCGTCCTGCCGCGACGGCGCCATGGCGGCCGCGGCCAGCATCACGCCGACGACGGTCATGACCTTCAGGGCGGCGCCCAGCTTGGGTCCGTCCTGCATTGCGGACCGGCGCAGCGCATTGATCTCGGCGCGGTAACGGTCGAAATCGACCGAACCGTCGAAATGACGGTGAACAGGATCTGGAATATGCATTTCAATCTCCAAAAAAAAATAATGACGCGATCGCAAAATGATCGCTTGGATGGCCGGACCATGCTCCGGAACGGCGAGGCGCGCTTTGACGGCACCTTGATTTGTTCTTGAGAATGTCTTGATTATCCGGCCTTCTCGGCAACCCCCTCGGCGGGAGCCAACGGTGAAATTTGTCTTTTCCGGACAAATACTTGACGCTGGACTCCGTGAACTGCGGCGGAACCGGGAGCTCGTGCCGGTCGAGCCGCAGGTGTTCGACCTGCTGCTTTATCTGCTGAAGAACCGCGACCGGGTGGTCACCAAGGACGACCTCATTGCGTCGGTCTGGGGCGGCCGGATCGTCTCCGACTCGACGCTGACCAGCCGGATCAATGCCGCGCGGACCGCGATCGGCGACAACGGCAAGAGCCAGGCGCTGCTGCGGACCATTCCCCGCAAAGGCTTCCGGTTCGTCGGCGAGGTCACCGAAGGCGGCCCATCCTCCTCCGATCGGGGGACGAGCGAACATGTCGCGGACCCGCCGCCGCAACTGATCGCCGACCGGCCGTCGATCGCCGTGCTGCCGATCGAGAACCTCTCCGACGACCGCGGCCTCGAGCTGATCGTCAACGGGCTTGCCGAAGACATCATCGCGCTGCTCGCCCGCGTGCCGGGCTTCTTCGTCATCGCCCGCGCGTCGTCGTTCCTTTACGCGCGCAACGCGCCCGAGGTCCGGCAGATCGGCACCGAGCTTGGCGTCCGCTACGTCGTGACCGGCAGCGCCCGCAGCTCGGAGGCCCGGGTGCGGATCACCGTCCAGCTCGTCGAGGCCGACAGCGGCAACCAGCTTTGGGCCGGACGCTACGACGTCGACCGCGACAACACCCTCGACCTTCAGGACGAGATCGCCCGGCAGATCATCGTCGAGCTCGAGCCGGCGCTGACCAAGGCGGAGTTTTCGTCGGTGCGCCGGCGGCGCACCGACAGCGTCGATGCCTGGACGCATTTCCGCCAGGCGATCGGCGCCATCAGCGTGCAGGGCTGGAACGAGGAGTCGGTTGCGGAGGCGCTCGCGCAGCTCAGGCAGGCGACCGCCATCGATCCCGGGTTTGCATTGGCGCGGGCGCTGCTCGCCTTGATCAGCGGGTTCGGCTCGAGCCTGTCGTTGGTCGCCGACATCGACGCCGCGGTGCAGACCACGCGCGCAGAAGCGGAGCGCGCGGTCGCCATCGATCCCAACGCCTCGGACGTGCTCGGCTTTGCCGGCTGCGCCTTCGTCGACGTCGGCGACACCGAGCGCGGCCATGCGCTGCTGGTTCGGGCGGTGGAGCTCGATCCCAGCAACGCCCAGGCGCATGTCGCGTTCGGCGCCTCGGAGGTCAGGCGCGGCCGGTTCGACGAGGGCATCAGGAGCCTGAAGCTCGGGCTCCGCTCGAGCCCGAGGGATCTGCGCCTGACCTTCTGGAGCATGCTTCTGGCCGACGGGCTGCGCCGCGCCGGCCGCCTCGAGGAAGCGCTCGACGTCGCCACCAAGGCCGGCCGGCGCGACGGCCGGCTCTACGGCGCCCGCGTGGTTGCCGCCTGCGTGCTGATCCAGCTCAACCGGGCCGACGAGGCGCGGCGCATGCTGTCGGACGCGCGGCGCATCCGGCCGGCGCTGAGCCTCGAAGAGATCAAGCGGTTTTTCGGCAACCGCGCGGCCGCCGACCTGTCGTCGGTCTGGGCCTGATGGTTTGATTGGAGCGGACGTTGCTGTTCCGGTTTGAAAACTGCGTTCTCGACACCAGCCGGCGCGAACTGCGGCGCGGCTCCGAGCCCGTGGCCGTAGAGCCGCAGGTGTTCGATCTTCTGGTCTGCCTGATCGAGAACCGCGACCGGGTGGTCAGCAAGGACGACATGATCGCCTCGGTGTGGGGCGGCCGCATCGTCTCCGAGTCGACGCTCACCAGCCGCGTCAACGCCGCCCGCAAGGCGATCGGCGACAGTGGCGACGCGCAGCGGCTGATCCGCACCATGGTCCGCAAGGGCGTCCGCTTCGTCGGCGAGGTTCAGGTGCAGCCGGAGCACCCTGCCAACGGAGGCGGCGGCGCGAGCCCCGAGCCGCACACGGCGGCGCTCGCCCTGCCCGAGCGTCCCGCCATCGCCGTATTGCCGTTTACCAACATGAGCGGCGAGCCGGAGCAGGACTATTTCTCCGACGGCATCAGCGAGGACATCATCACCGCGCTGTCGAAGCTGCGCTGGTTCTTCGTCATCGCCCGCAACTCGTCGTTCATCTACAAAGGCAAGGCGGTTCATCTGAGGCAGGTGGCCGAGGAGCTCGGCGTCCGCTACGTGGTCGAAGGCAGCGTCCGCAAGGGCGGCGACCGGGTGCGGATCACCGCCCAGCTCAACGACACCGTCACCGGCAGCCACATCTGGGCCGAGCGCTACGATCGCGAGCTGGCCGACGTGTTCGCGGTGCAGGACGAGATCACCGAGGCGATCGTCGCCGCGATCGAGCCGCAGCTTTACGCCGCCGAGAATTTCCACGCCCAGCGCAAAGCCCCCGACAGCATGGACGCCTGGGACCTGGTGATGCGCGCGCTGTCGCACTACTGGCGCGTGACGCGGCAGGACAACCTGGTGGCCCAGGCGCTGCTGGAAAAGGCCATCGCCATCGACGCCCAGTACGGCCAGGCACTGGGCCTTCTCGCCACCAGCCACATGTTCACCGCCCATATGGGCTGGGCCGACATGGCGAAGGCTGTACAGCTCGCGGAACGCCTGGCACTCGCCGCCATCCAGGCCGACAGCGAAGATGCCTGGGCGCATCACGCCCTGGGGAAGGCGCATATCTTTGCCCGCCGCTTCGACGACTCGCTCGCCGAATTCGAGCTGGCGCTGCGTCTCAATCCGAACTTCGCGCTGGCGCAGGCCTTCTATGGCCTGTCGCTGTCGTACAGCGGCCGCTGGCAGGAAGGTGATGAAGCGGCCCGGCGCGCCTTGCGGCTCAGCCCGCGCGACCCTTACTCGGCGGTCTATCTCGGCATCGCCGCCTACGCCCAGTTTCTCGGCCGCCACTACGCCGAAGCCATGAAACTGTCGCGCGAGGCAATCCGCCAGCGCAGCGATTTCGTCGGCGCGCATCGGGTGCTGACCGCCGCCGCCGGAATGGCAGGGGAAACCGACGTCGCGAAATCTGCGCTGAAGGACCTGAAGCGCGCGCAGCCCAATATTTCGCTCGCCTGGATCTCCGACCACATGCCGATCCGCAACGGCCCGGATCTGCATCACTATCTCGAGGGATTCCGGCGCAGCGGACTGACTTAGACGGCGGGGTTTCCGACGTGCAGTTCTACTTCGAAAACCACATCCTCGATTTGAACCGGCGCGAGCTGCGGCGCGGCTCCAATCTCATCGACCTCGAGCCGCAGGTGTTCGACCTGCTGACCTATCTGATGCAGAACCGCGACCGCGTGGTGAGCAAGGACGATCTCATTGCGTCGGTCTGGGGCGGCCGGATCGTCTCGGACTCGACGCTCTCCACCCGCATCAATGCGGCGCGCAAGGCGATCGGCGACAGCGGCGACGCGCAGCGGCTGATCCGCACCATGGCGCGCAAGGGATTCCGCTTCACCGGCACGGTGACCGAGCACGTGACCTCATCCGCCGCGGCGGCGTCTGCGGCGCCGGCAATCCCGCAGCAGGAGGTGCACTTCTGCACCGCCTCCGACAATGTCCGCATCGCCTACGCGTCGGCCGGACAGGGCGTGCCGCTGGTCAAGGCCGCCAACTGGCTCAACCATCTCGAATACGACTGGCACAGCCCGATCTGGAGCCCGTTTCTGCACGCACTCGCCGCCGAATGCCATCTCGTCCGCTATGACGAACGCGGCAACGGCCTGTCGGACTGGGATGTCGACGACATTTCCTTCGAGGCGTTCGTGCGCGATCTCGAAACCGTCGTCGACGCCGCGGGCCTCGACAAGTTCTCGCTGTTCGGCATCTCGCAAGGCTGCGCGGTGTCGATCGCCTACACGGTGCGCCACCCCGAGCGCGTCGAGCGGCTGATCCTCCACGGCGGGTTTGCCCGCGGCCGCGCCAGGCGCAATCCCGAGCAGGCCGAGACGCTGGAGTCTCTCATCCGGCAAGGCTGGGGCAGCGAGAACCCCGCGTTCCGGCAGTTCTTTACCTCGCTGTTCCTGCCGGACGGCAACCCGGAGCAGATGCAGTGGTTCAACGACCTGCAGCGCATCACCACGTCGCCCGCGAACGCGGTCCGCATCATGCAGGCCACCGGACAGGTCGATGTCTCGGACCTGCTGCCGCAGGTGCGGGTGCCCACCCTGGTCCTGCACGGCCGCAACGACGCCGCGATCCCATTTGACGAAGGCCGCAGGCTTGCGGCCGGCATCCCGGGGGCGCGGTTTGTGGCGCTGGAAACCCGCAACCACGTTGTCTTGGAGCACGAGCCGGCCTGGAGCCGGCTGCTCGAGGAGATCACGACGTTCCTGAAGGGCTGACCGGGTGCGCCGGGCGGCGGTCCTGACGCGCGGGAAATGTGCGCCGCGCGGCAAATGCTTTGCAGAATCCCGCGGATGTCTGGCACAGTGCCGGCATGCTCGATCGTGTCGATTTTGAACCGATTTTCTTCGCTCCCTTCGTCTCCTCGGTCATGAAGGTCGAGCCCGCCTGGATCGACTACAACGGCCACCTCAACATGGCCTACTACAACGTGCTGTTCGACCGCGCGGTGGACGAGGTGTTCGAGCTGCTCGGCTGCGGCGCCGACTACGTGAGGAAGGGCTTCTCCACCTTCGCCGCCGAGGTGCACGTGCGCTACCTGCGCGAATTGCACCAGGGCGATCCGGTGCGCGTGACGTTCCAGCTCCTCGAATACGACCACAAGCGGATGCACTACTTCGAGCAGCTGTTCCACGCCGAGGAAGGCTGGGTCTCCGCCACCTCGGAGAACATGTCGCTGCACGTCGACATGACGGCGAAGAAGGTCGCGCCGTTTCCGCCGGAGGTGACGCGCCGGCTCCTGCAGATGAAAGCCTCGCACGGCCAGCTGCCGCGCCCGGAGGCCGCCGGCCGCAGCGTGCAGATGCCGGTGAAGTAGCGGGCGGGCCTTCGTTGCAGGAGCGGGTTCTTGCTCGGCGCGAAGACGTGGGCACGCCGCTTCGCGGCTTTGCCCACCCAACGCCACCACTCGCCAAGCCATTGAAGTGCAACCAATAATTAAAATGAGTTTGTTCCGCCAACTTCTAGCAATAGTTGTTCTAATTCGTAATACACTCATTGATGGGTTTCGCCGCCCTCAATACACCGACCACAATCCCGGCGTTGCCAGCTCCAGCAAGTGGCCGTCAGGATCGCGGAAGTAGATGCTGCGGCCGCCGCGCGACCAGTTGGTCGCGCCCTCGATGGCAACGCCCTTGGCGGCCAGATGCCGCTCCCATTGCGCGAGCTCGTCCTTGCCGATGGCGAAGGCGACATGCAGCGGCCCGGCGCCGTCGTGGCCCGGGATCGTGCCGCCCGGCATGGTCACGGTTTGCGTCGCCGCCCCGCGCTTGAAGATCAGCAGCACGCTCCGCTCGGCCACGCCGTAAGCACGCAGCCGCGCGTCGGTGAAGATCGGCGCAAGGCCCAGCACGTCCTCGTAGAACGCCTGCGCGCGTGCCATGTCGTCGGTGTAGAGCGCCGTCTCCAGAACGCCGTCGAGTTTGGGTGCAGGCTCGGGCATGGTTCGCTTCCGCTGGGTTGCGGCCGTGGATGCCCATCGCTAGCATCCGCCGCATGTCAGACACAGTAACACGCCCGCGCGGGCGCAGCGTCGCTCCTCCCACCATCCGCGAGCACCGCATCCCGACGCCGGGCAGCAAGCCCTACATCTCGGTCGAAGGCGCCGACGGCGCGCTGTGGTTCTGCGAGAGCGGCACCTCGAAGATCGGCCGGCTCGATCCCAACGATTATTCGTTCCAGGAGTTCACGCTGCCGACGCCGAATGCGACTCCGATCGGCATCATTCCTGGGCCGAACGACGACCTCTGGTTTGCCGAGAAGACCGGCAACAAGATCGGCCGCATCACGCTCGAGGGCGCGATCAGCGAGTTTCCGGTGCCGACGCCGAACGCCGGCCCCGACGCGATGATGCTCGGCCCCGACGGCAACATCTGGTTCTCCGAGACCGACGCCAACCAGATCGGCCGCATCACGCCCGACGGCAGGATCACCGAGTTCAAGGACGGCATCACGCCGGGAACGAAGCCATTGTCGATCGTGGTGCGCGACGGCGCCCTCTGGTTCAGCGAGGCCGCAGGCGACCACATCGGCCGCATCACCGTGGACGGCCAAGTCACCGAGTTCCCGATCCCGAGCAAAGGCAGCCAGCCGCGGGCGATGTGCCCTCACCCCGACGGCTCGATCTGGTTCGTGCAAACGTCGGCGAACGGACTTTGCCGCATCGACCGCGACGGCGGCATGGTCGAGCACAAGGTGACGACGCCGGACGCGTCGCTGCGCAGCGTCTGCGTCGGCCCCGACGGCGACCTCTGGTTCACCGAAAATTTCGCCAACAAGATCGGCCGCATGGCGCCGGACGGAACCATGCGGGGCGAATACGACATTCCGACGCCGGGCAGCGGCGCGCGCTGCATCACCGCGATGTCGGACGGCCGGTTCTTCTTCACGCAATGGGACGCCGGCCTGATCGGCGAGGTCATCGTCCGGGAATGACCAAATCATCGAACAGGTCATCGAATGAGGCGACGGACATTTCCCGGTTCACCTGTGCCGTCGCTGCTGTTGCCCGATAACCCCAACCCCGCTGCAAAATTCGCCGCGAACCGATTGTCGGCTTGCGCAGCCTCGTCCCGCGCGGCACCGTTGATTCGCACCTGAACATCGGGCTTGCGGGGCATGTCCAACACCAGCTTGTCGCTCGGCAATCTGCGAGCATTCGCCATCGTGCTGGTTGTCGGCTTTCACGCAACGCTCGCGTACGTCGTGTTCAAGCCGGAGCCGCTTCCGCTCGCCACGCCGCCTTATGCCTGGAAGGCGTTTCCGATTTCCGATCCCACCCAGTGGTTCGGTCTCGATGTCCTTTGCGCGTTCCCCTACGTCACCCTGATGCAGCTCATGTTCTTCCTGTCGGGGCTGTTCGTGTGGCCGAGCCTGCGGCGCAAGGGAACCGCGACCTTCGTTCTGGACCGTTTGTGGCGGCTCGGCGTGCCGTTCATTCTCGGCGTCGCCGTGCTGATGCCGGTTGCGCATTATCCGGTCTACGCGGTGTCGGCGCTCAATCCGACCTGGCCGGATTTCTGGAACCAATGGCTGAGCGTGCCGTTCTGGCATTCCGGTCCGCTCTGGTTCCTGTGGGTGCTGGTGGCGTTCGATCTCGCGGCGGCGGCG
Organism: Xanthobacteraceae bacterium; assembly: GCA_019746135.1. Classification (GTDB taxonomy): domain Bacteria; phylum Pseudomonadota; class Alphaproteobacteria; order Rhizobiales; family Xanthobacteraceae; genus Z2-YC6860. Next base: position 9,619 of record JAIESI010000115.1, read on the forward strand.
CTCTATCGCTTCGCCCCGGCGATCGGCGAGCGGCTGGCCGCCTATGCGGCGCGGGCCGCGGACGCGCCCGGCCGGTCCTTCATCGTCTTCGCCGCCGCCGCGGCGCTGGCCTATCTGCCGTTCGCCGCGTTCTTCAGGCCGTGGGACTGGGCGCAGCTCGGTCCGTTCTCGTTCCAGCCGAGCCTGTTCGCGCATTACGCGGTGTTCTTCTTCGCGGGCCTCGGCATCGGCGCAGGCGGGCTCGAAACCGGCCTGCTGCGGTCCGACGGCGTGCTGGCGCGCCGCTGGGCGATGTGGACGTCGGTCGCTGCGGTCAGCTTTGTCGCCTGGATGCTGCTGACCGCCGTGACCCTGGACGACAAGCCGCTCGGCATCGGCCCGCTTCCGCAGCTCAATGTCGTGGTGAACCTGGTCTTTGCGCTCACCGCGGCGGCGACGTGTTTCGCGTTCGCCGGAATCTTCCTGCGCTTTGCGACGCGGCGCTGGGCGGTGGCCGACGAGCTTTCGAAAAACGCCTACACGATCTATCTGTTTCACTACCTGTTCGTGGTGTGGCTGCAGTATGCGCTGCTGGCGCTGATGCTGCCCGCCGTCGTCAAGGCCGTGATCGCCTTCGCGGCGGCCTTGCTGCTCAGCTGGGCCGCATCGGTCGCGGCGCAGCGCCTGCTCGGGCATGCGCGCAAGTTCGGCGCGGCCCTGCGGCCGTCTTGACGCAGCCCGGTTGACTCGCCTCCGCCGAGTGCGGAACTTACGCGCCACTCAAAGTCATCACGCAAAGTCATCAAGGGAGAACAGCGATGGCGGTCGAACGGTTTGATGCGCAGTGCGGCAACGTCAAAGCCAAGCATGCGCTGGTTTGGAACGAGAAGGTCGGCGGCAAGCGGCCGCTGCTGCTGGTGATGCCGAACTGGCTCGGCGTCACCGAGCATGCGATCAAGCGCGCCGAGAAAATGGCCGGCGACAAATATGTCGCGATGGTCGTCGACATGTATGGCGAGGGCAAGACCTGCGCCGGCCCGCCGACGTCCCAGGAATGGATGATGGCGGTGCGCGCCGACCGCGTCGAAGGCCGCAAGCGCGTCAACGCGGCCCTGGCCTGCCTCGTGGCCGAAGCCGAGAAGCGCGGCATCGGCGACTCATCGAAGAAGGCCGCGGTCGGCTTCTGCTTCGGCGGCGGCAACGTGCTGGAGCTGGCGCGCTCCGGCGCCGACGTGAACGCGGTGGTGTGCCTGCACGGCGACCTGCAGACGACGATGCCGGCGAAGCCGGGCGACATCAAAGCCGCGGTGTTCGTCATTCACGGCTCCAAGGACCCGGTCGCGCCCAAGGCCGACCGCGACGCGCTCGAGGCCGAGATGGACGGCGCCGGCGCCAACTGGCAGATGCTCGACTTCGGCGGCCGGCTGCACTCGTTCGCGGAAGAAGAGACGATGATGAAGGGCGTCGCCGAATATCACGCCGGCGCGGCACAGCAGACCTTCCGGATGCTCGACGGCTTCATCCAGGACGCGTTCAACAAGAAGCTCTGAGGCGTTTCGATTTTGCGACAGCCCGGCGCGCTTTCCTGCGGGAGCGCCCGGGCTGTATCGCATCGCGAGTCGCGGCATCGGCGGTCTCATCCCTCCCCGCGAGGGGAGGGTGACGCCGAAGGCGTCGGGTGGGGAGAAGGTGCGTTTGCCACTGGCTTCTCCCCACCCCCGCGCCATCGCGCGTCGAAGACGCGCGTGAACGCGCTGGTGGCGCGGACCCTCCCCTCGCGGGGAGGGAGGGCACCACCGTTGTGTCGACGGCGAAGCGGCAAGATAATCGGGCAGCAAAAAGCACTTCGGGAGGATCGAAATGCGGGCTTGGAAACGCGCGGCCTTGGCACTGCTGGCGCTGGCCACCACCACCACGGCATCCCAGGCGCAGAATTATCCGAACAAGCCGATCCGCATGATCGTCTCGATCGCGGCCGGCAGCGTCACCGACGTGATCATGCGCGCCGCCGCGGCCGAACTGCAGGGCCGCCTCGGCCAGCCGGTGGTGGTGGAGAACATCGGCGGGGCCGCTGGCATCCTCGGCGGCAAGAGCTGCGCGCAGGCCGCGCCCGACGGCACCAACATCTGCATCATCTATCACTCGACGATGTCGTTCAATCCGCTGCTGTTCTCCAACCTGCCCTACAACCCCGACACCGACTTCGTGCCGATCGCGCGGCTGTTCTTCCTGGTCGAAGGCGTGTTCGCCTCCTCGGCGATCAACGTCGACAGCGTCGCCGCGCTCAAGGCGCTGGCGCAGAGCAAGCCCGACGGCCTCAACTACGCGACGCTGGGCGAAGGCTCCTACCCCGACCTGTTCCTGAAGTGGCTCAACAACCAGTGGGGCACCAAGATCGTCGGCATCCCCTATCGCGGTGGCGGTCCGGCGGCGCAGGCGATCGCCGCCAACGACGTGCAGCTCACGCGCTTCGGCGTCGGCAACTTCGCCGGCGCCCTCGCCGCCGGCAAGGCCAAGGCGCTGGCGGTGAGCACCGCCAAGCGCTCGCCGCTGCTGCCGGACGTGCCGACGCTCCATGAAGTGGGGCTCGGCAACTTCCCCGGCCAGGGCTGGTGGGGGCTCGCCGCGCCGAAGGGCACGCCGCCCGCGGCCGTGGCCAGGCTCTCGAGCGAATTCCAGAAGCTGTTCAGCGAGCCGAAGTTCATCGAGTTCCTGGAGAAGCAGGCGGTGGTGCCGGCCGCGACCGATCCGGCGGGCTTCGTCGCGTTCCTGCGCGAGGACCGCAAGAACGCCGAGGCGCTGATCACGATCGCCAACACGAAGAAGTCCGAGTTCAAGGAGTAAGCCGCGGGAGGCACGCATGATCGATCGCCGCCGTCTGCTCACAGGCTCCGCGGCGGGGCTCTTCGCCGCACCCTTCATCGTCTCGCGCGCGGTCGCGCAGGCGGTGAAAAAGCCGGTGCACATCATCGTCGGCTTCCCGGCCGGCGGCGGCACCGACGTCACCGCCCGCGTGCTCGCCGAAAGCCTGCGCGGCGCTTACGCCTCGGCCGTGCTGGTCGAGAACAAGCCCGGCGCCAGCGCCCGCCTCGCAGTCGAATACGTCAAGAACGCCGAGCCCGACGGCAGCGTCATGCTGTTCACGCCGGACTTCCCGATGACGCTCTATCCGCACAGCTTCAAGTCGCTGAGCTACGACCCGCTGAAGGACTTCACCCCGGCCGGGCCCACGACCCGGTCGATGCTGAGCTACAACGTCGGGCCGGCGGTGCCGGCGAGCGTGAAGACGCTCGCCGACTACCTGCAATGGTGCAAGGCCAATCCCGGCACGGCGTCGTTCGGCACGACGTCAGCGGGCGCCACGCCGCACTTCGCGGGCGTGATGCTGTCGAACGAGGCGAAGGTCACGCTCAACCCGGTGCACTACCGCGGCGGCGCGCCGGCGATCCAGGACGTGGTCGGCGGCCACATCGGCGCGAGCGTCAATCCGCTGAGTGAGAGCATGGCGCTCTACAAGGCCGGCACGATCCGCATCCTCGCCGTGACCGGCCGGCAGCGCTCGAAATTCCTGCCCGAGGTGCCGACCATGGCCGAGCAGGGCTATAACGTCGTGGTCGAGTCCTGGCTCGGCGTGTTCCTGCCGCCGAAGACGCCGGAGGCCGTGCTCGGCGCGCTCAGCGCGGCGATGCGCGAGGCGACGCGCTCGCAGGCGATGATCGACAACCTGGCGAAATTCGCCAGCGAGGCGACGTTCCAGACGCCGGCGGAATTCGCTGACACGATCAGAGGCGATTTGACGCGGTGGGGCCCGGTGGTGAAGGCGTCAGGGTTCGTTGCGGTGGATTAGAACGTGATCGTATTTTTGTTTGAAACGCCTGCAGCATCGGCGGTGCCATCCCTCCCCGCGAGGGGAGGGTGGACGCGAGCGATAGCGAGCGGCCGGGTGGGGAGAAGCCAACGGCAAACGCGCCATCTCCCCACCCGGCTCGCCTGCGGCTCGCCACCCTCCCCTCGCGGGGAGGGACGAGACCGCCGATGTCGCATCAGTGCTTCAATCTGAAGCGAAGACAAACTAAGAAGACCAACAACAATTCCGGGAGAAAAAATGCTGCGCTTTGCCACCACCCTCATCCTTTCCGCACTCGCGCTCGGCTTGCCGGCGACGCAGAGCCACGCCCAATCCTGGCCGCAGCGGCCGGTGAAATTCGTCATCCCGCTGGGTCCTGGCGCCGGCGTCGACATCACCGCGCGGCTGCTTGGCGACAAGCTTTCGGCGAAATGGGGCCAGTCGGTGGTGATCGAGAACAAGCCGGGCGGCGACGGCGTCGTCGCCATCACCACGTTCACCGGCGCGGGCGACGACCACACGCTGCTGATGTCGCCGACCTCGTCGTTCACCCATCACCCGTGGATGCACGACAAGATGCCTTACGACGCGCGCGAGCTCGTGCCGGTCGTGCGCATGACCAACACCCTGGTCGCGGTGGTGGTGCCGGCCTCCTCGCCGATCAATTCGCTGAAGGAATTGATCGACACCGCCAAGGCGGAGCCCGGCAAGCTCAACTGGGCGACCATCACCGGCTTCTTCGACTTCATCTTCGAGGGCTTCCAGAAGAAGACCGGCGTCGAGATCACCAAGGTGCCGTACCGCAACACCGTGCAGGCGGCGCAGGACCTGGCCGAGGGCCGCATCCAGATGATGATGGCCGCCTATGCCATCGTCCGGCCGCTGGTCGAAGGCGGCAAATTGAAAGTCCTCGCCTTCACCGCGAGTGGGCGCGCCGCCGCGGTGCCGAACGTGCCGACCGCGGCGGAAGCGGGCTTTCCCGACATGACCATCGACGGGCTGGTCGGCGTGTTCGGCCCGCGCAACCTGCCGCAGGGCGCGCGCGACCGCATCGCCACAGACATTGCCGAATTGCTGCGCGATCCGGCGATCGTCGAGCGCCTGACCGCCACCGGCCAGGTGGTGAACCCGGGCAACGCCGCGGAGTTTGCCGCCGCGATCGAGAAGCAGAAGGCGCAGGCCGCGGAGACGGGACGGCTCTTGGGCATCAAGGCGGCGCAGTAGCCCGTTGCCGCAACGGCGGTGCCCTCCCTCCCCGCGAGGCTACCGCATGCACACATCTTTTGACCGGTCGTCCGGCGCGAGGAAAAAATCGAATCTTTTCAGCGCTGGATCGGAGACCAAGATCACGCCGCTTCTCATACCGGGGGTCATCTAAGTCTCTGTTTTGGATTCGGTTTTTGAGATGTGTGAATCCCGTAGCCCGCGAGGGGAGGGTGGCGCCGAAGGCGCCGGGTGGGGAGATGGTGCGTCTGCCGCTGGCTTCTCCCCACCCGACCGCTCGCTACGCTCGCGGCCACCCTCCCCTCGCGGGGAGGGATGAGACCGCCCGCGTTGCCAGCACTTCGATCTGAATCGATCGCGTTACGGCTTCAGCAAGATCTTGCCGATCACCTGCCGCGCCTCGATCATCTCGTGGGCGCGGCGGGCGTCCTTCAGCGGCAGGCGCGTGTGGATCAGCGGCTTGATCGCGCCGGCCGCAAGCTTCGCGATCAGATCGTTCATCGACTGCGCCCGAACCTGCGGCTTGTCGTCGAGCGTGTGTATGGTGAAGATCCGCACCGCCGTGCTGTTGAGATAGCCCGGTCCCTTGTCGAGGCCCGGCACCACATTGGCCTCGATCGCGCCGATGAGCTTGCCGTAGGACACCGCGAGCCCGAACGGCCCGAGCATCTCGAGATATCTGGCGAAGCTCGCACCGCCGGCCGCATCGAGCACGAGATCGACGCCAACGCCGCCGGTGATGTCCGCCACGCGCGCCGCGACGTCCTCGGACGAATCATCGATCACGTGATCCGCGCCGTACGCCTGCAGCGCCCGCGCCTTGTCCGCCGAACCGACCAGCGCGATCGCCGTCATGCCGGCGAGCTTCGCAAGCTGCACCGCGGCACTGCCGAGCCCGCCTGAGGCCTGGCCGACCAGCACCGATTTCCCGGGCGCGCCGCGCGTCGCGGTGTGAATGAGATGCCACGCCACCTGATAGTTCGACAGGCACGCCGCGGCTTCGAGATCGGTTTCCGGCGCCAGCGCGAACAGCGCCCGCTCCGGCACCGCGATGAATTCGGCGTAGCATCCGGCGCGGACCGGCAGCTCGCGCGCCGTGACATAGACCTTCTGCCCGACCGCAAAGCGGCTCGCGCCTGCCCCCAACTCGGCCACGGTCCCGGCCATCTCGATCCCGGGAATGGCCGGCAGCGGCGGCATCCACGGATAGACCCCGCGCCGCACCAGGAGCTCCGGCCGGCTCACCCCGATGGTGTCCGCCTTGACCAGCACCGCGCCCGGACCGGGCCGGGGGGTCGGAACGTCGCAGTATTCCAGGACCGAAGGGTCGCCGGTCCGGCTGAGCAGGATCGCTTTCATGGTAAAATCCCCGGCAACATCAAGGCCGGGCGCCACCCCCCAACCCTCGCCAAACCCATGGTTCGTCTGCCATTTTCTCTCCATCTTTGGCGACCACAAGCCCTCTTGGGCGTGGAATACGATCTCGGGGTCAGGATGGCGTTCCTGACCTGTCATGCTAGAAGCCCGTCGGGGAAGCGGGAGTCGGGAGATCGTCGATGACGAACAAGGCTCTCTTTGCGGCTGCTGGCGCCGCTGTTGTCGTTCTATCCAGCCAACTCTTGTCCAGCGAAGCGTTCGCCAAGGCGCCCGCGCCGCTCGTTCCCATCGCGCTGGTGGAGGACGTCAAAAGCACGTCCGCCGACGTCGAGTTCATGGACTATGTCGGCACCGGGCAGGTGATCAAGCTCGCGCCGCGGGACGTGCTGGTGCTCAGCTATCTGAAGTCCTGCGAGCACGAGACCATCACCGGCGGCACGGTCCGCGTCGGCGCGGACAAGAGCGAGGTCGAAGGCGGCAAGATCGCGCGCTCGAAGGTGCCGTGCAACGGCGGCAACATGAAGCTCAGCGCCCAGCAGGCCAATGCCAGCGGCGCGTCGTCGTTCCGGCTGCAGAACGCGAGCTTCGATCCGACCATCTACGGGGTGACGCCGGTGGTGCAGATCCCGAAGCTGCGCGCGGGCGAGAGCCGCTCGCTGGTCATCGAGCGCCAGGTCAACGGTCAAGCCAGGCCGAACGAGCGCACCACCGTCGAGCTCGACGACACGTTCGCCAATGGCGGCTTCTACGATCTCGCCAAGAGCAACGCCAAGCTCAAGCGCGGCGCGATCTACACCGCGACCCTCGGCAGCCGCAAGGTGGTGTTCAAGGTGGATGGCAAGGCCAAGACCGGCAAGACGCCGGTGGTCAGCCGGCTGCTGCGCTTTCCTCCAGGCTGAGGATTTCGCCGCGCGCGCGTGGACGTGACGCGCGTTTGCTTTAGATTGAATCGCGAGTGACACGGGCGGCGCCATCCCTCCCCGCGAGGGGAGGGTGGCGGCGAAGCCGCCGGGTGGGGAGAAGCCTGCCGTAACGCGCGATCTCCCCACCCGGCCGCTCGCTTCGCTCGCGTCCACTCTCCCCTCGCGGGGAGGGATGGCACAGCCGATGCCGTGAGTGTTTCCACCAGCAGCGATCACCCTCTAGCCTCATGGACAACGTCCAACCGCGCGCCACGCTCGCCGCTCTGCTGATCGCGGGCGTCACCGCGTTCGTCGCGGCCTCGCCCGCGCTCGACCTGTTCCACGGCCGGTCGATCGACATCCTCACCGCGTTGCACTGGCGTGGGTTCGGCAATACGCACAAGCCCGCCGACTCGCCCGCCGTCGCCGTGGTGTTCGACGAGGAGACCTTCCGCACCCCGCCCTTTGAAGGTACGCCGACCGTCACCTGGACCCGCGAGATCGGCCAGGTGCTGACCGCCATCCTCGACGGCGGCGCCAAGGTCGTGGGCTTCGACATCGTGCTGCCGACCTCGATCGAGCAGTCGGCGATGCCGTTTGGCGACGAGACGCTCGGTGCAAGAGTGCGCGGCTTCGACCGCGATTATCTGCGCGCGCTCGCGACCGGCGCCCGCGCCGGCAAGGTGGTGCTCGGCCAGGTGCAGCACCAGCAGAGCCCGGTGCTGCCCGCGCCCGGCCAGCGCGTCGCCGTGGGCCACGGCCGCAACATCCGCGCGCTCAACGTGCACACCGACCCGGACGACGTGATCCGGCGCGTGCCGCTGTCGTTCGAGGTGGACGGCGCACGGGTGCCGTCGATGGCCGCCGAGCTCGCCGCCCGCGCCACCGGCCGCACCGCGCCCGCCGCCGTCGGATCGAGCACGGTGCCGGATACGGTGGTGCTCAACTTCGCAGGCGGCGCCGACGACATCCCGACCTACAGCTTCGCGGACTTGAGCGCCTGCGCCACCAAAGATGACAAGGAGTTCTTCCGCAAAAATTTCGCCGGCAAGGTCGTGCTGATCGGCACCGTGCTCGACGTCGAGGACCGCAAGATCACCTCGAAGCGCTTCGCCACCGCGCCCGAGGGCGCGCGCGCCGCGCGCTGCGCCCTGCCCCCGCCGCCCCAAGGGGAAGGTGGGGCCCAGGCGTTCAAGCGCGACTCGATCCCGGGCGTCTACATCCACGCCACCGCGGTCAACAACCTGATCCGCGGCGACTCGCTCACCGAGTTCGGCCCGGTCGGCACCGGCATCGTCGCGTTCATCCTCTCGGCGCTGGCCGCGTTTGCGGCGCTGGCGCTCGGCCCGGTCATGGCCACGCTCGCGACGCTCGGCATCGTCGCCGCCTGGGTCGCGGCCGCGACCGCCGCGTTCGGCCGCGCCGTGGCGCTGCCGGTGGTCGATCCGGGGCTCGCGGCGGTGGTCGCGCTTGGCGCCACCATCGGCTACCGCTTCGTGGTCGCCGACAAGGGCAAGCGGCTCTTACGCCAGAGCTTCGCGCTCTATCTCGCCCCGTCGGTGATCGAGAAGATGCTGGCCTCGAACAAGCCGCCGGCGCTCGGCGGCGAGACCCGCAACGTCACGGTCTATTTCTCCGACATCGCCGAGTTCTCGACGTTTGCCGAGAAGATCCCGCCGACCGAGCTGGTGGCGGCGATGAACGAATATCTCTCGGCGATGACCGACGTGATCGAGGCCCATGGCGGCTTCGTCGACAAATACATCGGCGACGCCATCGTCGCGGTGTTCGGCGCGCCGCTCGACGACCCGGACCATGCCACCCATGCGGTGCGGGCGGCGCTGCAATGCGCTTCAACGCTCGGCGCTCTGGAAAAGGTCCGGGCCGCGTTCGGCGGGAACGTGCGCCAGCGCATCGGCCTCAACTCCGGCGAGGCGCTGGTCGGCAACATCGGCTCGCGCCGTCGGTTCAACTACACGGTGATGGGCGACATGGTGAACCTCGCCTCGCGGCTCGAAGGCGCCAACAAGCTCTACGGCACCACCGTCATCGCCTCCGACGCCACCGTCGCGCAGACCGGCCCGGCCTTCGCTTGGCGCGAGCTCGACGCCATCCGCGTCAAGGGCCGCACCCAGGCGGTGCAGATCTACGAGCCGCTCGGCGAGCAAGGCGCGGTCGCGCCGGAGCTCGCCGCCCGCGCGGAGGCCTATGGCGAAGGGCTCGCCCGCTACCGCGCCCGCGATTTTTCTGGCGCCGCGGACCACTTCGCCCGCGTCGCCGCCGGCGATCCGCCCTCGGCGCAGTTTCTGGCGCGGGCCAAGCACCTCGCGCACAACCCGCCCGGCCCCGACTGGGAACCGGTCATCGCGCCGGACGAGAAATAGCGACGAAAAGTAGCGGTCTCGTGTCCCGGACGCGGTGCAGCGTGGAGCCACAAGCGCGTTTACGCGCGTCTGCGACGCGCTATGGCGGAACGGTGCACCGCAGATCCGGGACCGTTTCAGACACCGCCTTTGGAACGGTCCCGGGTCTGCAGCGCATCACTTCGTGCTGCGCTGCGCCCGGGACACGCAACGCGGGCACGACGGCGGCGGGAATTATCGCTATCCCCACATCCCGCCACGCCCCTCGCAAATCCCGCCCCCGAGTGCCATTTTCTACCCATGATTCCCGTGACAAGGCTGGGTCGTGGCTGATCCGGCAAAGCAACCACCGTTCGAGCCTGTAAACGCCCCGTCCCCCGCGCCGGGCGGCATTGCCGCGCGCGCGATGGCGGCGCGCCCGGGCGCGACCAGCTATCTCGACACCATGAACCCGGAGCAGCGGCTCGCGGTCGAGACGCTGGAGGGCCCGGTGCTGGTGCTGGCCGGCGCCGGAACCGGCAAAACGCGCGTGCTCACCACGCGGATCGCCCACATCCTCGCCACCGGCCGCGCGAGGCCCGGCGACATCCTCGCCGTCACCTTCACCAACAAGGCCGCCCGCGAGATGAAGGAGCGGGTCGGCCGCATGATCGGCCAGGCGGTCGAGGGCATGCCGTGGCTCGGCACGTTTCATTCCATCGGGGTGAAGATCCTGCGCCGCCACGCCGAGCTGGTCGGGCTGAAGAGCGACTTCACCATCCTCGACACCGACGACCAGATCCGGCTGCTCAAGCAGCTGCTGGAGGCCGAGGGCATCGACGAGAAGCGCTGGCCGGGCCGCGTGCTCGCCGGGCTGATCGACCATTGGAAGAACCGCGGGCTCACCCCCGACCAGGTGCCGTCCGGCGAGGCCGCCGCCTTCGCCAACGGCCGCGGCAAGAAGCTCTACGCCGCGTTCCAGGAGCGGCTGAAGATTCTCAACGCCGCCGACTTCGGCGATCTGTTGCTGGAGATGATCCGGCTGTTCCGCGAGAACCCGGAGGTGCTGGCGCAGTACCAGCGGCGATTCCGCTACATTTTGGTGGACGAGTATCAGGACACCAACGTCGCGCAGTATCTCTGGCTGCGGCTGCTCGCACAGAAGCCTGCCACGAGCGCCGCCCTGACCTCTGCCGCGCCCACCGCCCCAACCTCTCCCCGCTTGCGGGGAGAGGTCGACGCGCGAAGCGCGTCGGGTGAGGGGGACTCTCCACGCACCGAGTCTATCGAGACGGGGGGGGGGGCGGGGCGCGCGGCGGCCCCCCCCCCCCGGCGGCCCGCGCCGGCCCGGCCCCCGCGCCCGGCCCCCCCCCCCCCCCCCCCTCTCCACGCACCGAGTCTATCGAGACTCCCCCTCACCCCGACCCTCTCCCCGCAAGCGGGGAGAGGGAGCGAGAGAGCCGCGTAAGCGGGGCGAGGGAGCGAGAGAGCCTGCCCTCGCCCCCCAAAAACATCTGCTGCGTCGGCGACGACGACCAGTCGATCTACGGCTGGCGCGGCGCCGAGGTCGACAACATCCTGCGCTTCGAGCACGATTTTCCGGGCGCCAAGGTGATCCGGCTCGAACGCAACTACCGCAGCACCGGCCACATCCTCGCCGCGGCGAGCCATCTCATCGCCCACAACGAAGGCCGCCTCGGCAAGACGCTGCGCACCGAGGACGAGCCGGGCGAGAAGGTCACCGTCACCGGCAGCTGGGACAGCGAGGAGGAGGCCCGCGCGGTCGGCGAGGAGATCGAGCAGTTGCAGCGCAAGGGCCACGAGCTCGACGAGATCGCCATTCTCGTGCGCGCCTCCTACCAGATGCGCGAGTTCGAAGACCGCTTCGTCACCCTCGGCCTGCCCTATCGCGTGATCGGCGGGCCGCGGTTCTACGAGCGCGCCGAGATCCGCGACGCGCTGGCGTATCTGCGCGTCATCCACTCGCCGTCCGACGACCTCGCCTTCGAGCGCATCGTCAACACGCCGAAGCGCGGCCTGGGCGACGCGACCGTCCAGCTCCTGCACAACCACGCCCGCAAGCGTCGCATCCCGCTCAGCGAGGCGGCCCGCGCCGTGGCGCTCACCGACGAGCTCAAGCCCAAGGCGCGCAATTCGCTGCACGGCCTGATCGAGAGCTTCGACCGCTGGCGCGCCCAGAAGGAGACGCTGCCGCACACCCAACTGGCCGAGATCGTGCTCGACGAGAGCGGCTACACGGAGATGTGGCAGAAGGACCGCAGCGCCGACGCCGCCGGCCGGCTGGAGAACCTGAAGGAGCTGATCCGCTCCATGGAGGAGTTCGAGAACCTCTCCGGCTTCCTCGAGCACATCTCGCTGGTGATGGACACCGACCGCAGCGAGGCCGAGGACGCGGTCAGCATCATGACGCTGCATTCGGCCAAGGGGCTGGAGTTCGACACCGTGTTCCTGCCCGGCTGGGAGGAAGGCCTGTTCCCGAGCCAGCGCACGCTCGACGACCAGGGCCGCGCCGGCCTCGAGGAGGAGCGCCGCCTCGCCCATGTCGGCATCACCCGCGCGCGGCGACGCTGCAAGATCATGTTCGCCACCAACCGCCGCACCCACGGCATGTGGCAGACCAACATCCCCTCGCGCTTCCTCGACGAACTGCCGGAGGCGCATGTCGAGGTGACCGAGAGCAAGGGCGGCTTTGCGCAAGCCGGCTACGGCTCGGGCAACTACGGCGCGTCGCGGTTCGACGAGATGAAGTCGTTCGGCTCGAGCTACGGCACGCCGGGCTGGCAGCGGGCGCAGGCCAACAGAGGGCGCGGCGGATTTTCGGAGACCGGCGCGCCGAGGTATGGCGAGCGTGGGGTGGGGGATGACTCGCTGGATCACGTTGACCCGATCTATGACGATGATGGGCTGGAGGTGCCCGCCACGTCGCGCCGTCCGGCGCGTGCGCCGAAGCGGCGGGGGCCGCTCACCATCGAGGGCGAGCTGGTGGCGAAATCGACCGGCACGGTCTCGGCCTTCGGCGTCGGCGACCGCGTGTTTCACCAGAAGTTCGGCAACGGGAATGTGGTGGCGGTCGACGGCAACAAGCTGACGATCGCGTTTGATAGAGCGGGCGAAAAGCGGGTGGTGGATAGTTTTGTGGAGAGGGTGTGACGCGCACAAGGCAGCCGCGGAAGGGCAAACGGCGCGCCGACAAATTCAGGATCAGCGCCGTACACCTTCGGGCTCGCCATGGCTTAGGGGGTTCCCATCAGCGTGATGATTTACCCGTGCGATATCAGATGAGCCGCTGCGTCTAAGGCCTTTTTGTATGTGACGAAGACTGTATCGTTTCCGGCTGAGCGGGGATCGATGGCTGTAAGAAGCTGATAGAGCGTTATTTTTGGGCGCGGCGCGCCGAAAATTCTTCGCGCCAAGGCTTCGAGCGCGCTCTGGGTGGTGGAAGAGATATGGGCAGACGCGTTCCTCATGAGGTGCCGTCGAGATCTCGAACGACAGCGCCTCGAGCGCCGGGCGCTGGCCCCGCTCCAGCACCAGGCATTCGAGGCCCTGCCGCGTGGCGAACACCGCGCGGTCGCGCTCGCGGTGCGACGGAACGAGACCGATGATGTCCTCGTAGTAGGCGGCCATGGCGTCCATCCGCCCGGTCGTCATCACGGCGTAGCCCAAGCGCCTGCACTGGATCACCGACGTCTCTCCGCCCTGCTCCACCCTCGTCCTGCAACCATACAGGCACCCGCGCGGGGCTGCATCCGCACGTGGCGCGACTCGGGCGGTGCGCTCCCTCCCCCTGAAAGGGGGAGGGTTGGGGTCATATGCGCTAGGTTAAGCATGTCATCAATCGGTCTGACTGTTTGCTGCGCTTGCGTGGTGGCTCACGGAGG
>JAIESI010000361.1 GCA_019746135.1 Xanthobacteraceae bacterium
AGCGCATCGCCGATCGCGTGCCCGAGCGAATCGTTCACCTCCTTGAACCGGTCGAGATCGAGAAGGTGGACGGCGAATCGCTTGCCGTCGCGCCGATACTTCTCCGCCGCAGCACTGACGTGATCGAGGAACCGCGCCCGGTTGGCGAGATTGGTCAGCGCGTCATAGTGCGCCAGATAGGCGATCTTTTCTTCGGCGCGCTTCTGCGTCGTGATGTCCTGGTGGATCGCGACCGAGCCGCCGTCGGGCATCGCCTGGCGGCTGATCGCGAGAATGCGCCCGTCCTGCAGCTCGGTGATGACATAGCTCGGCCGCGGCGAGTGCGCGTCGGCGAGACGCTCCTCGATGTATTTGCCGGCATCCTTCGGGCTGCTACCGGCTGCGATCCGCGCATTCAGGATGTCCAGAATCGGCGTTCCCGGTGGAATCTGCTCAGGCTTGAGGCCGTACATTGTGCTGTAGAGATCGTTGGCCAGCGCGAGCTTCTTGTCGGCGCCAAACATGCAGATGCCGTGCGGCATATGCGCCAGCGTGGCATTCAGCAGCATGTTGGCGCGCTCGAGCCGCTTCTTGTCCTGCTCGCGCGCCATGCTGCTGCTGATGCTGAAGACCGCAACGGCCAAAATGACCAGCGTCAGCACCGACGCCACGAGATAGCCGACACGCTGCTTGATGCCGAGCAGGGCGAAGATTTCGTGCGACGACTGACCGACGGTGATGATCAGCGGATGGCTCTTGAGCGCACGGAATGCGATCATCCGGGGAATCCGGTCGCTGAAGGCCGACTCGGAGTAGTACCAGCCGGTGGTCTCGCGCGGATAGCGCTTGAACAATTCGGCGCTCGCGAAGTCCTTGCCCAGAAGCGCCAGCGTCGATCCGCTCGTGGCGCGCACGATGCCGTCGGTGCCGATGACGCGGATGTGACCGGCGGAGCCGGAGTTCACGGCATTGTAGATGCGCGTCAGGTAGGCCGGATCGAGCGAGGCGACAATCACGCCGCCAAATGAGCCATCGCTGTTTGCGATACGCCGGGTAAGCTGGATCGACCACTTCTGGGTGGTGCGGCCGACCACCGGCTTGCTGATGAACAGATCGTCGCTGTCTGAGTGAACGTGAACCCTGAAATGCTCGCGGTCGCCGAGATCGATGCCGACGAAGCGCGGATCGATGCTGGACAGCCGCAGAATCCCGTTCTGGTCGATGATGCTGACCTGCAGGATTTCGTTGTCGAGGAGTTGTACCGAGTTCAGCCAGTCGGCCAGATCGAATTGGCCGGGCGCACGAACGTAGCGGCTGCGCAAGAGCTTCAGCGTGCGGTCGATCTCCGACAGCGAGCGCGACAGATGCTCGTCGAATGCGCCGGCGAGGTTCATCGAATTCTTGACCGCCGCGCGCTCGGCGGTGTGGCGCTCATTCTCCAGGAAGAAGTTGACGCTGAGCCAGATGAATCCGATGAGCAACGCACCGATCAGCGCGGAGCCGTGGCCGACATACGGCAACCATTCGGTCCTGAGTTTTTGCACGAGCTCGCTGAAGGCCATCGACACAACGCCCCGAAAAACTCGGGCAAATTACTGGGAACCCATTAGTTTTCGGTTATGTGAGGCGGTTGCGGCGGGTGAATCCGGGCAGTGCTCGGAGCACGGCGCGGCAGTTCCGGCCCCTGGCCGTTGGCCGGGCGCCGCGCGATTGCAGCCCAAAGTCGCATTTTGGCGGCGCCTGCCCCCGGTTGGCGGCCCCAGGTCCCCCGGAGGGGCCGTTGCCGCATGGCCGCACGCCCTGTGAGCGTTAAGGCTTCGTTTGCCACATTCCCGGGACTTGCGAAGACTGGCTGCCTACACCGCCCGCACGATTGAAGCGGAACCAACGCCGCTTCGGAGCGCGGCGCGCCGCTGGCTCACGAGATGCTCCAGGCGATGAGTCGCAAGGCTCACCGCCGCAGCCTCGCCGGCATCGATCTCGCCGGGGGCGCATTGTTGAAGCTGCAATTTGAGGATCTCGTCGATCTCCTGCTCGGCCTGTGCAAGCTCCGTCTCGTCGCGAGCCTCGCGCACGCGGTCCATGAGCCCAAACAGCCGCGACAGCGGCCGCTCCTGCGGCCCTGGATCGCTCTTCAGCATATACCGCCACACGCCGGCCAGCATCGAGGTCAGCATGCCGAGCAGCATCGAGCCGTAGAACAACTGATCGCCGTATTTGTCGAAGAACGACTTCTGCTCGTCCTCGAAATACTGCGATGCGCCGGGATGAATCGGGATGAACGCGTCCTTGTCCTTGTCCGGCTCGGCGATCTGCGCCAGCAGCGGATGCTCCTTCGAGAGCTCGCGCCGCGCGTCGAACACCGCCTTGACCAGCGCGCCGGCGACATCATCGCTGATCTTCTTGTTGGCGACGAGATAAAGCGGCAAGCGCAAGGTCGTCAGATCCTCATCGGGCACCGCGGGCGAGCCGCGGATCGTTCCCTTCGGCAGCTCATAGCTTTCATACGCGCGCTGGATGTTGGCGATCGCGCCGGCCGATTCGATCGGCACCAGCGCAACCTTGCCCTTGGTGGCGCGCAGCGTGTCGCGAATCCGGCTGATGTAATTTTCCGAAATCGGCACCACGAGCAGCAGCGCCTGGACCTGCTTGGCCTGCACCGCCTGCGGCACCTCCGCGGGCAACATGTCGCGGAAACGCGTCCGCGCCCGCTCGAGGTCGTATTCCCGGGTGAGGACCTGGACGACCGAGTGATTCATGGCGCCGCCGATCACGCCGATGGTCTTGCCCTTCAGATTGTCCATGCTCGTGACGTTGCTGCCGGGCAGTGCGATGATCAGCACCACCGCACGGGCGACGATCATCAGCGTGCGCGCCGACGACAGGTCGCCGACGTCCGGCCGCACCACCGCCAGGTCGGTCTTGCCCGCGGCGAAGGACGCCGTGGCATCGGCCGCGGTGAGCTCGTCGACCACCTTCAGGCGCACCGGCGCTTTGGTGACCGCGAGTCTCGCCGCGATCGCCTCCATCAGCTTGGGCGCGTCGCCGTCCAGCGACCCGGCCGCAACCGTCAGCGTGGTCGGCTGCCTGGAGTAGCGATAGGCATAGATGCCTGCGCCACTGGCGATCGCCACGAGGCCCAGGATCACCGTCACCCGCAGCCAACGCGGCGCCCGCCGCGTCGCAATCGCGGCGAGGAAAGCCAGCAGGCCCGCGCCGGCCGCGGCACCCGCGGCAAGGGTCTGGGCCTGATCGCGTGACTGGGTGTCCGACAAGGCTCGCGCCCTCCGCTGAACCGTCCAGCGTCCCGGTCACGCTAGGTCGGAGCGGTAAAACTGGCAAGCCGGACCTGCGGCAGCCTTACAACCTGAAGGTTACCGCTTGGCCAGCGCACCCGAATGCGAGTCGAGACCGATGCCGGTCAAATGCCCAAACAGCCGCGCAAGTTTCTCCCGGTCCGCCTCCGGCAGCGGCGGCTTGAGCAACGCTTCGACGTTTTTCCGCAGATGCCCGGCATCGCCGGTGCCGAACAGCGTCACATCGACGCCCGGCTCGTGCCGCGCGTAACGATATGCCGCCTCGATCATACTCGAGGCGCCGCCCTCGTGGACGAGGAACCCCAGCGGATCGTCGGTCTCGCCAAGCCACTTCTCGACCAGACCTTTGGCGGCGAGCTCCTTCATCTCACGCGCGACGCGCGGCGGATCGGCGAAGATGCTCCGCACCGCGAACATCAGAAGCGTGCCGATGCCCTTCTCGCGCGTCACCGGGAAGACGTTTTTCCGCGCGCCCTGATGCATCATGTGGAAGCCCACCATGGTGACCTCCCACACGGGATCGTTCACCGCTCGCTTGAGCATCTCATTGGTGAAATCGACGATCGGGTTCTCGGTGATGCCGATGTGCCTGATCTTGCCCTGGCGCTTCGCCTCGAGCAGCGCGGGCACCACCGACATCGCATGATCGTATTCGTGCAGCTCGATGCCGTGCAGGTTGAACACGTCGACGTAGTCGATGCCCATCAGCCGCAGCGCGTTGTCGATGCACGCGGTCACGTGTGCGGCGCCCTGCCCGCCGCGAATCTGCGCCTTCGTCGCGATCACCACCTGGTCGCGCGGGATGGTCCTGAGCGCCCTCCCGACCACGCCCTCAGTGCCGTAGCTCGCCGCGGTGTCGATGAAGTTGATGCCGAGGTCGACCGCTTCGTGGATCAGCCTTGCGGACTCGTCTTCGGTCTTGCCGGATTTGAGGCCGAGACGGCTGAAGCCGCCGGTGCCGAGGCCCGCAACGCTGACGCGCAGGCCGGTGCGGCCGAGGGTGGTGTATTGCATGTGTGGGATTTCCGCGGACCTGGCGAGACGAAATACGATCTAAACCTGGAATACCCCGACCCGCGGCCGGCGGGTGCGGCTGATGGGCTCAGCTCGTCGACCGCCCCTTGAGCAGACGGCACTCAAACGTCACCAGCCCGGTGTCGTAATCCATTTTGGTGATGATGCCCTTCTTGCCGAACTTCTCGCAATACGTCGTGACCTGCTGGTAGGCCGAGCTCTGCTCGGCGCGCGAGCCGAGCGCATTCGGAATTTTGCCGCCGTTCTCGTCGCCCGCCACCTGGGAGCCGCCACCGCTGGCAAGCTCGCCGCCGGAGCCGGCGCATCCCGGCAGCAGGGCAAGCGCCACGAGGGCGGCGAACGCAAATGGGGCCTTGGACATCACACACTCACTCTGCACAACGGCAAGGCGATCATACCAGACCCTGCGCCCGTTGTGGCGCGCGCAATGGAAATGCGGTCCAAAGTGGTGCGAGACCGTGGGAGAAACAAGGCAGAACGGCCGAAATCGTCGCGGCTGGTGCGCCGGCCAGCCGCCCTCCACCGGTAACAGGGTGCCGGTGATCGGGCCGGCATCGTGGCTGCACCGGAAGGCGGTCGGCGCGGCCACCTCGTCCGCTTCGACGAAGCGCTTGGTCGGCTGGGCCGCGAGCAGCACGCCAGGCCGTGAGGCCGACAGTCCCGTGCCATATTTCGCACCGCGGTCACCGTTGCGGTCATGGAGGTGTCACAGGCCCGCGCCCATTCTTGGCCGGGCAGAGGTGGCGCATGGATGCGATCGTTGCGGAGCATTCCAGGCTGGAAGGGCTGAAGCACTGGCGCCCGGAGCGGTGCCAGCGGATCGCCTTGATGCTGCAGGGCGGCGCGCTCGGGGCGTATCAGGCCGGCGTCTACCAGGCGCTGCGCGAGGCCGAGATCAAGCCGGACTGGGTGTCCGGCGTCTCGGTCGGCGCGATCAACTCGACGATTATCGCCGGCCATTCGCGCAAGCACCGCCTGCAGGCGCTGCGCACGTTCTGGGAGCGGATCACCGAGCGCAACGACTGGCTGACCATGCCGGAACAAGGCGCAGGCCTTGTGGTTCACGACGTGCACCGCGAGCACGAGTTTCCTTGAGCGGTGCCGCACCGAGGCAGTCAACATTATTTCAAAGGTCAAGACATGACCCAATCATCGAGTACGCTTCAGCGGCGCATCGAGCGTGAGCTCGCCGACGACATCGACGAAGAATTCGAGATGGAGCTGGACGACGACCGGCTGGACAAGCTTCTGGCCGAAGCCGACGGCCATCAGGCCGGCGAAGGCCTCGACCGCAGGGTCTACTTCAAAGAGCTGCTGCGCCTGCAGGGCGAGCTGATCAAGCTGCAGGACTGGGTCGCCTCGACCAAGCACAAGGTCGTCGTCCTTTTCGAAGGCCGCGACGCAGCCGGCAAGGGCGGCGTCATCAAGCGCATCACCCAGCGCCTCAATCCGCGCATCTGTCGCGTCGCCGCGCTGCCGGCGCCGAACGAGCGCGAGCGCACCCAATGGTACTTCCAGCGCTATGTCTCGCACCTGCCGGCGGGCGGCGAAATCGTCCTGTTCGACCGCAGCTGGTACAACCGCGCCGGCGTCGAGCGCGTGATGGGCTTCTGCACCGAGGAGCAGGTCCAGGAGTTCTTCCGCTCGGTGCCCGAGTTCGAGCACATGCTGACGCGCTCCGGCACCATCCTGCTCAAGTACTGGTTCTCCATCACCGACGACGAGCAGCAGTTCCGCTTCATGATGCGGATTCAGGACCCGCTCAAGCAGTGGAAGCTGTCGCCGATGGACGTGGAGTCGCGCAAGCGCTGGGAGCAATACACCAAGGCCAAGGAAGAGATGCTGGAAAAGACCCACACCAGGATCGCGCCGTGGTGGATCGTCGACGCGGTCGACAAGAAGCGCGCGCGGCTCAACTGCATCAGCCACCTGCTCACGCAGGTCCCCTACCAGGCGGTGACGCACACGCCGGTGGCGTTGCCCAAGCGCGTCCGCCATCCGGACTACCACCGCGGCCCGATCTCCAAAGAGATGTACGTGCCCGCGCGGTATTGAGCTGAACCCGAACCCGAGAGCACCTCATGCGCCCCGAGGGACGTGTCGAAGCTTCCGTCGATGGCGCTACCCTATGGGCGGGTGCTGTACGACTCCACCAAGGAGCCCGCGCACCTCGCGGCAACCACGGTGCTGGCGGCGGCGGAGCGACCGGCCTGGGGAACATCTTCAGCCTGGGGAACATCCTCAAATGAGGCGCTGACACCCGCGCGCCTCCTGCCCCCTTCCCCAACTGCCCGCGCGGCTCTAGAAAGAGCCGCAAATGACCGCAGAATCAGCCAAATCCGACCGCTACAACGCCCGCGAATCCGAAGCCCGCTGGCAAAAGACCTGGGACGAGCGGGCCATCTTCAAGACCGCCAACGACGACCCGCGCCCGAAATACTACGTGCTGGAGATGTTCCCCTACCCGTCGGGGCGCATCCATATGGGCCACGTCCGCAACTACACCATGGGCGACGTGGTCGCGCGCTACAAACGCGCCACCGGCATGAACGTGCTGCACCCGATGGGCTGGGACGCCTTCGGCATGCCGGCCGAGAACGCGGCGATGGAGCGCAAGGTCCATCCCAAGTCCTGGACCTACGCCAACATCGCGGCGATGAAGAAGCAGCTGCAGTCGATGGGGCTGTCGCTCGACTGGAGCCGCGAGGTCGCGACCTGCGACCCGGCCTACTACAAGCACCAGCAGCACATGTTCCTCGACTTCCTCAAGGCCGGGCTGGTCGAGCGCAAGCAATCGAAGGTCAACTGGGACCCGGTCGACATGACCGTGCTCGCCAACGAGCAGGTGATCGACGGCCGCGGCTGGCGTTCGGGTGCGCTGGTCGAGCAGAAAGAGCTGACCCAGTGGTTCTTCAAGATCAGCGACTATTCGGAAGATCTGCTCAACGCGCTCGATAAGCTCGACCGCTGGCCGGAAAAAGTCCGGCTGATGCAGAAGAACTGGATCGGGCGGAGCGAAGGCCTGCACGTGCGCTTCGCGCTTGACCCTGCGACCACGCCCGGTGGCGAGAGCGAGATCGAGATCTTCACCACGCGGCCGGACACCTTGTTCGGCGCGAAGTTCGTCGCCATCGCGCCGGATCATCCGCTGGCGAGGGCGGCCGCGGCGAAGAACCAGAAACTCGCCGAGTTCATCGCGGAGTGCAAACACCGCGGCACGGCGCAGGCCGACATCGACACCGCGGAGAAGATGGGTTTCGACACCGGCATAAAGGCGGTGCATCCCTTCGACGACAAGTGGCACCTGCCGGTGTACGTTGCGAACTTCATCCTGATGGACTACGGCACCGGCGCCATCTTCGGCTGCCCGGCACACGACGACCGCGACCTGGAGTTCGCCAACAAGTACAAGCTCGGCAACACGCCGGTGGTCTGCCCGCCCGGGCAGGATCCGAAGACCTTTGTCATCACCGACACGCCGTATCTCGAAGACGGCACGATGATCAATTCGCGCTTCCTCGACGGCATGACCATCGTGCAGGCGAAGGAGGAAGTTGCGAAGCAGCTGGAGTCGCAGACGCGCGGCAACCGTCCGGTCGCACAGCGCCAGGTCAACTACCGCCTGCGCGACTGGGGCATCTCGCGGCAGCGCTACTGGGGCTGCCCGATCCCGATCATCCATTGCGAGGCGTGCGGCGTCGTCCCCGTGCCGGTGAAGGACCTGCCGGTGCAACTGCCCGAGGACGTCACCTTCGACAAGCCGGGCAATCCGCTCGACCGCCATCCGACCTGGCGCAACGTGGCGTGTCCGCAATGCGGCAAGCCGGCACGGCGCGAGACCGACACGATGGACACCTTCGTCGACTCGTCGTGGTACTTCATCCGCTTCACCGATCCGTGGAACGAGAGCGCGCCGACCGATCCCAAGGTTGCCAACGCCTGGATGCCGGTGAACCAATACATCGGCGGCATCGAGCACGCGATTCTGCATTTGCTCTATTCGCGCTTCTTCACCCGCGCGATGAGGAAGACCGGCCACGTCAATCTCGACGAGCCGTTTGCGGGTCTGTTCACCCAGGGCATGGTGGTGCACGAGACCTACCAGAAGGCGGACGGCGAATGGGTCACGCCGGCCGAGGTGACGATCGAAGGCGCCGACGACGCGCGCACCGCAAAGCTCACCGCAACCGGCGAGCCGATCAAGATCGGCAGCGTCGAGAAGATGTCGAAGTCGAAGAGGAACACCATCGACCCCGACGACATCATGGCGACCTACGGCGCCGACGTGGCGCGCTGGTTCATGCTCTCCGACTCGCCGCCCGAGCGCGACGTCGAATGGACCGAGCGCGGGGTGCAAGGCGCCTGGCGCTTCACCAACCGGCTGTGGCGTCTCGTCGGCGAGGCCGCGGGCATCGCCGCGCAGGCCCCGGCAACCCGCCCCGACTCGTTCAGTGAACCAGCTCTCGCGCTGCGCAAGGCTGCGCACGGCGCGCTGTCGAAGGTCACCGACGCGGTCGAGAAGCTGCACTTCAACGTCTGCGTCGCCCACATCTACGAATTCGCCAACGCGCTCGGCTCCGCGGTCGCCAACACCCAGGTGACGCCGGATTTTGCCTGGTCGGTGAAGGAAGCTGCCGGCATCCTGGTGCGGCTGTTCCACCCGATGATGCCGCATCTCGCCGAGGAGTGCTGGGCGGCGCTCGGCCACAAAACGCTGGTCGCCGACGAGGCCTGGCCTGCGCTCGAGGCCGGGCTCCTGGTCGAGAACACCATTACTTTACCGGTGCAGATTAACGGTAAGAAACGGGCCGATGTGACGGTCGCCCGCGAGGCCAAGGCTCCGGAAATTGAGGCTGCCGTGCTGGCGCTGGATGCGGTACAAAAGGCCCTCGACGGCAAGCGCCCGAAAAAGGTCATCGTCGTCCCGCAGAGGATCGTGAATGTGGTCGCCTGAGCGCCGCAAAGCGTTGATCCGCAAGGATTGGACCCGCCCCGCCCGCCTGGTGGGCGCGCTGGCGTTGGCGGCGCTGCTCGGCGGCTGCTTCGAGCCGCTCTATGGCGAACGCTCGCTGACCGGCGGCCCGGGCCTGCGCCAGCGCATGGCCTCGGTCGACGTCGTGCGGATCGACGTTCCGAACGGGACGCCCGTCGCGCGCATCGCCAACGAGGTCCGCAACGACCTGATCTTCGACCTGCAGGGCGGCTCCGGCGGCCTGACGCCGACGCACCAGCTTCGCATCAATCTCTCGACCACCAATCAGCAGGTGATCGTCGACATCACCACCGCCCGCGCCGACGTCCAGCAGTACGGCATCGATGCCACCTATACGCTGGTCGAGAAGGCCACCGGCAAGCCGGTGGTCACCGGGCAGACCTTCGCCCGGGTGTCCTACGACAACCCCGGCCAGGCGCAGCGCTTCTCCAACGCGCGCGGCCAGCGCGACGCCGAGAACCGCGCCGCCAAGACGATTTCCGACAACATCAAGTCGCGTCTCGCGTCCTATTTCAGCGCCGGGGCGTAGCGCCCTCTGCGCGCGTGCCGCGGAATGCCGTGGGCGACGGTCACGGCTGATTTCATTTCCGGCACGTGATCGCTTAAGTTCTGCCGATGGTCGCGATCAAGAACCAGGACGCCGACGCCTTCGTCGCGCGCCCCAGTCCGGCGCAGCCGATCGTGCTGGTGTTCGGCCCCGACGCCGGCCTGGTGCACGAGCGCGCGGAGAAGCTCATCAACGCCTCGGTCGCGGACGTCAACGACCCGTTCGCGCTGGTGCGGCTTGAAGGCGACGCGCTCGCCTCCGAGCCGTCGCGGCTCGCCGAGGAGGCGCACACGGTGCCGCTGTTCGGCGGGAAGCGCGCGGTGTGGGTGAGGGCCGGCAGCCGCAATTTCGCATCAGCCGTCGAAACCGTTCTCACCACGCCGCCGGCCGACTGCCGGATCGTCATCGAGGCGGGCGACCTTCGCCGCACCGCGCCGGTGCGCGCGCTGTGCGAGAAATCGAAGTTCGCCGCCGTCATCGGCTGCTACGTCGACACCGAGCGCGATCTCGTTCGCCTCGTCGATGACGAGATGAAGCAGGCGAAGCTCGCCATCGCGCCCGACGCACGCGCGGCGCTCGTGTCGCTGATCGGTGGCGACCGGCAGGCCTCGCGCAACGAGATCCGCAAGCTCGCGCTCTACGCCCACGGCAAGGAGCGCGTCACGCTCGACGACGTGCTTGCGGTGGTCGCCGACGCGTCGGCGCTGGCGATGGACGCCGTGATCGACGCGGCCTTTGCCGGCAAGACCGCCGACCTCGAATCGCAGTTCGGCAAGGCCATCGCTTCGGGCACCGGGCCGGGCACGATCATGTCCGGCACGCTGCGCTACGTCTCGCAGCTTCACAAGGCGCGGGTGGCGTTCGACACGGGCTCCTCCGACGAGGCGATGCGCTCGTTCATCCCGCCGATCCACTTCCGCCGCCAGAGCACCGTCGAGGCGGCGCTGCGGAGCTGGCCCGCGCCGCGGCTCGCCCGTGCGATGGAGCAGCTTGCGGAGGCAGCGCTGAACGTGCGCCGCACGCCGGCGCTGGCGGAAGCGCTGGCGCAGCGCGCTCTGCTCAATGTGGCGATGGCGGCGCGGCGAAAGTAGATGCGCGCGTTACGGCGCGCTTCGTAGCCCGCATGGAGCGAAGCGGAATGCGGGTAGACCGCCCCGGATTTCGCCATAGCGCGTCGAAGACGCGCGTGAACGCGCTTATGGCGCCATCCGGGCTACGCGCTTCGTTCGCCTACGACCCGGTGCTCCGCATCTTCGGCCCCTGCTCCAGCCGCGCGATCACGTCGTCGAGCTGCTCGAGCGTCTTGTACTTGACCTGCAACGTGCCACCGCCGTGGGCACGATGATCAATCGTCACCGCAAGCCCGAGGACGTCGCTCAGGCGTTTCTCCACCGCCTCGGTGTCGGCGTCCTTGCCGGTCTGCGCGGCGCGCTTGCCTTCACGCACCTGCTTCTGGCCGCTCTTGCGCGCCATCGCTTCGACCTGGCGCACGTTGAGGCCCTGGTTGACGATCTGATCCGCCAGCTCCTCGGCGTTCGGCTGGCCGACCAGCATGCGGGCGTGCCCCGCCGTGAGCTTGCCCGAGTTGATGTAGGCCTTCACCTTCTCCGGCAGATGCAGGAGCCGCAGCGTATTGGCGATGTGGCTCCGGCTCTTGCCGACGATCCTGGCGATGTCTTCCTGCGAGTGCTGGTATTCGTTTGCGAGCGAGAGATAGCCGCTCGCCTCCTCCAGCGGATTGAGGTCGCTGCGCTGGACGTTCTCGATGATCGCGAGCTCGAGCGCCTCGGCGTCGGTGACGTCGAGCGCGACGATCGGCACCTCGTGCAGGCCGGCGCGCTGCGCCGCGCGCCAGCGCCGCTCGCCGGCGATGATCTCGTAGTTGTCGGCACCGCGCGCCCGCACCACGATCGGCTGGATGATGCCGCGCTCGCGGATCGAGTCGGCAAGCTCGGAGAGCTCGGCGTCGGAGAACAGCTTGCGCGGGTTGCGCGGATTGGCGCGCACGTATTCGATCGGCACCTTGCGCTGGCTGCGCGCGGTGCGCTCGCCGGGCTGCGCCTCCACGCCGACGTCGCCCATCAGCGATGCGAGACCGCGTCCCAGTCTAGATCGTCCGGCATCGTCGGCCATCGCGGCCTCCTCGGAAATTTTCACTCGACCACCTCGTTCCAAGTCTTCTTGGTTCTAAGTCTTCTTGGTTCTAAGTCTTCTTGGTTCTAAGTCTTCTTGGTTCTAAGTCTTCTTGGCCATCGCCGGACGAAGCCGGCAATCCGTCCCTCTCGCGCGAAGGACGAAAGCGCGAGGCGCAACCCGCGCGACGACAATGCGATCATCCCAGCGAGCATCACTGCGAGCATCTTGGCGATCAGCTCGCCTTCAATTCCTTCTCGCGCTGGATGATCTCGGTCGCGAGCCGCAGATAGGCTTCGCTGCCGACACACTTGAGGTCGTACACCAGCACCGGCTTGCCGTGCGACGGCGCCTCGGAGACGCGCACGTTGCGCGGGATGATGGTGTCGTAAACCTTCGGCCCCATGAACTCGCGCACGTCGGCGACGACCTGGTTCGACAGGTTGTTGCGCGCGTCGAACATGGTCAGCACGATGCCGTGGATCGAGAGACCGGGATTGAGCGTGGACTTCACCTGCTCGACGGTCTGCAACAGCTGCGACAGACCTTCGAGGGCGAAGAACTCGCACTGCAGCGGCACGAGGATCGCGTTCGCGGCCGCCATCGCGTTGACGGTGAGCAGGTTGAGCGACGGCGGGCAGTCGACCAGCACGTAGGAGAAGTCGCCGACGCCGACATACTTGCCGTTGTTGAGCGGGGAGATCGCGCTGCGCAGCCGGAAGGCGCGGTCGCGCGCCTGGCCGATCTCGAGCTCCAGGCCCGAGAGGTCCATGGTTGAAGGCGCAATCGACAGCCGCGGCACCGCGGTCGCAACGATCGCTTCGCGCAACGGCGCCTCGCCGACCAGGACGTCGTAGGTCGAGACCTTGCGATGGCGGCGGTCGATGCCGAGCCCGGTCGAGGCGTTGCCTTGCGGGTCGAGGTCGACCACCAGCACGCGCTCACCGATCGCAGCGAGCGCGGTGCCGAGATTGATCGCCGTCGTGGTCTTGCCGACGCCGCCCTTCTGGTTGGCGATGGCAAGCACGCGCGGCGCCTTGGCGGGCTCCTGCCGTTCGGCGAGAACCACGACCTGCGCCTCGTCGGCGTTGGTCTGCGCCTCGGCCACCTTCTCTTTCAGCTCGGCGGCACACTCCGACAGGACCGGCGCGGGGATCGGGTGAACGTTGTTATCATCTTGATCGGACATGAGATTTCACGTTTCTGCTGCGCGGCACGAGCGCCTTGACGACGACGATGCGGCTTGCGGGGCTCGTCTTGCTCGGGACGAGACTCGCCTCGATGTTCCAAGATTTAGAGGCTTCCGTCAATTCACCCTCTACATCTTGTCCCTTGGGAAACAGGCCCAGCGCACCTGATTTGAGCAGCGGGTGCGCGAGCCGCATCAGATCATCTAACGGAGCGAGCGCACGCGCGGTGACAGCGTCGGCCCTGATGTCGTTGTTCTTCCCGAAATCCTCAATACGCACAGCGTGGACTGTGGCCGGCACTTGAATTTGCTGCGCGGCCTCGCGCAGAAACGCGGCCTTTTTCTGGATGCTTTCCACCAGGTGAACCGAGGCGCCGGGCTGATCGGCCATCGCGCAGGCGATGACCAGGCCGGGAAAGCCGGCACCCGAGCCAAGGTCGATCCAGCATTGCGCCTCTGGCGCCAGGGACAGGAGCTGGAGCGAGTCGGCAATGTGTCTGGTCCAGAGCTGCGGGATGGTGGAGCGGGCGATGAGATTGGTGTGTGCCGCCACCGGCAGCAGGACCTCGACCAGGCGATCGAGCCGTGCCAGCGTTTCACGTGAAACAGGCGTGAGCTGCAGCGCCCGCGCTCGATCATCAGCCAGATCGAGAGTCGAATATTCGCGGTTCTTGTTTTCGGTCATGGCGGTCAGGCCGCCGGGCGGCCCTTGTTGGCCCGCCGGACCAGTTGCCTCACATGGGCCACCAGCAGCGTCAGCGCCGCCGGCGTGATGCCGTCGATCCGAGCGGCCTGGCCGATGGTGCGTGGCTTGTGGTTCTGGAGCTTCTGGCGGATTTCGTTCGAGAGACCTTGCAGGGAGGCGTAATCGAGCTGTTCGGGGAGCTCGAAGCTCTCGTCCTTGCGATAGGACTCGATATCGGCGCTCTGGCGGTCGAGGTAGACTGCGTACTTGGCGTCGATCTCGAGCTGCTCGGCGATCTTCGGGGGCAGATCGGCGAATTCCGGCCAGATCCGGGCGATGTCGGACACGCCGATGTCCGGGTAGGAGAGAAGATCGAACGCGGTCCGGCGCTTGCCGTCCTGATTGAGCCGGACATCGTGTGCGGCGGCCTGTTTCGGCGTGATCGACAGCGCGGCAGCCCGCGTGCGGGCTTGGTTCAGCCCAAGCATCTTCTGCTCGAAGCGGGTCTGACGCTCGCGGCCGACGCAGCCGATGGCGCTCCCCTTCCCGGTCAGCCGCTGGTCGGCATTGTCCGCCCGCAGCGTCAGCCGGTATTCGGCCCGCGATGTGAACATCCGGTACGGCTCAGTGATTCCACGGGTCACGAGGTCATCGATCATCACGCCGAGATAGCCTTCGGCGCGGTCGAACACGATTTCCGGGCTGTTTCCGGCCTTCGCCGCAGCGTTCAGGCCGGCCACCAGTCCCTGCGCGGCGGCCTCCTCGTATCCCGTCGTCCCGTTGATCTGGCCGGCTAGGAACAGGCCCCCCAATCGCTTGGTTTCGAGCGTGCTTTTCAGCTCCCGCGGATCGACGTGGTCGTATTCGATGGCATAGCCGGGCCGGACCATCCGGGCCGTTTCCAGCCCCGGAATGGTCGCCAGAAGCGCGAGCTGCACATCCTCCGGCAGCGACGTCGATATCCCGTTCGGGTACACCGTATCGTCGTCGAGCCCCTCCGGCTCGAGGAAGATCTGGTGCCCATCGCGCTCGCCGAAGCGGACGATCTTGTCCTCGATCGAGGGGCAATAGCGCGGGCCCCGGCTCTGGATCTGACCGGAATACATCGGCGAGCGGTGCACGTTGGCCCGGATCACCGCATGGGTGCGCTCGTTGGTGCGGGTGATGCCGCATTGGATCTGCCGGGTGTCGATGCGCTCCGTCAGCGTCGAGAACGGCTCGGGCGGATCGTCGCCGGGCTGCATCTCGACGGCGCCCCAGTCGATGGTCTTTCCGTCCAGCCGCGGCGGGGTGCCGGTCTTCAGCCGGCCGAGCGCAAATCCGATGCTTTCAAGCGACAATGAGAGACCAAGCGCCGGCGCCTCTCCCACCCGGCCGGCCGGGGTCTGCGTCTCGCCGATATGGATCAGACCACGCAGGAATGTGCCGGTGGTCAGCACCACGGCGCCAGTCGTGAACTCCCGTCCGTCAACGGTCCGGACACCCGTTGCCCGGCCGCCGGCATGCACGAGCTCGTGCACCTCCGCCTCGATCACCGTCAGGTTCGGCGTCGCCCGGATCGCGCTCTGCATGGCCTGCGCATAGAGCTTGCGGTCCGCCTGGGCTCGCGGCCCCCGCACCGCCGGACCCTTCCGCCGGTTGAGGACCCGGAACTGGATGCCGCCCTGGTCGGCGACGCGGCCCATCAGTCCGTCCAGGGCGTCAATCTCGCGGACCAGATGGCCCTTGCCGAGCCCGCCGATGGCCGGATTGCAGGACATGGCTCCGATGGTCGAAAAGCGATGGGTGAACAGCGCCGTCTTCGCGCCCATGCGTGCCGCCGCGGCCGCGGCCTCACAGCCGGCGTGGCCGCCGCCAATCACGATGACGTCGTAGCGCGAATTCATGGGGAAATTCCCGAATGGCGCGGTTCTACAGAAGCAAACGGGGCGGGTCAAAGCGCTGTTTCACGTGAAACAGCGGCCGGCTACTTGCCGATACAGAAATCGCGAAAAATGACGTCCAGGATGTCCTCGACATCGACCCGCCCGGTCAGCCGACCGAGTGTCTGAGCCGCCAGCCGAAGCTCCTCGGCGATAATGTCCTCCCGGCCGCGCTCACCTTCGGCGATGGCCCGGGCGAGGGCTTGGCGCGCGTTTTCCAGCGCCTTCCGATGCCGTTCGCGGCTGATCAGCGCCGGCTCGGTTCCGAAGAACTCCGCTGCATGGCGCGCGAGATGAGCCAGAAACGGCTCGAAACCCTCGCCCGTCGTGGCGGAAAGACTAAATTCAATATTTGATAATCCGGATTCATGTCTTAATATTTCATTCTTGTTCTTAGATATTAAATCAACCTTGTTTCGAATAATCCATGACGGCGTAGCCCGAATGGCCGCGTCGGCCTGAGCCGAGGATGCCGCGGCATCCTCCACCCACAAGATCAGGTCCGCCTGCTGCGCCCGCTCGCGCGCCCGACGCACACCCTCCTGCTCCACCGGGTCGTCGCTGTCGCGGATACCCGCGGTGTCCAGCACCGTGATCGGATAGCCGCCAAGATCCAGATGCACCTCAATCACGTCGCGGGTGGTGCCGGCGACCGGCGACACGATCGCGGCCTCCCGCCGGGCGATGCGGTTGAGCAGGGTCGACTTCCCCGCGTTCGGCGGCCCCGCAATGGCCACCACCAGCCCATCGCGCAGCCGCTCACCGCGCGCGGCACCCGCCAATGCTGCAGCCATCTCCGCAGCAAGCTCTGCAGCAATTTTCAGCGCCGGGCCGACCAGGTCCTCCGGCACGTCCGCCTCATCGGCGAAATCGATCCGCGCCTCGACCAGCGCCAGCGCCTCGATCAGACGTTTGCGCCAGGTCTCTGCCCGATCACCCAGGAGCCCCTTGAGCTGCCGATAGGCTTGGCGCCGCTGCGCCTCGGTCTCGGCGTAGATCAGGTCGCCCAGGCCCTCGACCGCGGTGAGATCGAGATGGCCGTTCTCGAACGCCCGGCGGGTGAACTCGCCCGCCTCCGCCATCCGCAGACCCTCGATGCGTGAGAGCGCTGCGAACACCGCGGCGACCACGGCGCGGCCGCCGTGCAGTTGCAACTCCGCCATGTCCTCACCGGTCTCGCTCCGCGGCCCGGGAAACCACAGCGCCAGCGCCTCGTCGATCAACTCGCCGCTTTGCGGATCGCGCACGCGCGCAAGCGCGGCCCTGCGCGGCTCAGGGATTTTTCCGGCCAGCGCCTTCAGCGCCTCGCCGGCACGCGGACCGGAGAGGCGCACCACCGCGATCGCGGCCGGCGGCCGGCCGGAGGAAAGGGCGAAAATGGTGTCGCGGGCAGGGGACATGCCGCAGCATGTAGCGCGGATCGGGCGCAGGCAAAATGCCGGGTCACAGCCCCCGCGACACCATCCTCAGCCGCCGAGCGTCGACAGCTCGATCCGCCCCAGCCGCTCCGGATCCGCGACCACATCGATCGCGGCAATTTTGCCGTTCGCGATCGTGAGACTGAGCACCAGCATGAGCCGCCCGTTCGGCGCCACGACCACGCCCACAGCCCCATCGATGAGCGCGGCGCGCGCGGCCTGCGCGCGACCAAGGAAAAACCTCGCGGCCGCGTCGGCACCGCGCAGCTCGCGCACTCCGCCCATCCGCACGGCTGCATCGTCCGCCCGGAACAAAACATCCGGATCGAGCGCCGCGAGCAGTCCCGGAAGATCGCCACCGCGCGCGGCCGTGAGGAACGCATCGACGATTTTTTGCTGGTCCGACAGCTCGGCCTCGTCTGGCCGTTCCGCGCCCTGCACACGGCGGCGGGCGCGACTTGCGAGCTGACGCGCCGCCGCCGGCGTGCGCCCGACGATCGGCGCGATCTCATCGAACGGCAGATCGAACATGTCGTGCAGCACGAAGGCAATCCGCTCGGCCGGCGCCAGCGTCTGCAGCACCACGAGGAGCGCAAGCCCAACCGACTCCGCCATCTCCGCTTCCTGCTCCGTGCTCTCGCCGCTCACGGTGGGCTCGGGCACATGCCGGCCGAACGGCTCCTCGCGCCGTGACGTCCGCGAGCGCAGCATGTCGAGGCAGACGCGGGCCACGACCGTGGTCAGCCATCCGGCGAGGTTGCCGATCTCGCCCGCGTCCGAGCGGGCGAGCCGCAGCCACGCCTCCTGCACGGCGTCCTCGGCGTCACTCGCCGAACCGAGCATGCGGTAGGCGACCGCCCGCAGGTGGGCCCGGTTGGCCTCGAACCGGTCGGCCAGAACGTTCTTCTCGTCCATCGGTCACATTCTCTCAGCGCGCTCCGTCATACCCATGACGAACGAGCCCGGCCCGGTGTGACGACGCCAACGGGCTGGGAGCAGCCACGTCAAACGTCAATCTCGAACCCAACGGAGATCCGCCATGCAAGCCCGAATGAAAAGCCCGGTGTTCGTCCTGCCCGATGCCATGAAGGCCCTGTATGCCTTGAACAGGGCGATCGAAATCGACGAGGTGCCGCTCACGACGCACAAGCTTGTCCACCTGCGCGCCAGCCAGATCAACGGCTACGGCCCCTGCGTTGCGATGCATTCCGAAGAGCTGAAGCACGCCGGCGAGACCGACCAGCGCATCTTCTCGGTCGGAGCCTGGCGCGAGACGCCGTACTACACCGACGCCGAGCGGGCGGCGCTGGCGCTGACCGAGTCGTTGACGCGGCTCAGCGACCGTGCCGATGCGGTGCCCGACGACGTGTGGGATGAGGCCACGCGCCACTACGACGAGAAGGCGCTCGCGGCGCTGATCCTGTCGATCGGACAGATCAACATCTGGAACCGGGTCAATTGCGCGGTTCGACAGATCGCAGGCTCCTGGAAGAAAGCGGCCTAGGCTTGGCATTGCAGCGGCAGCGGCGCGCAATCCTGCGCGCCGCGCGCCAGCTAGCCCTGGCGCTCATCATCGTCCTTGGAGCGCGCTTGTGCCTGTGATTGTTGCTGTTGCTGCTGCACCGCCGACCGGGGCGGCGGTGTCTCATACACGACGTTGTTTTGCGCGTTGCGCTCGGCCTGATCGGCAAGTCGCAGATAGGCCATCGCCAGGCTTTTGAGTTCCTTTCGCCGCTGCGCGTCCGCCTCGAGCCGGGCTTCCGCGTTCAGCTCCGAGGCTTTGATCCGGTAGGAATCCCCCGGCAGTTCCCTCGATACTTCCCCTGCGGTCATTCGCGACCTCAAACAAACAAACGACTACGCGCCCCCTGAAGACAATAATCGCGAACGCGGCCGGACGTTCCAATGCGGCAAGAGAACCCCACTCGGAGCCGCTCAACAAATATTTCAGCGGCATCAAAAAAGCCCGGCGCAGCGCCGGGCTTCTTTTACCCATCGGATGGAACTTGCCGCAGACGCCGCCCGCGGTCAGACCAACTTATTTCACTTTCAGATTTTCCGCTGCGCTCTTGCCGCGGTGCTCAACGATCTCATACTCAATATTCTGACCTTCGTTGAGCGAGCTCAACCCGGCGCGCTCGACCGCGGAGATGTGCACGAACACATCCTTGCCGCCGCCTTGCGGCTGGATAAAGCCGTAACCCTTGGTCGGGTTGAACCACTTCACAGTGCCTGTCGCCACTCTAGATCTCCAGACGTAGGATTCTTGCCGATGCGAAAACGCCCGCCTGACGTGCCCGCAGCGGCCTGCATTCCTAGCCGAGTTCCGTCTTTGCCGCCAGCCCGCTGCCACAATCGGCGCAATTGGCCTAAAGTCCGAGCATGTCCGCACCAGATTCATTGACCAACGCTCCGCATCACCCTGACAAGCTTGGGCCTGAGAACCGGCTCGGTCGCGAGACGAGCCCTTATCTCCTGCAGCACAAGCACAACCCGGTTGCGTGGTGGGCCTGGGGGCCGGAGGCCTTGGCCGAGGCGCAGCGGCTCGACAAGCCGATCCTGCTCTCGGTGGGCTATGCGGCCTGCCACTGGTGCCATGTCATGGCGCACGAGAGCTTCGAGGACGCGGGCACCGCGGCCGTCATGAACGACCTGTTCGTGAACATCAAAGTCGATCGGGAGGAGCGGCCCGACATCGACCAGATCTACATGTCGGCGCTGCATCACCTGGGCGAGCAGGGCGGCTGGCCGCTGACCATGTTTCTGACGCCAAAGGGCGAGCCGGTGTGGGGCGGCACCTATTTCCCGAAGACCTCGCGGTTCGGCAGGCCGGCGTTTGTCGACGTGCTGCGTGAGGTCTCGCGGCTGTTTCGCGAGGAACGGCACAAGATCGATCAGAATCGCGATGCGCTGATGGAGCGGCTGGAAGCCCGGGCGCGGCCGGCAGGTCAGGTGGTGATCGGCGCCAAGGAGCTCGACCAGCTCGCGATGCAGGTCGGGAACGCCTTCGACCGGCAGCACGGCGGTTTGCGCGGCGCACCAAAATTCCCCAACGCCGCGCTCTACGAGATGGTGTGGCGCACCGGGATGCGCACCGGCGACGAGCGCTTCTTCAAGCTGATCGAGCACACGCTCGAGCACATCTGCGAGGGCGGCATCTACGACCATCTCGGCGGCGGCTTCTCGCGCTATTCGGTGGACGAAAGGTGGCTGGTGCCGCACTTCGAAAAGATGCTCTACGACAACGCCCAGCTTCTGGAGCTGCTGGCGCTGGCGCATCGCCGCAGCGGGCAGCCGCTCTACAGGCAGCGGGCGGTCGAGACCGTCGGCTGGCTGAAGCGCGAGATGACCACAGCGGAAGGCGCGTTCTCAGCCTCGCTGGACGCCGATTCCGAGGGCGAAGAGGGCAAGTTCTACGTCTGGTCGCTGGCCGAGGTGCAGCAAATCCTGGGACAGGACGATGCTGCGTTTTTTGTGCAACATTACGACGTGACCGCCGAGGGCAATTTCGAGGGTCACAATATCCTCAATCTTCTTAAACACTTACCGCGCAGCGACGAAATCGAGGGCCGATTGGCCATGCTGCGGGACAAGCTTTTTACGCTGCGGGAGAAACGCATCCGGCCCGGGCTGGACGACAAGGTGCTGGCCGACTGGAACGGCCTGATGATCGCGGCGCTGGCCAACGCGGGCTCGATGCTGGAGCAGCCGGACTGGATCGCAATGGCCGAGCAGGCGTTCGATTTCATCGCCAAATCGATGGTTCAAGGCGATCGGCTCGGACATTCCTGGCGCGAGGGCCGGCTGCTCTATCCGGGGCTCGCCTCCGACTTCGCCAGCATGATCCGCGCAGCGCTGGCGCTCTATGAAGCGACCGGGCGCGGCGACCGGCTCGATCAGGCACTGACCTGGCAACGGGCGTTCGACGCGCACTACGCCAATGCGGCCAACGGCGGCTATTTCCTCACCGCCGACGACGCCGAGGGGCTGGTGGTGCGGCCGGCTTCGACCAGCGACGACGCCACACCAAACCCGAACGCCATTGCTGCGCAAAATCTGCTGCGGCTCGCAGCGCTGACCGGCGACCTCCAGTGGCGCGAAAGGGCCGACCGGCTGATCGAGGGCGTGCTGGCTGCGGAGGGCGGCAACGCGCTGGCGCATGCTGCGCTGCTGAACGCGATCGATCTGCGGCTGAATGCTGCGGAGATCGTCGTCACCGGCCCGGAGCACGGACGCTTTGCCGCAGCGGCGCTGCGGCTGCCCCATCTCAACCGCATCGTGCTGCGGGCGCCCGAGGCGGGCGCGCTGCCGCCGCATCATCCGGCGCAGGCCAAGATCACCGCGGGGCCCGCGAGCGCGGCGTTCATCTGCGTGGGCGAGACCTGCTCGTTGCCGGTGGCCGATCCGGAGAAGATCGCCGAAGTCGTTGCAGCCATGCGGCCCGGTGGCGGCGCCTAGCGATATTCGCAGATATAGCCTTCCGGGCACTTCGGCCGGCGCATCACCGGCCGCGGCCGGGGCTGTGGACGTGCCGGTTCGACACGCTGCTGGGCGCGCGGCTCGGGCTGTTGGGCCGCCCGCCGCTCCGAACGCGTCGCGGGAGCGGGCTTCGCCGGCTTGTCCTCGACGGCACGCGAGCCGCCGCCCCACAGCACCTGGATCCAGGCCCCGACAAACTTGCGGGCATCGGCCTCGGTGTTGGCATCGGCGAGCGTGGCAAGCCTGAGCTTGACGAACTTGTTGTTCCACGAGGTGACGCAGAGAAACCCGTCCTGGGGCTTCGCGCCATCGCGGGTCATGTGAAACGTCGCACACTGAAACCGCGTGCGTTTGCCGCCATCCTCGATGGTGAAGTTACGCCGCAGGTAGACCTGCGCGTAAATGCCGCGCGGCTGGGCCAGGAACGCGTCCGCCCGGGCCCGCTCGAATTCGGCGCGCACGATCGCCGATTTGGCGTCGTCGGGGATCGCCGCGCGCTTGAGATCGTAGATGAAGACGTCGAGCTTCCAGCCGGATTGCGAGTAATCGAGGCCGTAGCCGTCGCCGGGCTTGGTCTTCTCGAAGTTCGTCGAGTCGTTGAGCGTGAAGCCGGAGATCTCCTCCGGCGCCCGCAACCCGTACACCGAAACCGACGCGATCCCGAACGCCGGCGCGGTCGCGGCGGCAGCAAGCACCAACGCGATGGCGGCGGTTCGGGCGGCTCGCATCAGGTGTTCATCGACTCGAAGAATTCGGCGTTGTTTTTGGTGCTGCGCAATTTGTCGAGCAGGAAGTCAATCGCATCCATGGTTCCCATCGGGTTAAGAATGCGGCGGAGCACGTACATTTTCTTGAGCTGATCGGGCGGGGTGAGCAGCTCTTCCTTGCGGGTGCCGGAGCGGGTGATGTCCATGGCCGGGAAGGTGCGCTTGTCGGCGACTTTCCGGTCGAGAATCAGCTCCGAATTGCCGGTGCCCTTGAACTCTTCGAAAATCACCTCGTCCATGCGGCTGCCGGTGTCGATCAGGGCGGTGGCGATGATGGTCAGCGAGCCGCCTTCCTCGATGTTGCGCGCCGCGCCGAAGAAGCGCTTCGGCCGCTGCAAGGCATTGGCGTCGACGCCGCCGGTCAGCACCTTGCCGGATGACGGCACCACGGTGTTGTAGGCGCGGCCGAGGCGGGTGATCGAGTCGAGCAGGATCACGACGTCGCGGCCGTGCTCGACCAGGCGCTTGGCCTTCTCGATCACCATCTCGGCAACGGCGACGTGACGCGATGCCGGCTCGTCGAAGGTCGAGGACACGACCTCGCCCTTCACCGAGCGCTGCATGTCGGTGACTTCTTCCGGCCGCTCGTCGATCAGGAGCACGATCAGGTAGCACTCGGGGTGATTTGCCGTGATCGAGTGCGCGATGTTCTGCAGCAGCACGGTCTTGCCGGTGCGTGGCGGCGAGACGATCAGCGCGCGCTGGCCCTTGCCGATCGGCGCGACGATGTCGATGACGCGCGCCGACAGGTCCTTCTTGCTCGCGTCCTCGTGCTCCATCCGCAGCCGCTGCTCGGGATAGAGCGGCGTCAGGTTGTCGAAATTGATCTTGTGGCGCGCCTTCTCGGGGTCTTCGAAGTTGATGGTGTTGACCTTGAGCAGCGCAAAATA
>JAIESI010000334.1 GCA_019746135.1 Xanthobacteraceae bacterium
GCACCGCATTCTGCTCCCTGTCCGGACGCCGCGATCGACGGCGACCGTCATAAGAACAAAACAGGAACATCTATAAGGCTTGCGGAGCAGGAGTCAACCCGCGGGAAACGGAACGCCGAAGCACCGACCTGAACGGTCTTCAAGCCAACGTCTATTGTCCCAGCGCCGTGCGCGCGACCTGGCTGCGCTGGGTCTTGCCGTTGGGGTTTTTCGGAAGCTGATCCATCACCAGCACGCTGTGCGGCAGCTTGAACGGCGCGATGCGGCCGGCGAGCGCATGCGCCAGCGCCGGCCGCTCGGCGAGCTGTGCGGCCACGCCCGGGCGCAGCACCAGCGCCGCGCCGATCCGGTTGCCGATCTCGCGGTCGGGGATCGGAAACACGCAGGCCTCGGCGAACGAGCCCAAGCCCAGGATCGCCTCTTCCAGCTCGCGCGGCGCGATCAGCACGCCCTTGCTTTTGAAGCAGTCGTCGGCGCGGCCCATGATGAAGACGTAGCCGTCGCTGTCGATGCGGGCGAGATCGCTGGTCACGTACCAGCCGCCGCGCAAGGTCGCCTTGGTCGTCGCCTCGTCGCCGAGATAACCGAGAAAGAAGCCGGGATAGTCCGCGCCGAAGGCGAGCGTGCCGACGCTGTCCGGCGGCAGCGCGTTGAGGTTCTCGTCGATGACGGCGGCGCGCGCGCCCCAGGTCCTGCCGGTCGAGCCCTCCTTTTTCGGAATGTTCGGCCCGTCACCGATCACCATCTGCGCTTCGGAGATGCCGTAGTGCTCCCAGATCGGGCAGCCGAACCGCGCCTGCCACTCCTTGCGCACGGCGTCCTCCAGCGGTTCGCCGGTGGAGTTCGCGCCGCGCAGCGACGAGAGGTCGTAGCGGTTCTCGATGCCGGGCGTGGCGAGGATGCGGCGATAGAGCGTGGCGACCGAATGCAACAGCGTGACGCGGTCGCGCTCGATGGTCTGCAGGATGCGCTCCGGCGCGGCGCGATCCTCCATGATCGAGCCGGTGGTGCCGTTGCGCAGCGGAAACAGCACGTTGTGGCCGAGCGCGCTGATGAAGCTCCATTCGCCGGTGGCGAGGATGACGTCGCCCGGCTGCGGCAGCACGCGGGCGCGGTTGCTGTCGCCGAGCGCCTCGAGCCAGCGGTGGGCGTGGACCACGCCCTTGGGCTTTCCGGTGGTGCCGGAGGTGAAGACGACGAAGGCGGGCGTGTCGCGGCCGGCGTCGAACGGGACGGGAAGGGGAGCGGAAGATCCTGCCTTTGAGCCGTCGACCGCCACGAGGCCCTGGCCTGTGACGATCATCCGCTTCACGGCCGGCTTGAGCCCCGCGGTGGCGGCATCGTCGCGCATGTGATCGGCGAGCAGAAACAGCGCCGGATCCGAGAGGTTGACGATGTGCTCGAGCTCGCTCCGGCCGAGCTGCGAGTTCTGCAGAACCGGGACGGCACCGAGCCAGACGCAGGCGAGGAACGCGGCCGCGAAATCCGCGGTGTTGGTCATGCGGAAGACGACCTTGTCGCCGGGCTTGATGCCGAGTTTCACAAGATCGGCCCCGAGCGCTGCCGCCATGGCCTGAAACGCGGCGTTGGTGACGGCACCGGTCGAGTCGCGGAACGCCGCGTGACCGGCGCGGGCGGGGTCGCGCCCGGGCCGCAGTGCGATTTCTGCCAGATTCATTTGTTCTTCCTCGGGCCGCCGGTCTCGTCGTAGCCGGGGCCGCGATAGTTCGGCGGCCGCTTGTCGAGGAAGGCGCGGATGCCCTCGCGGCAATCGGCGGTGCGCGTGATCTCCATCACCGCATCGAGCTCGGCCTGCGCGCCTTCGGCGCTCTTGTTGAAATCCCAGTAGCGGCGCACCAGGGCTTTGGCGTGCCGCACGGACAGGAACGGGGCCGCGGCGATCTTGTCGGCGATCTTTAAAACCTCG
The DNA here is from genome assembly GCA_019746135.1 of Xanthobacteraceae bacterium. Taxonomy (GTDB): domain Bacteria; phylum Pseudomonadota; class Alphaproteobacteria; order Rhizobiales; family Xanthobacteraceae; genus Z2-YC6860. The sequence goes on from JAIESI010000334.1 coordinate 1,928, forward strand.
TCCATCATCTGGTCGTGCGGGTACACGCGCACCACGAGGCCGATGCGCTCGGCCTCCCTGGCGTCGATGATCTCGCCGGTCAGGATCATCTCCATGGCGCGGCCGAGGCCGACGAACTTCGGCAGGTTGCGCGCGCCGCCGGACTCGGGGACGAAGCCCGCGGGCACCGCGACCTCGCCGAGCTTGGCCTTGTCGGAGGCATAGCGGATGTCGCAGGCGGTGGCGAGCTCAAGGCCGATGCCGACCGCGGGGCCGTTGATCGCGGCGATGGTGACGCAAGGGAGCTCCTCCAGCTTGCGGATCGCCCGCTGGATGACGACGTGGCGCAGGTCGTTGAAGAAGTAATTGGCGAGCTCCTTGTAGGGGCCGAACTCGCCGAAGTCGTGCTCCTCGTCGAGCGCGCCGAGCGGGGCGGCCTCCGATCGCAGATCACCGCCGGCCGAGAAGCCGCGGCCCTCGCCGGTGATGACGACGACGCGAAGCCGGTCGTCGCGGCGGATCTGGTCGAGCATGAGATCGAGCTCGACGCGCATGCGCACATCGATGGCGTTGAGCGCCTCGGGGCGGTTCAGCGTGATCAGGCCGATGCAGGCGTTGTCGGGCTGGCTCTTCGGGGCCTGGACCGACCATTTCAGCGTCTTGAAGGTGAGCATTGGTGCTTTCTCTATTGTTTCAACCGGGTGAACAGTTTTCGCGGATTGCCGTCGGAGATCGCCTCGCTGTCGGCCTTCGACAGGCCCGCGGCCCTGACCAGGTCGAGCGGCTCCATGTCGGCGGGCGGGAACGAATAATCGGTGCCGAGATGCACGTTGCCGATGCCGGCGATGTCGATGAGGAAGCGCAGCGCCTTGGGCGCATGCACGATGCTGTCGTAGTGCATCTCGCGGGCATAGGCGGACGGTGTCTTGGCCGCGACATTGTGCTGGCCGGCCTTGTCCATGCGCTTGTGCATCACGTCGAAGCGGCCGGCGAGATAGGGATAGGTGCCGCCGCCGTGCGACAGCAGGAGCTTCAGCTTCGGGAAACGGTCGAGCACGCCGGACATGATCAGCGAGCCGGTGCCGAGCGTGGTGTCGTAGGTGTAATGCGCGATCTGGCCAAGCGCGAATTTTCCGACGCGCGGCACCGCCGACGACAGCACCGGATGCAGCAGCACCGGGAGACCGAGCGCCTCGGCCTTGTGCCAGAACGGATCAAGCGGCAGCTCGCCGATGTTCACGTTCTCGATATTGGCGGAGATGATGACGCCGATCGCGCCGTTGCCCGCGGTGCGCTCGAGCTCGACTGCCGCGGCTTCGGCGTCGGTCAGCGGCACCGAGGAAATCCACGAGAAGCGCCTGGCGTTGTCCGCGGTCCACTCCGCCAGCGTGTCGTTGAGCATCCGGTGCCAGGCGATGCAGTGCTCGCGCGGCAGGCCATAGCCGAAGATGTCCGGCCAGGTGCCGACGATCTGGTGGTCGATGCGCTGCTCGTCGAGCCACTTGTGGCGCTCGGCCACCGGCTCGACGAGGCGCGGGAAGAACGGCCGTACCTTGAAGCCGTAGTCGAAGGCGAGCGCCTCCTTGCCGCCGTCGGCGGGGCTGAGCCGGACGCCGATGGCGCTGCCTTGGCTTTTGATCGCGGCGATCAGTTGTGGCGGGACGTAATGGGCATGGGTGTCGATCGGCACACGTTACTCCTGACGATGCGCGGGCACTTTACTTGTGGTCGCGCAGCCGATCCATCAGCGACTTCTCCTGGCCGCCGTCGATTTCGATCATGGTGCCATTGACCATGTGCATGAGCGGGGAGGCGAGCATCACCACGAGATTGGCAACCTCGTCGACCTCGGCAATGCGGCCCATCGGGATCGAGGACGGGGCGAGCTTGTCGGCGTCCTCGTAGGACAGGTTCATGTCGCGCGACATGGCCTTCACCAGGCCCGCCCAGCGCTCGGTCCGCACCGGGCCGGGATTCACCGCGCAGAAGCTGACGCCGTGCTTGCCGTATTGCCCGGCGAGCGACATCGTAAGGTTTTGCCCGGCGGCATTGGCCGCGCCCGGGCAGATCTCCCAGTAGGAGGGCTTCACGCCGTCATTGCCGATCAGGTTCACGACGCGGCCGCCGCCCTGCTTGACCATGATCGGCAGCACGTAGCGCAGGCATCGCACGTAACCCATGAACTTGAGCTGAAGGCCCTTTTCCCAATCGTCTTCGCTCAGGTGCTCGATCACGCCGCCGGCGGCGGAGCCGGCATTGTTGACCATGATGTCGGCGCGGCCGAGCGCCTTGTGGGCCTGCTCGATGAAGTTCCTGGCGTCGTCGTTCTTCCGCAGGTCCGCCGGGATCGGCACGATCCTGCGGCCGGTGGCTTTGGCGATCTCGTTCGCCGCGGCCTCCAGCACATCTTTCCTTCGCGCGCAGATTGCGACGTCGACGCCTTCCTTTGCCAAGGCCAGCGCGATGCCCTTGCCGATGCCTTCGCTGCCGCCGGTAACGAGCGCGGTCTTGCCTTTGAGTTGCAGATCCATTTTGTTTTCTCCTTTGCGCGTGATCTTATTCCGAAAACCGCTTCCCACTTTTCGGGATCACGCTCCTAGTACCCGAGAATGGCTTTGGCGGCGTCGCCGACGGCTTCGACGTTCTCGCCGCAGTCGAGGAAGGCGACGATGCGGCACGGGCAGCCTTCGAGACCCTCATAGCGCCAGGGGAACGCGCCGATGATGGCGCGCTTGCCGAGCATCATCTCGATGTCGCCGCCGAGGTTTTCGGCGTGCAGGAGCCCCTCCTGGAACGCCCAGTTGTGGAACGGGAACACATCGGCGGAAACCTTCCGTCCCGATTTCTTGTGGGTGTATTCGAAGGTGCCGAAGAATTCGCCCGGCGTCTTGCCGTGCTTCTTCGTGAATTCCTCGGCGAGGTCCGGCCGCATGGTGCGGATCGAGGTGTTCATGGCGTGGTCGCAGGAGCCGGTGTCCATGCCCCACCATCGGATCTTCTTCTTGAACATCCAGTGCAGCGTGTCGAGGCTCGGGCCCGGGTGGTAGCAGAAGTAGCGCACCAGGTCCTGCTGCGACTGGCCTTCGTAGTGCTTGTGCCAGCCGGTGTGCAGGATGAGGATGTCGCCCTCGCGGATGTCGGCTCCTGCGCTCTCGATGATCTCGGGCGTGATCACCGCCCAGTCGTGCATGTGCGTTGAGATGTCGACCACCACGCCGCGGTTGCACAGGTAATCGAGCGGCAGGTGCGCCATGTCACCCTGGCGGTTGTCGGTCGCATGCATCGCGCCGTCGAAGTGCGTGCCGACGTGAAGCGCGGTGTCGATCCGCTGGGCGACGATCCGCACCGTCTGCAGATTTTGCGCGTAGTACATCTTGTTGCCGGCATAGCCGACCCAGCCGGGCGTGTGCACGTTCATCACGTGAGACATGTCGATGATCTTCATGGAAGCTCCCGGCGCGTATTGGTCGGCTTGTATGTTCTCAGGGTGCGCACTACCGTTCAAGCGAAGGCACGCAGGACTGTTCCGCGATGAATGTCCGGACGCTGATCGGAGAGCCCGTGCACCGGGCCGAGGATTTCCGCTTTCTGCGCGGTGCAGGCAGCTTCATCGACGACCTCAAGCGCGACGGCATGCTGTACGCGGTCGTGTTGCGGAGCAGCGTGGCGCATGGCCGCATCCGCAGCATCGATACGAGCGCGGCCCGTGCCATGCCAGGCGTGCATGCGGTCATGACGGCTGCGGATATCGGCCAAGCCTGTTCGAACAACGTGCCGGCGATCCCGTTGCGGCTCGCAAACCTGCCCGAGTTCAAGGGCTACCTTCAGCCGGTCATCGCCAGCGACAAGGTGCGCTACGTCGGCGAGCCCATGGCGGTGGTGGTGGCGGAGACGCAGGCGCAGGCCGAGGATGCGCTCGAGGCGATCACGATCGACATCGAAAAGCTGCCGGCCGTGCCCGATCGTCATGTCGCGGCGACCGACCGGCCGCGCCTGTTCGACGGCAGCAACCGAACGGTTCGTTATGAGACGTCATTCGGCGATGCGGATGCCGTCTTCTCCGAGGCCGAATACACCCGCAAGGAACGCTTCCGCTGCCACCGGCTGACCGGGCTGCCGCTGGAGACGCGCGGCCAGATCGCCGAATGGGACGCGGCGAAGCAGCGCCTCACCGTGTTCGGCGCAACGAAAGTGCTGTTCTTCAACCGCCGCACGCTCGCGCCGATGCTCCGCGTCACCGAGGCCGACATCGACATGATCGAGGTCGACGTCGGCGGCGGCTTCGGCGTGAAGGGCGAGTTCTACCCGGAGGATTTCCTCATTCCGTTCGCGGCGCGGCTCACCGGCCGGCCGGTGAAGTGGATCGAGGACCGCCGCGAGCACCTGACCGCGACCAATCATTCGCGCGAGGTCGATTGCGAGATCGAGATCGCCTGCGCCCGCGACGGCACGATCCTCGCGGTGCGCGGGCACATCGCCGCGGACATGGGGGCGTATATCCGCACCAACGGCGGCGTGGTGCCGGCCAAGGCCGCGCAGTTCCTGCCGGGGCCGTACCGTGTGCGCGACGTGAAGCTCGTGGTGGAGGCCTTCGTCACCAGCAAGACGCCGGTGGGGACCTTGCGCGCGCCGGGCCGCTTCGAGGCGAACTTCTTCCGCGAGCGGCTCCTCGACATGGTGGCGCGCGATCTCGGTCTCGACCCCGTGGAATTCCGCCGCAGGAATCTCATCAAAGAGGCCGAGCTGCCGTTTGCGACCGGCAAGCTCGTGCCCTACGAGCCGGAGACCGACTTCGACACCGGCGACTATCACGCGACCTTCGAGCGCGCGGTGAGCGAGATCGGCTGGGATGAGAACAAGCACCTGCAGGGCAGGCTGATCGACGGCCGCTATCACGGCCTCGCCGCGGTGCCGTTCGTGGAGAGCGGGGGCTCGGGCAAGGAGAACGCGCGGCTCGTGATCGAGCCGGACGGCGCGGTCAGCGTCTATGTCGGCTCGTCGGTGCTGGGGCAGGGGCTCGAGACGACGCTGGCGCAGGTGGCGGCCGATACGCTGAAGCTGCCGTTCGAGCGCGTCAAGATTTTGCACGGCTCGACCACCTACGTGCGCGAGGGCTTCGGCACCTTTGCGTCGCGTTCGATGGTGGTCGGCGGCTCGGCGGTGATGGACGGCTGCAACAATCTGCTCGCGGCGATCCGTTCGGCTGCGGCCGAACGCCTCGGCCTCCCCAACGAGGAGATCACCATCGCCGACGGTATCGTCGCGGCCGGCGGCAAGCAGGCAAAGCTGTCCGACTTTGCGGGCCTCGAGGTCGAGGGAAGCTTCGCGACCACGACCCGCACCTACAGCTACGGCGCGCATGCCTGCCATGTCGCCGTGGATGCCCGCACCGGCCACGTCGACATCCTCGACTACATCGCGATCGAGGATGTCGGCGTCGCCATCAATCCGCACATCGTCCACGGCCAGGCGATCGGCGCGCTGGTGCAGGGGCTCGGCGGCGTGTTCCTCGACCAGATCATGTACGACCGCGACGCACAAATGCTCAACGCCTCGCTCGCCGATTATCTCGTGCCGCTGGCCACCGATTTCTCCAATGTCCGTGCAATCACGATGGAATTGCGCCGCTCCAAGACCAATCCGCTCGGCGCAAAAGGCGCGGGCGAAGGCGGCATGGTGGCGGTGGCGGCGACGATGGCGAACGCGGTGGCCGCGGCGCTCGGCCCGCTCGGCATCGAGCTGCGCGAGCTGCCGCTTTCGCCGGCAAATCTTTGGCGGCTTGTCGCGAAAAGCGGCGAGCGTCCCGCGGCGTGACCGAACGCCGCGGGATTCGCGACGTGCCGCACCCGGAGGTGTGACAAAGTTTGCAGCAGCGCCCGTGTGGCCATGCGCAAAAGCCGATGCTAACGTTTCGTTATCCAGGGTCTATGCGCCGGGCGTGAACACGCCGCGCCACAATAGAGATGAGGCCTGCCATGATCGATCGCCGCCGTGTCGTTAAGGGCGGACTTGCCGCCGTTGGTTCGCTCGCCGCTCCGACAAGCCTGCTCGCGCAAGCCAGGCCGCCGGTGAAGGTCCGCTACAACGAGGTCGTGCGATCGCTACTCTATGCCCCGGCCTACGTCGCCATCACCAAGGGCTTCTTCAAGGATGCGGGTCTCGACGTGACGCTGACGACCGCGTTCGGCGGCGACAAGTCGACCGCGGCGCTGCTGTCCAACACCGCCGACATCGCGCTGATCGGGCCTGAGACCGCGATCTACGTGCTCAACAGCGACTCGTCGAGCAAGATCCGCATCTTCTGCGGCCTGACCTCGACCGACGGCTTCATGCTGGTGGGCCGCGACAAGGTCGACAAGTTCGACTGGAAGATGCTCAAGGGCAAGGAGATCCTGGGCTTCCGGCCGGGCAGCACGCCGCTCCTGTTCCTCGAAGAGGCGCTGCGGATGAACGGCATCGATCCGCAGAAGGACGTCAAGCTCAACAACAACGTCGCGATCCCGGCCCGCGTCGGCTCCTGGCTCGCCGGGCAGAACCAGTACGCCATCTTCATCGAGCCGGATGCGGCTCAGCTCGAGCTCGACGGCAAGGCGCATTTCCTCGCCTCGATCGGCCAGACGGTGGGATTTGCCGACTACACCTCGTTCATGGCGACCGATCAGTACATCAAGGACAATCCGGGCGTGGTCCAGACCTGGACCGACACGATCTACAAGGCACAGAAGTGGACCGAGACCGCGAAGATCCCCGAGCTTGTCAGCGCGCTGGAGCAGTTCTTCCCGGGCATCAGCCCGAAGGCGATGGCTGCGGCGGCGGAGCGCTACCAGAAGCTCAAGATCTGGAAGAACTCCCCGGTCATCGAACCCGCGGCGATCGACAAGTTCCAGGACATCCTGGTGAACGGTAACGTGCTGGAAAAGGCCAAGCGCGTGAAATTCCAGGATCTGGTCCGGACCGAGTTCGCCAGCAAGGCCAAGTGATCCGTGGCGGACAAGACGAACGGAGCCGCGCCGAAGGTCGAGTTGCGCGGCGTGGGCCTCCGCTATTTCGGGCTTGAGGGCGAGACCGAGGCGCTACAGGACATCTCGCTCAAGGTCGCGCCGGGCGAATTCATCGCCATCATCGGCCAGAGCGGTTGCGGCAAGAGTACGCTGCTGTCGCTCATTTCCGGCATCCTGAAGCCGACCGAGGGCGAGGTGCTGGTGGACGGCCAGGCCGTCACCGGGCCGACCCGCAAGGTCGGCTACATGCTGCAGCAGGATTACCTGTTCGAGTGGCGCACCATCCTGGAGAACGCGGTGCTCGGCGCGGAAATCCAGGGCGCGGACATGGGTCAGGCGCGCGAGCGCGCGGCGCAGCTGCTGACGCGTTACGGGCTCGGCCAGTTCCTGAACCATCTGCCGCGGCAGCTTTCCGGCGGCATGCGGCAGCGCGTGGCGCTGGCGCGCACGCTCTGCACCGGGCCCGACGTGGTGCTGCTCGACGAGCCGTTCTCGGCGCTGGATTCGCAAACGCGCATCGCCTTGGCCGACGAGATCACCGAAATCCTGCGGCGCGAGGGCAAGACCGCGATCCTGGTCACGCATGACATCGGCGAGGCGGTCAGCATGGCCGAGCGGGTGGTGGTGCTGTCGCGCCGGCCGGGGCGGGTGAAGTCGCAGCACGACATCCGCTATGCCGGGCCCAACGGCCGCCCCGCACCGTTCGCCGCGCGCAACGCACCCGAGTTCAACGGCTACTTCAACGCGCTGTGGAAGGAGCTCGAGGTCCATGTCGAAGGTTGAAACCGTGAGCCGCCCGCCGGCAGCGGCAAGCCCGAGCCCGCAATACCTGCAGTGGCTGCGCCGCGAGCGGCGCGACCGGCTGACCGTGCGGATCTCGCAACTCGCGCTGCTGGCCGTGTTTCTGGTGCTGTGGGAATTGGCACCGCGCTACAACCTGATCAACCCGCTGTTCACCAGCTATCCGTCGACCATCTGGCCGACTTTCGTGGAACTCCTGAAGACCACGCCGCAGCAGGCCAGCATCCTCGTGCACACCTGGGCGACGGTGTTCGCAACCGTGGTTGGCTTCACCGCTGCGATCGTGCTCGGCACCGCAATCGCCGCGGCGCTGTGGTGGTGGGCCAATCTCTATCGCGTGCTCGACCCCTACCTGGTCGTGCTCAACGCCATGCCGAAGACCGCGTTCGTGCCGATCTTCTACATCTGGCTCGGCGCGACGCTGTCGATCTACGGCATGTCGCTTGCGATCTCGCTGTTCATCACGGTGCTGATGATCTACAGCGGCTTCCAGGGCATCGATCCGAACAAGATCAAGCTGGCTCAGACCTTCGGCGCAACCAAGTGGCAGGTGCTGACCAAGGTGGTGCTGCCGGGGAGTGTCCCGACGCTGATCGCGGCGCTCAAGGTCAATGCCGGCCTGTCGCTGGTCGGCGTGATCGTCGGCGAGTTCCAGTCGGCGACATTGGGACTCGGTTATCTCATTCAGTACGGCAGCCAGATCTTCAAGATGAACATCGTGATGACGGCGATTACGATTCTCGCGATCGTATCGTCGCTGATGTATCTCGCGATCTACTGGCTGGAGGTGGTGGTGATGCGGCGGCGGTGATTTCGCCGTGCGGGGCTTGCATTTGCGCCCTCTCCCCTTGTGGGAGAGGGCTACGCTGAACTTCCAACAACAAAGAATGGGTGAGGGGTATTGCCAACCATACCCCTCACCCATTCGTTTTCGCTGAACTTACGGTGTAGCCCTCTCCTACAAGGGGAGAGGGCGCAATAACGGCGGCCGCAGCCTGCGTTACGCCGTCTTGCGCTGCTCGGCGGCGACGAGCCGCGACGCCGCCTCGTCGGTGGTCATCACGTTGCCGAAGAAGATCGGGAAGTTGTTGAGCGCGGCAGCCGGCGACTGCGGAGAAGATCGGGGCGCCATCACGCCGCCGCGCGGATGCGGCGTGCCCGCATGATCCGTTCCCTCTCGCGCGGCGAGTTCATCGCCTCCCACAGGTCGGTGCGCCGCTGCACGTTCAGCCAGAAGTCCGGGCTGTTGCCGAACACCCGCGCGAGGATGAGCGCGGTCGCCGCCGTCACGTTCCGCCGGTCGTTGCACAGCTCGTTGACATGTTTGCGCTGGACGCCCATCGCCTCGGCCAGCGTGCCCTGCGTCAATCCCAGCGGTTGCATGAACTCTTCGGTCAGAATCTCGCCGACCGTCGCCGGCTTGCGCTTTGTCGTCAGCATATTCGCCTCGCTTCACCTGTGGCTGTGGTCGTCGATCACGCTGCTCGCGAGCGTGTCGTCGCTGATGTATCTCGCGATCTCCTGGCTGGAGAGCGCGGTGATGCGGCGGCGGTGATCGCTGCGCGGAATTCGATGCGCGCATTTGTGCTCTCTCCCATGGGAGAGGGCTGCACAGAACACTCATCGCACTCGAACGGATGACGGGCACGTGCTCGCAAATCCCGATGCGCGCGCTCTATTCCGACAGCTTGCTTCTCGGCTAAAATGCGAGCTGTATGGATACATCCATTCATCCCGCTGCGTCGGGTCCCTTGCCGCCGTTCATCGCCGGCCCCGGTGAGACCGACGTGCTCATGGTTGTCATGGGCATTTTTCTTGTTCTTTTCGCTCTGACAATGGGCATCTTGTATTTTCAGCTGCATGCATTGCCGGACCGCTTCGCGCACCACAAAGTCCAATACCAGATCGTCTGCGTGTTGGGTCTGCTTGCGATGTTCACCCACATTCACCTTTTTTGGGTGGCTGGACTGCTGCTCGCACTGATCGACTGGCCCGACCTCGGCGGCGCATTCAAGCGGATCGCGCGATCAACGGAAAAAATCGCAGATGCAGGGGCTGGCGAGATTCCGCCCGCTAGCGCCTCAGTTGTTAGGCTGGAGCATGGAATTCCCGCCGGTCACACCGACAGCCATAACGTCCGCCCGTAGCCAATCGGGGCCCGCCAACGTTCGTGCCGCCCCGTAAACGAGACCGCATGATCAGGTTATTGTGCAAAGCCCCGATGGGAGAGGCCGCAGCAACGCCGTCCCGAGTGCCGGTCAGGCGGTCTTGCGCTGCTCCGCCGGCACAAGTCGCGCGGCCGCCTCGTCGGTGGTCATCACGTCGCCAAAGAAGACCAGGAAATTGTTGAGCGAGGCCGCGTGCTCCTCGTCGGTGAGCGACGCATTGCCGTCGGAGAGCATGACCACGCGATAGTCGAGCATCATCGCGTCGCGCGCGGTCGATTCGCAGCAGACGTTGGTGACCGTGCCGGTGATCAGCAGCGTATCGATGCCGCGGCTCTTGAGCTGGGCATCGATGTCCGACGAGCCGGCGATGAAGGCGCTGTACTTGATCTTCCTGACGCGCAGGTCGGTCGGAGGGGCTTCGAGCTTCGGATAGACCTTGAAGCCGTCATGGCCCTCGTTGAGCTGCGTCAGCCGCTTGTCGACGCGATCGGCCGTCAGCATGTGCTTGTGATGATTGGCCCACTGCTCCAGCGCGCCGGTGGCGGTGGTCTGGATCCAGACCACCGTGCCGCCCGCGGCCCGCAGCGCCTTCGCCATGCGGTTGATGTTCGGCACGATGTCGCGCGCCTTGGGGACCTCGGCGGCGAAGCCCTCGGCGACGAAGTAGTTCTGCATGTCGACCACAACCAGTGCGGTGCGGCCGGCGTCGATGCGGTCATGGCTCAGGAGCTTGCCCTGCCGCTTGATCACCCGATCCTTGACCGACGGCGGAATGACGTAGTTGTGCATCGCAAAGCCCCTGCGGTGTGAGCCAGACGGCAAACGCTAAGGCTGCCTCGGGGGAGCGTCAATGCGCCTCGCGCCGGGCAGCCTCGCGTTGCCTGCGGGGCAATTGTCAGCCTGTCGGCAGTGTGCGAGGAACGTTCAAAGGTCGCGGCAAGGCGCGCGAGACAAAAGGGAGCAACACGGTGGCCAACAAGGATTTGCGCGACTGGATCGACGGCGTCAAAGCCGCGGGCGAGCTGAAGGTCATCAACGGGGCCGAGCCGAAGGAAGAGATCGGCGGCATCGTCGACATCTACATGCGCAAGATGGGTAATCCCGCGGTGATGTTCGACGAGGTGCCGGGCTATCCGAAGGGCCATCGCGTCATCGCCAACATCCTGACCTCGATCCCGCGGGTCAACATCGCGCTCGGGCTGCCGCCGGAAAGCACGGAGCTCGACCAGATCCAGTGGTGGCGGAATTACTTCAAGGAAGCCCCCATGCGCCCGACCAAGGCGGTCAACGGCGGGCCGCTGCTCGACAACGTGCTGTCGGGCAAGGACGTCAACATCGAGAAGATCCCGACGCCGGTGTGGCATGAGCTCGACGGCGGGCCGTTCATCGGCACGGCGTGTCTCGTGGTGATGAAGGACCCGGACTCGGGCTGGGTGAACTACGGCACCTATCGCGTGCAGTCGCAGAAGCCGGACGTCGCCTCGGTGATGATGTCGCCCGGCAAGCACGGCCTGATCATCATGCGCAAGTATCACGAGCGCGGGCAGCCGTGCCCGGTCGCGGTGATCGCCGGCATGCATCCGGCGCTGGTGATGCTCGGCGGCATCGAGATCCCCTACGGCAAGAACGAGCTCGAGGCCGCCGGCGGAATCTTCGGCGAGTCGGTCGAGGTCATCAACATGCCGAAGACCGGCCTGCCGGTGCCCGCGAACGCGGAGATCGCCTTCGAGGGCTTCATCCATCCCGACGACAAGATCCAGGAAGGCCCGCTCGGCGAATGGACCGGCTATTACGCGAGCGGCAGCGATCTCGAGCCCGCGATCCGCATCGACACGCTGATGTACCGCAACGACCCGATCCTGATGGGCGCGATCCCGGCGGTGCCGCCCAACGACAACACCTTCTACTTCGGCTCCTACCGCTGCGGCGCGGTGTGGAACCAGCTCGAGGCAGCCGGCATTCCCGGCGTGAAGGGCGTGTGGGCGCACGAGGCCGGCGGCAGCCGCTTCATGCTGGTGATCTCGATCTCGACGCTCTACGGCGGGCATTCCAAGCAGGCGGCCATGGTCGCGGCGCATTGCCACGCCGGGGCCTACTGCAACCGCTGGACCATCGTCGTCGACGACGACATCGACCCGACCAACTTCAACGACGTGATCTGGGCGATGTGCACGCGCTGCGACCCGCGCGAGCAGGTCGACATCATCCACGGCGGCTGGAGCTCGGCGCTCGATCCGATGTGCTACGACACCGAGAACGACCGGCGCAATTCACGGGTGGTGATCGACGCCTGCATCCCGTTCCGGCGCAAGAAGACGTTCCCGAAGATCGCGCGCTCCAGCAAGGGGCTCGACGACCGCATCCGCGCCAAGTGGGCGAAGGATTTGCCGAAGGGGTTCTGATTTCTCCGCGGGCATTCCGGGGCGGCGCCATCAGCGCGTCTGCGCGCGTCCGCCAGCGCGTCTACGCGCGTCTTTGACGCGCTATGGACGCGCTATGGCGGCGAGGCCGGGATCCAGAAGAGCATGGAATCCCGATGTTCGGGAATTCCATGTCCGCCGCTTCGCAGCGGTTGTCCCGCCGCGGGCATTCGGCAGGGATTTCGGCACGAGCGCCTTACCAATACGCCGGAGGAAGTTTCGGCCCGCCCTGATACTGCCCGGTCGGCGCAACCTTTTGCTTCGCTTTCGACGGAACGACGGTGCGGGTCGCGTGGGCCTGCGCACGCCGCCAATCGGCCTTCCGTGATTGTTTGACGCCGTGCCCGCTTTGCGCATGCACCTCGTTCGGGAAGTAATTCTTGTCGGTGATTTTCGGACCCGCATTCGCAGCGCCCGGCACGACGAACGGCGCGAGCAGCGAAAGCGTCAGTAGGACGGTCTTGTGCATGTCCCAGCTCCTCATTGGTACAAAAGCGCTTGATGCCCCCTCTTGCCATGAGTTCGGAGCCGGCAGACAACCGTTACAGGTGTCACGCTTCTGTGATCAGCACCCGCGTTTACCAACGCAGCAACCGTGGACCGAGCTTGACGCCGGCGAGCATGCACGGCGCGATGGTCGCGCCATATGGAACTCAAGAAGCTCTGCGATCACCGAGGGCCAGCGGCCCGAAATTAGCCAAATGAATGATATTCTGAAGCGTCTTAACCAAGAATCGTGACGCCGGAAGGACTCGCTGACGGGCCGTCATCATCAAGTTTGTTTATTCGTGCCGTAAATTTTTGTGAAGATCGCATAGGTCACCGGCAGCAGGTTGGGCCTCAGGCACGTGCTGGCAGTCAAAGAAAAATCGGCGCGCGCGTCGGCGGACATCCGAGCGGTGGCCTGATGGCCGCAGGGCTGCGGCATGTCAGGGTCGATCCAATCCGCATCCGAACCGGTAGCGGCCTTTGCGTTCACAGTCCGATCACCGGCGAGACAATCGGGCGACGCATAACATCGCCTGACCGCACCGGCCAGCTGCTCAGGCAACCCGGATCGTTCCCGTCATCCCGCCCTGCTGATGCTCCAGGATATGGCAATGGAACATCCAGTCGCCGGGGTTGTCCGCAACAAAGGCGATCTCGACGCGCTCCTTCGGAGCGACCAGCACGGTGTCGAGCCACTCGCGCCGGCCGTTCGGCCGGCCGTTGCGCGACAGCACGCGGAAAACATGGCCGTGCAGATGCATCGGATGCCACCACTCCGTATCGTTGAGCATGTCGAGCACGTAAGACTTGCCGCGGTCGAGAGTGAGAAGCGGAGCATGAGCATGCTCGTTGCCCGGGACAGAGACGCCGTTGATGGTCCAAATCGCACCCCGCCGCATGCGGTCCATCATCTCGCTCATCATTCCTGATCGCCCGCTGCCGCCGCGGTTCATTCCCCGCATCAATTTCGGATCCATCGCGCCGCCGCCGAACTCGACGGTGTGTCGCACGGCCTCCTGCAGGGCGGGGTCCGCGAGCGGATTCGGCGGCAACCGCATTGAGGCGTCGAGCGGCGACTGTCGTAGTGGAGCGCCTTTGTCATAGGACAGGTCGACCAGCCGGAATTGTTGCTGCGGATAGAAGCGATCGATCACCGTAAACTTGTCCCCCGGCCGCCCCATGCAATCGAGCAGCAGATCCGCGCGTTGCGCGGGCCCGAGGATGATGCGTCCCCGCTCAGGCATGTACGGTTCAGTGGGTTGGCCATCGAGCGCGATGACGAACGGCTGATGCCCTTGAAACTCCAGCGCGAAGATTCGCGCATTGGCGGCGTTGACGAGCCGCAACCGGATACGCTCGCCACTGCGCACGGCAAACTGTTCCGGGACCCGGCCGTTGATGGTTACGGTGTTGCCAAGCCGCCCCGCATGGCTCACGTCCATCATGTGCCCAAAATCTTCGCTGATCTGGGCCTCGGGCGTGAGCCGCCAGTCGTCCAGCATCCAAACCAGGTCACGGTCGACCGCGATGGGCTGCGCCTCCTCGACGATCAGTGCTCCGGCGAGACCGCGCTCGACCTGCTCAAAGCTCTTCGTGTGCGGGTGGTACCAGAAGGTCCCGGCATCGAGGCAATCGAACTCGTAGAGGAAGCTCTGGCCGGTCCCGATCGGTGGCTGGGTCAGATGCGCCACCCCATCCATGGCGTTCGGCACCCGAATGCCGTGCCAATGCACCGTTGTCTCCTGCGGCAACTGGTTTTCCGCGAGCACGCGCAGCCGATCGCCTTGCCTGATGCGGATTTCAGGTCCAGGGACCGAGCCTTGATAGGCCCATACCTGGGTCGCGGGAGCGGCCGCACCGACAATGCTCGCCTGGGCCACCGCTGCGACGAGCTTGTGGTCGCGAACCGTCCGAGGGTTGCCCCAGCCGCCGCGCGGCAGAACGGCCGCAAGTCCGGCGCTTGCTGCCCCGCAAAGAAGCGATCGTCGGCAGAACCCGATGCCCACCGTTTGAGCCATGCTTATCCTCCTCATGCCTGGCAGCGCGTCGCGCCCCAGGCCCGCCTGGCCGGCCATGGTGCGGTCATCATTTTCGGACGCACGCGGTCGACCGCACCGGTCATGATAGCCGCATGGAGATCGTCGCGCGTGAACGGCCGCCCCTCGGCCGCGCGCCGGGCTTTCGGCTCGATCGGCGCATGGTCGCGATCGATCGCTGCGACTCCGACAAGGAACTTGGCTTGCATACGTCACCTCCTGATGGATTTCCCGATCGGCGACGTGCCGGAAGCGACGCGGTGCCGAACACCAGCGAGGCAGGCAGGGCCTGCGCGACGCTGCGCCACTTCAAGGAGATATCAGATACGCGGAGGCCGAAACGGCGCACGACTCGCCTGCGGACGAAACCCGCTGACGGCGAGCATGGGCCCTCCGTCCGTCAGAACGATCGGAAAGGGAAGGACCGAAACGGATGCTCCCGGGAAGTTGAAGCACTTGACGGCGCAGGCATCGATCGATCGGCAGTCGTTCATTCCCTTGTGACAGGGCATGGCGCGATGGTCGCGATCGGCCATCGGCTGTGCCGTCGGCTCGGACATGAACCCGGACGACATGAACCCGGAAGGCACCGACATCGGCGCGTCGGCCGCTGTCGCGATCATCGCGACACCGGCCGCGGCCGGCAGCGTTGCAGCCGACAGGGCGACAAGAAGCGCAAATATGGTCCGGCAGATGCGCATGAAGACCGACGCGCCGGACTATCGATCCGGCCCGCCAGGCGGTCAAATGACGATATTGCGAGCGGCCTGCGACGGGCCTAACAACAATGTTACCATTTTGAATCCACGTGTCGATCAACCGCCGGCCGGAGGTTCCCTGGCCGGTTTCGAGTGCGTCCGACTTGTCGCCAGGCGAGGGGCGGCGCCTCGCCGCCGAACGGGACGCCTACTCCTCCGACGTCGCGACCGAGGCGATCTGCTGGCCGGTCGCGACGATGGCTTTGACGATATTGGCGTAGCCGGTGCAGCGGCAGATCTGCCCGCTGAGCTCATGGCGGACGGTCTCCACGCTCGGCCGCGAATGCCTGCGCAGGATGTCGCGCGCCATGATCAGCATGCCCGGCGTGCAGAAGCCGCATTGCAGCGCGTGGCCTTCGTGGAACTGATGGCGCAGCATCTCCATCACCGGATCGGTGCGGAGTCCTTCCAGCGTCTGCACCGCGCGGCCGTCGCACATCACCGCAAGCGACAGGCACGAGCGGGTCGCCTGGCCGTCCATCACCACCGTGCAAGCGCCGCAGGCACCGTGCTCGCAGCCGAGATGCGTCGCCGTGAGCCCGCAGCGGTCGCGCAGGAAGTCGGCCAGCGTCTGCCGCGGCTCGACGTCGTCGGCGATCTTCACGCCATTGAGCTCGATGGTGACGGCTGTCATTGGATCCGCATCTCGCGCACGGCGTGCAGGATGTTCGCCGTGTGCATTCGTGTCTGATAGGCGTCGAGGTCGGGAAAGAGGCTGACGAGGTCCGAGGTGATCGCCGCACGCAACTGCTCCTCGGTGCCGGCGGGCAAGCATAACAGCTTCGCGGTCGTGGTGAGCACGTGCGGACGCGTGCCCGCGCCGCCGAGCACGGCCGTGGCCGGCCCATCCTTGCCAACCTGCGTGACGATGGCGATCGACTGGGCGAATGCGCCGCTCTTGCGCGCCACCTTGCAGAAGCCCCAGCGAAACGCCTTGGGCGGCGCGGGGATGTCGAAGCCCATGATGATGTCGCCGGTGGTGAGCGTCGTCTCAAACGCGCCCTGCAGGAACTCGTCGATGCGCTGCACGCGCACGCCGTTGCGCCCGACCACGCGCAGGCTTGCGTCGAGCGCCAGCAGGCCGGCCGGCCAGTCGGCGGACGGATCGGCCAGCGCCACGCTGCCGCCGATGGTGCCGTGGTTGCGCACGGCGCGATAGGAGATCTGCCCGGCGACGCGCCGCATCAGCCCGTTGAAGATGTCGGGCACGTTGCCGTCCTCGATGGCGGCATGGGTGGTCAGAGCGCCGAGCCAAAGGCTGTCGGGCGTCCGCGTCACGATCTTGAGATCGTCGAGCCGGCTGATATCGACCAGCAGATCGGGCAAAGCGACGCGCAGCGCAAGCATCGGCAGCAGCGACTGGCCGCCGGCGATGGCGGCGGTGGTGGCGCCGCGGCGGCCGAGCGCGACGCTGGCTTCGGCGACCGAAGTCGGCCGGACATAATCGAACGGTGCAGGCTTCATGGTGCAGGCTTCATGGACGGCCGCCCATGCTCAGCGGATCTTTCTCGCGGCGCGCGCGCTCGACCGCGTCCGACACCCGGCGCGGGGTGAGCGGCGTCTCGTTGAAGCTCGCGCCGATGTTGCGGAAGGCATCGGCCACCGCGTTGGCGATGGCCGCGGGCGGCGCGATCGCGCCGCCTTCGCCGAGGCCCTTGACGCCGTATTCGGTGGCCTGCGCCGGCGTCACCATGTGGGCGATGCGGATGATCGGAACCTCCGGCGCACACGGCACCATGTAATCGCCGAAGGTGGTGGCGAGCGGCTGGCCCTGCTCGTCGTAGGGGATTTCCTCGTAGAGCGCGGTGCCGATGCCCTGGGCGATGCCGCCCTGCACCTGGCCGTCGACGATCATCGGATTGATCATGACGCCGCAGTCCTCGGACACGGCGTAATCGAGAATCTCGATCACGCCGGTGTTGGGCTCGACCGCGACCACCACGGCGTGGGTGCCGTAGGCGAACACGCCGCCGGTCTCCTTCGGCTCGTAGGTGGAGGTGGCATCGAGCAGCGGGTCCATGCCCGCGGGCAGGTGCTCCTGCCGGACGTTCGCCGCGTAGGCGATCTCGGAAAAGCTGACGCTGCCCTGCGGCCCGTGCACCGCGCCGGATTCGATCCGCGTGTTGGCGACGTCGGTCTGCAGAAGATGCGCGCCGATGCGTTTGATTTTCTCGGCGAGGATGCGGCAGGTACGGGCGACCGCGCCGCCGGCAAAGACGATCGAGCGCGAGGCAAAGGTGCCGAAGCCGAACGGCGCGGTGGCGGTGTCGCCATAGCGCACGGAGATCTGCGACGGATCGAGCCCAAGCTCATGGGCGGCGATCTGCGACAGCGTGGTCTCGTGGCCCTGGCCGTGGTTCTGCACGCCGACATGCAGCATCAGCGAACCGTCCGGCAGCATGCGCGCATTGGCCGACTCGTAGCCCGGCGCGACGCGCGACTTGCGCTTGACCCACTCGGTGATGCCATGGCCGCTCTGCTCGGTGTAGAACGCAAAGCCCACGCCGATGGCGCGGCCGTCCGGCTCGCCCTTTTCCTGGCGGGCGCGGATCGCCTCGAACTTGACCATCTCGCGCGCGGTGTCGAGCGAGGTGATGTAGTCGCCGGTGTCGAGCCGCATGCCGGCCGCGGTCTCGTACGGCAGCTCCGAGGACGCGACGATGTTCTGCCGGCGCAGGTCGAACGGCTCGCGGTTCAGCTCGCGCGCGACCTCGTCGACCAGCCGCTCGATGGCAAAGCATGCGCCGGGCCGCGCCACGCCGCGGTAGGGTCCCATCGGGGCCTTGTTGGTGGCGACGGTGTAGGTCTTCAGGTTCAGATGCCGGATGCGGTATGGCCCGGTGAGATTGCGGGACGCCATGCTCGCTTCCATGAACGAGCCGGTCGGCCACAGCGAATAGGCACCGGCGTCGATGTAGACGTCGCCCTCGATGCCGAGCAGCGTGCCGTCGCGGTCGGCGGCGATGGTGAGATTGTAGAAGTGGTCGCGGCAATGCACCGAGGCGAGCAGGTGCTCGCGGCGGTCCTCGATCCAGCGCACCGGATGGCCGACCTTCATGGCGATGGCGCAGACCGCGATGTCCTCGGGCATCAGCCGGTTCTTGCCGCCGAAGCCGCCGCCGACGTCGGGAGCGATGACGCGGAGCTTGTTCTCGGGCAGCCCCAGCGCCTGCGACAGGCCGAGTCGCATCACGTGGCCGCCCTGGGTCGCCTGGTGCACGACGAGCTCGTCGTTGCGATGGTCCCAGTAGGCGAGCAGGCCGCGGC
This sequence comes from Xanthobacteraceae bacterium, assembly GCA_019746135.1. GTDB lineage: Bacteria > Pseudomonadota > Alphaproteobacteria > Rhizobiales > Xanthobacteraceae > Z2-YC6860. Next base: position 20,847 of record JAIESI010000334.1, read on the forward strand.
ATTCCAGCGAGACGGTGGCCTGCCGGTTCATGCGGAACTGGCGGCGCAGCCGGATCGGCGCGGACTGGATGACGATCGGATCGCCTTCGGCGACCGTGCTGGTGATGTAGGCGTTGTCCGGCCAGCTCTCGAACAGGCGCGGGCTTCCGACGCGCATCGCCTCGACGCAGTCGACCACCGCGGGCAACTCCTGCAGGTCGACGCCGACCTGATCGGCCAGGTCCTCGGCCTGCGCGCGCGAAGGCTTCATGCAGGCGGCAATCGGCTGGCCGGCGTAGCGCACGATTCCGTCCGACAGCGCGGGGTAGGGGCTGTGGCGGTGCGCAGCGAGCTCGGGGCCGGCCTCGAGGACGTTGAGCGGGCCGAGATCGCCGAGCGTGAAGACCGAGCCCGCGTCGGCCTCCGGCTTGGTCACCTGACGGACGGCCGCGTGCGCCATCTGGCTGCGGACGAAGGCAACGTCCTGCATGCCCGGCATTCGCACGTCGGCGATGAACATGCCGTGGCCGTTCAGGTGGCGGGCGTCCTCCTTGCGAAGCAGGCTCGCGCCGATCCACCCCTCAGTGGGCGAATGAGCCGCCATGTTACGTTGATCTTCCCCGCTACTTTTCAATCTGCCACCCGGCGGCAATTTGCACGGCGGATGGCGGTGGCACAAGGCGACAGAGTGATCGAATCCACCCGCTGTTCCGCAGTCCGAAAATGCGTCGGATTGTGTCCGGCCCGCCGCCCCAAAATGGGAGCATTTGTGATACCAGAACGCCCAACAAGAGGACTTCAGCACTTAGAGACGGCATGGTTCCGACCGCGGTTGCAGCATTGGCTCTGGCCATCTGGCTTTATCTGATCTTCGCACGCGGCGGCTTCTGGCTATGCCGCGAGCGGGATGATGCCATGCAGGCAACGCCGCCGCGCTGGCCGCGCGTTGCCGCGGTGATCCCGGCGCGCAACGAAGCCGAGGGCATCGCCGAAAGCGTCGGTTCGCTGGCGCGGCAGGATTACCGCGGCGCGTTCTCGATCGTGCTTGTGGATGACGACAGCGAGGACGACACCGCGGCACTGGCACGGCGCGCCGCCGAGGGCATCGGCGGCGAGCGGACGTTCACGCTGATCGGAAGCCGCGGCCTTGCGCCGGGCTGGACCGGCAAGCTTTGGGCCGTGCGGCAGGGCGTCGAGGCTGCGTGCAACGCGCCCGAGCCGCCGGATTACCTGCTGCTGACCGATGCCGACATCGTGCACACGCCGGACTCGGTCCGCGCGCTCGTGGCGCGGGCGGAAAGCGGCTCTTATGTGTTGACCTCGCTGATGGCGCGGCTGCGCTGCGAGAGTTTCTGGGAGAGGAGCCACGTTCCGGCCTTCGTGTTCTTCTTCCAGATGCTCTATCCGTTCGCCTGGGCGAACGATCCGCGCAATGCAACCGCGGGTGCGGCCGGCGGTTGCATGTTGGTGAAGGCCGATGCACTGAAGCAAGCCGGCGGTGTCGAGAGCATCCGCAACGCGCTGATCGACGACTGCTCGCTCGCCGAGAAGATGAAGGCGGTGGGACCGATCTGGCTCGGCCTGACCGATCGGGTCCGCAGCATCCGCCGCTACGAGGATTTCGACGAGGTGCGGCGGATGATCTCGCGCTCGGCCTATGCCCAGCTGAAATATTCGCCGCTGTTGCTGGCCGGCGTCACGCTCGGCATGGCGCTGACGTTTCTGGCCGGCCCGTGGTTTGCCTTGTCCGGCGAGGGCTTGGCCCGCATCTGCGGGCTTCTGACCTGGGCTCTGATGGCGCTGGCGTTCCAGCCGATGCTGCGATTCTACCGGATGTCGCCGTGGTGGGGGCTGATGCTACCTACGATTGCGGCGGCGTACATGCTATACACACTGGATTCCGCCTATCGCTACGCTCGCGGGCAGGGGGGCATCTGGAAGGGGCGCGTTCAGGCGAACGCGTCAGGATCATAAGCATCGGGGATCATGAGTCTGGACGCGGCACAGCATCGGTCGGGCAAGGGCTCCGGGGACGAGAATTTCCCGGTGGCCTCGTGGGTGGTGGCCAAGCCGCACCGCCGGCCGATCCTGTCGTTCTACGAGTTCGTCCGCATCGCCGACGACATCGCCGACCATGCGAGCCTGCCGCCGGAGGCGAAGCTCAGGCATCTCGACAGCCTCGAAGGCAGCCTGCTTGGCCACAATACCGACAACGCCGCCGGCGTGACGCTGCGTGCGGCGCTCGCCGAACGCAACCTTTCGCCGCAGCACGCGCAGGACCTGCTGCACGCGTTCCGCCAGGACGTGACCAAGCTGCGCTACAAGGACTGGGACGACCTGATCGACTATTGCCGTTATTCGGCCATGCCGGTGGGCCGCTTCGTGCTCGAGGTGCATGGCGAGAGCCGCGCGACCTGGCCCGCCTCCGACAATGTCTGCGCGGTGCTGCAGCTCATCAACCACATCCAGGATTGCGTGAAGGACTATCGCAACCTCGACCGGGTCTATATCCCGCTCGACGCACTCGAGGCCGCCGAGTCGAACGTCGAGGCGCTGAACGCACAGCGCTCGTCACCGGAACTTCTGGCCTGCCTGCACGGCCTTGCCGAACGCACCGGGATCATGCTGGAAGAGGGCGCGCATCTGCCCGTGCAGATCAAGGACACGCGGCTTTCGCTCGAAATCGC
>JAIESI010000226.1 GCA_019746135.1 Xanthobacteraceae bacterium
TTGAGGATGAACACCTTGATCGGCAGGCGGTGCTGCACCGCCGTCGACATCTCCTGCATGTTCATCAGCACCGAGGCTTCGCCGGCAATGTCGATCACCAGCGATTGCGGATGCGCGAGCTGCACGCCGACCGCGGCCGGCAGGCCGTAGCCCATGGTGCCGAGCCCGCCCGAGGTCATCCAGCGGTTCGGCTCCTGGAAGCCGTAGAACTGCGCCGCCCACATCTGGTGCTGGCCGACCTCGGTGGTGATGTAGGTGTCGCGGTCCCTGGTCAGCTCGTAGAGCCGCTGGATGGCGTATTGCGGCTTGATGACCGAGTCGGAGCTCTTGTAGGCGAGCGACTTGCGGGCGCGCCACTTGTCGATCTGCTGCCACCACTCGCCGAGCGCCTTCTTGTCCGGCTGCGCCTTGGTCTGGCGCCACAGCGCGATCATGTCCTCGATCACGTGGGCGCAGTCGCCGATGATCGGCACGTCGACCTTGACGTTCTTGTTGATCGACGACGGATCGATGTCGACGTGGATCTTGGTCGAGCCGGGCGAGAACGCGTCGATCCGGCCGGTGATGCGGTCGTCGAAGCGCGCGCCGATGCAGATCATCAGATCGCAGTCGTGCATCGCCCAGTTGGCCTCCCAGGTGCCGTGCATGCCGAGCATGCCGAGCCACTGCGGATCGGTGGCCTTGATCGCGCCGAGCCCCATCAGGGTCGAGGTGACCGGAAAGCCGGTGAGCTTCACCAGCTCGCGCAACAGCGCGGTCGCGCGCGAGCCCGAGTTGATGACGCCGCCGCCGGTGTAGAACACCGGGCGCCTGGCGCGCGCCATCAATTCGACCGCCTGCCTGATCCGGTTCTGATCGCCCTTCAGCCGCGGCTTGTAGCCCTTGTGCTGGAACTCGCTCGGCTTGGAATAGACGCCCTTGGCGAACTGGATGTCCTTGGGGATGTCGACGACCACCGGTCCCGGCCGGCCGCTCGAGGCGATATGGAACGCCTCGTGCAGCACGCGCGGCAGGTCCTCGACGCTCTTCACCAGGTAGTTGTGCTTGGTGCACGGCCGGGTGATGCCGACCGTGTCGCACTCCTGAAACGCGTCGTTGCCGATCAGGTGCGTCGGCACCTGCCCGGTGATGACGACCAGCGGAACGGAGTCGCACAGCGCATCGGTGAGGCCGGTCACCGCGTTGGTCGCACCCGGCCCCGACGTCACCAGCACGCAGCCGACCTTGCCGGTCGAGCGCGCGTAGCCTTCGGCCGCGTGCACCGCGCCCTGCTCGTGGCGGACCAGGATGTGCTGGACCTGCTGCTGGTGAAAGATCGCGTCATAGATCGGCAGCACCGCGCCGCCCGGATAGCCGAAGATGTGCTGCACGCCCTGATCGGACAGCGCCTCGATCACCATTTCCGCGCCGGTCATCTCCCGGCCCTGCGCGCCTGCGCCGTTGGTCTTTGCGTCCATTCGTCCGCTCCACTCACTCAAGTCCACTTGCAAAATCCACTTGCAAAGTTCACTTGCAAGCTCCGCTCGCTCAAGGCCGATTCGGGGAATCAAAAAGGGGCCGAAGAGCCCCTGTTTTCCGCGCACCGCCGAACCCGTGGGAGGTCAGCCTCCCAAGGCGGTGCGCCTTCCTACGATAAGCAGCTCCCGAGCAACAATATTTCGCATTCCCGCAACCTTTCGGCATTTCGTTGCGCGGATATATACGGCCTCCCCGAGCCCCGTCAAGCCGAAACACGCCAAACCGCCCTTTTGAGGGCCGCAGCCCCTCGCCCAACGCGGTCGTGAGCCGATTTCTCCAGCATTTCATCTGGCGGACATGTCCCGGAAAGGCAGTGGCTCCCATTTTCAGGTTCTCGCACCGCAGGAGGCGACGATTTGGGAGGCGACGCTTTTGGGAGGCGACATTTGGCCCATCAACCCGTCCCGATCATCGGCGCCCTGAGCCCGCGCAAGTTGTTCGTGCTGGCCGCCCTCCTGGCCCTCGCCGTCGGGATGGGAAGCTATCTCGTCTGGCGCGGCGTGAAGCCCGCGCAGGCCTCCCGCACCGCGCCCGCGGCCGTGCCGGTCAGCATCGCCAACGCCACGCGCCAGAACGTGCCGATCTATCTGACCGGGCTCGGCACCGTGCAGGCGACGTACACCGTCGGCATCCACTCGCAGGTCGACGGCAAGCTGCAGGACGTGCTGTTCAAGGAGGGCCAGCACGTCAAGAAGGACGAGGTGCTGGCGAAGATCGATCCGCGCCTGTTCCAGGCGGCGCTCGACCAGGCGAAAGCCAAGAAGGCGCAGGACGAGGCCACCCTGATCGGGCTGCAGAAGGACCTCGACCGGTTCAAGACGCTCGGCGCCAAGGGCTTCGACACCCAGCAGAACATCGATCAGCAGCAGGCCAAGGTCGACACCACCAGGGCCACCGTCGACGCCGACGTGGCCGCGATCGAAACCGCGCAGACGCAGCTCGACTACACCGACATTAAGGCGCCGACCGACGGGCGCATGGGCGTGCGGCTGGTGGACCCCGGCAATGTCGTGCACGCGTCGGACCAGGGCGCGATCGCGATGCTGGTGCAGACGAAACCGGCCGCGACGCTGTTCACGCTGCCGGCGCAGACGCTCGACGCGGTGCGCGGGGCGATGGCACGCGGCACCGTGGAGGCCGTGGCCTACGACCGGGACAACCGCAATGTGCTCAGCACCGGCACATTGCAGACCGTCGACAACATGATCGACCAGACGACGGCGACCTATCGGCTGAAGGCGTCGTTCGCCAACGCCGACGAGAGGCTGTGGCCGGGCGAGTTCGTCAACATCCGCATCCTGGTCAACACCCGCACCGACGCGATCGTGGTGCCGAACACGGCGATCCAGCGCGGTCCGAAGGGCCAGTTCGTCTGGGTGGTCACGCCGCAGAACCGGGCCGCGCCGAAGCCGGTGCAGACCGGCCCGTCGGTCGGCGACATCACCGTCGTCGAGGCCGGCATCGGCGACAGCGACCGCGTCGTGACCGGCGGGCAGTACAAGCTGAAGACCAACGCGCCGGTGAGCGTGACGGACAAGCCGCAGCCCACGGATGACGAGGAATGATGAACCTGTCGGAGCCGTTCATCCGCCGGCCGGTCGCCACCACGCTCTTGATGGCGGCGCTGGCATTCGTCGGCATCGCCGCCTACCCGTTCCTGCCGGTCGCGCCGCTGCCGCAGGTCGATTTCCCCACCATCCAGGTCACCGCCACCTGGCAGGGCGCCAGCGCCGAGACCATGGCGACGTCGGTTGCGGCGCCGCTGGAGCGGCAATTCGCCCAGGTGCCCGGCATCACCCAGATGACGTCGCTCAGCGCGCTCGGCGCCACCACCGTGGTGATCCAGTTCAACCTCAACCGCAACATCGACTCGGCGGCGCAGGACGTGCAGGCGGCGATCACGGCCGCGGGCAAGCAACTGCCGCAAACCATGACCGCGCCGCCGAGCTACAAGAAGGTCAATCCGGCGGATTCGCCGATCCTGCTGCTCGCGTTGCGGTCGGACACCATGCCGCTGACCACGGTCGACGAATATGGCGACCTGTTCCTGGCGCAGCAGATTTCGCAGGTGCCGGGCGTGGCGCAGGTCTCGATCTTCGGCGACCGCACGCCGTCGATCCGCATCCAGGTCGACCCGGCCAAGATCGCCAACAACGGCATCACGCTGGAAGAGCTGCGCGGCGCGCTGGTCAATGCGACCACGAACGCCGCCAAGGGCACGCTCAACACCGACAAGACCAGCTTCACCATCGCCACGAACGACCAGATCCTCGAGGCCAAGCCGTTCAACGACGTCATCGTCGCCTATCGCAACGGCGCGCCGATTCGCGTCAAGGACATCGGTGACGCCGTGTCGGAAGCCGTCGACCGCAATGTCGCGGCCTACCAGAACAACAAGGACGGCATCATCCTTGCGGTGTTCAAGCAGCCCGGCGCCAACGTGGTCGAGACCGTCGACCAGATCAAGGCGCAGCTGCCGCAGCTCACCGCCCGCATTCCGCCGTCCATCGAAGTCAAGACCCTGCTCGATCGGACCACCACCATCCGCGCCTCGGTCGCCGACGTCCAGTTCACGCTCGGGCTGACGATCGCGCTGGTCGTTCTGGTGATCCTGCTGTTCCTGCGGAACTTCTGGGCGACGCTCATTCCGAGCATCACCGTGCCGCTGGCGCTGGCGGGCTCGGCCGCGGCGATGTACCTGCTCAACTTCAGCCTCGACAACCTGTCGCTGATGGCGCTGACCATCGCGGTCGGCTTCGTGGTCGACGACGCCATCGTCGTGGTCGAGAACATCTACCGGCATATCGAGGAGGGCGAGAACCCGCTCCAGGCTGCGATCAAGGGATCGAGCGAGATCGGCTTCACCGTGCTGTCGATCTCGTTGTCGCTGATCGCGGTGTTCATTCCGCTGCTGCTGATGGGCGGGATCGTCGGCCGCCTGTTCCGAGAGTTCGCGCTGACGGTCACGGCCTCGATCGCGGTGTCGGCGCTGGTATCGCTGACGCTCGCGCCGATGATGTGCGCGCGGTTCATGCGCCGGGAATCCGGCCAGCACGGCCGGCTTTACCGGAGCATCGAGGCGGGTTTCGACGCCATGCTGTCGTTCTATCGGCGCACGCTCGACGTCGCACTGCGCCATCAGCGCATCACGCTCGGGGTGTTTTTCGCCACGCTGGCGCTGACCATGTTCATGGCGATCATCAGCCCGAAGGGCTTCTTTCCGATCCAGGACACCGGGGTGATCTCGGCCTTCGCCGAAGCCGCGCAGGACACCTCGCCCGAGGAGATGATGCGGCTGCTGAAGAAGATGGGCGCGGTGATCCTGAAGGACCCCGACGTCGCCGGCCTCGCCACTTTCACCGGCAGCACCGGCGGCGCGCAGACCGCCAACACCGGGCGCGGCTTCATCGTGCTCAAGCCGCGCGACGAGCGCGAGCTGACATCCTCGCAGATCATCGACCGGCTGCGGCCGCAGCTTGCGAAGATCGAGGGCGCGAACCTGTATCTGCAGCCGACCCAGGACATCACGGTCGGCGGACGCATCGCCCGCGCGAGCTTCCAGTACACCTTGCAGGATTCGAATCTGGCCGAGCTGAACGAGTGGACGGCAAAGGTGCTCGACAAGCTCAAGACCCTGCCGGAAATCACCGACGTCGGCAGCGACCTTCTGTCGAACGCGCCGCAGCTCAAGATCTCGATCAACCGCGACCAGGCCTCGCGGTTCGGCATCTCGCCGCAGCTGATCGACGACACGCTCAACGACGCGTTCGGCCAGCGGCAGATCACGCAATACTACACGCAGCTCAAGACCTATTTCGTGATCCTGGAAATCCTTCCCGAGCTGCAGAAGGACCTGTCCACGCTCGGCCGCATCTACGTGACATCGCCGATCACCCGCGGCGCGGTGCCGCTGTCATCGCTGGTCGACGTGGACAGCAGCAAGGTCGGCCCGCTTTCGGTGTCGCATCAGGGCCAATTTCCGGCCGCCACCCTCACCTTCAACCTGCAGCCGGGCGTGGCGCTCGGCCAGGCGGTCGACGCCATCAACAACGCAGCGCGCGAAATCCAGCTGCCTTCGTCGGTGCTGCGGAGCTTCCAGGGCAACGCCCAGGCGTTCCAGGATTCGCTCTCCAGCGAGCCGGTGCTGATCGCCGCGGCGCTGATCGTCGTCTACATCATTCTCGGAATGCTCTACGAGAGCTTCATCCTGCCGCTGACGATCCTCTCGACCCTGCCCTCGGCCGGCGTCGGCGCGCTGCTGGCGCTTCGTCTCGGCGGCATGGATCTTTCGGTCATCGGCATCATCGGCATCATCCTGCTGATCGGCATCGTCAAGAAGAACGGCATCATGCTGGTGGATTTCGCGATCCACGCCGAGCGCGACCGGCAGATGGCGCCGGTCGACGCCATTCGCGAGGCCTGCCTGCTGCGCTTCCGGCCGATCATGATGACCACGGCGGCGGCAATGCTCGCCGGCGTGCCGCTGGCGCTGGGCCATGGCACCGGATCGGAGCTGCGGCAGCCGCTCGGCTACGCCATGGTCGGCGGACTTGCCGTCAGCCAGGTGCTGACGCTCTACACGACGCCGGTGGTCTATCTCTACCTCGACCGCTTCCAGCACTGGCTCGACCGCGGGAAAGAGCAGAAGCCGCCTTCCTCCGGCGAAATCCATCAGGTCGCGGCCGAGTAGTCGTAGCCAAGTTGCCTTGGCCGTCAGCCGGCCATCTCGCGCGCGACCGTTTCGGCCACCGCGTCCGGCGCCACCCATCGCCAGCCCGGCATCTGATGCCGGAACCAGGTGACCTGCCGCTTGGTATAGCGGCGGGTGTCGGCCTTGCCGCCCTCGGCGGCTTCGGCGAGCGTGATCTCGCCCGCGAGATGCCGGCGCAGCCAGGGCACGCCGTGCGCCTTCATTGCCGGCAGCATCGGATCGAGGTTGCGCGCGGCGAGCCGCCTCACCTCCTCCAGCGCGCCCTGCGCCAGCATCGCGTCGAAGCGCGTGTCGATCCGGCGGCGCAATTCGTCGCGGTCGACGTCGAGGAACAACATCAGCGCCTCGCCCGGATCGAGCATCGCCGGCATGCCGTCGCGGTGCCAGTCGGCGAGCGAGCGTCCGGTCGCCTCCAGCACCTCGAGCGCGCGGGTGATCCGCATCCGGTCGCCGGGCTTGAGCTTCGTCGCCGTCGCCGGATCGCGGCGGGCGAGCTCGGCATGCAAAGCCATCGAGCCCTCGGCGTCGCACCGCGCCCGCACCGCGGCGCGGATGTCCGGCGGCGTCGGCGGCACCACGGAGAGCCCCTGGGTCAGCGCCTTGAAATAAAGCCCGGTGCCGCCCACCAGGATCGGCAGGCGCCCTTCGCGCCCGATGTCGTCGAGGGCAGCACGGGCGTCGGCGCACCAGCGCCCGGCCGAATAGTTCTCGGCGGCATCGACATGGCCATAGAGCCTGTGCGGCACGCGCGCCTCGTCGTCCGGCGTGGGCCGCGCGGTGATGATCCGCAGCTCGCGGTAGACCTGCATGGAATCGGCGTTGATGACGACGCCGCCGAGCCGCTCGGCGAGCGCGATCGCCAGCGCCGACTTGCCGCTCGCGGTCGGGCCTGCAATAAGCACCGCTCGCTTGCCGCCGACACCTTTCGGGCCGGACTCCCGCATCGCATGACTCATGTCGCGACCCTGATCTCCAATCCCGCGGCACCGGCGCTCGATGACGCCGTGCTGGCGCGGGCGCGGGCGGCGCTGCCTGCGGCCCAAGACCCGGTCTGGCTCGATCCCGGCATCGCCGCCGACATTCCCTTTACCCCGGCCGCGGCCGATGACCAACGCGCGCTCGCCTCCCCGGTGCGGACGATGCTGGCCGGGCGGCCGGCCGACGTGGTGGTGCAGCCGCGCGCGCACCGGCGCAAGCGGCTGTTTCTTGCCGACATGGACTCCACCATGATCGGCCAGGAATGCATCGACGAGCTGGCTGATTACGTGGGCCTGAAGGCGCATGTGGCCGCGATCACCGAGCGGGCGATGCGCGGCGAGATCGCGTTCGAGCCGGCGCTGCGCGAGCGCGTGGCCCTGCTCAAGGGCCTGCCGCAGACGGTCGCCAACGAAGTGATCGCGAAGCGCATCGTGCTCACGCCCGGCGGCAAGACGCTGGTCGCGACCATGCGCGCGCACGGCGCCTACACCTGCCTGGTCTCCGGCGGCTTTACGCTGTTCACCCAAAAGATCGGCGCGATGATCGGCTTCGACGAGGACCGCTCCAACATCCTGCTGGTGGACGGCGACGCCAGGCTCTTGGGCCAGGTCGCCGAGCCGATCCTCGGCAAGGAGGCCAAGCTCGACACGCTGCGCGAGCTGCAACAGCGGCTCGGGCTCCGGCCTGAGGAAACCATGGCGATCGGCGACGGCGCCAACGACATCCCGATGATCGAGGCCGCGGGGCTCGGCGTCGCCTATCACGGCAAGCCCGCCGTGGCCGAGGCTGCCGCCGCGCGCATCGACCACGGCGACCTCACGGCGCTGCTTTACGCGCAGGGTTATCCGCGCACCGCGTTCGTCGGCTCGTGAACTCGTAGGGTAGGCAAAGCGAAGCGTGCCCACCTCTTTCTTCTTGCCGTGCGGCAGGTGGGCACGGCGCTATCGCGCCTTTGCCCACCCTACGAAATCAACAATGAAAAGGGCGGCCCTGCGGCCGCCCTTCGCACTTCAATCGCTGTTGCCGCTCACTCGATCGGCAGTGCCACGAACAGCATGTCGCCCTCGGCGGTCGCGACCAGCAGCAGCGCGGTCTTCTTGCCCGCCTTCTTCAGCGTGTCGACGCGCCGCTGCACGTCGGCCGGCTGCGCCACCTGCTCCTGCTCGATGGCGACGATGGTGCTGCCGGCGGCGAGCCGCTTGTCGGCCGCGGCCGACGAGGCGTCGACGCCGGTGATCACCACGCCCTTGATCGAGTCCTTGATCTTGTAGCGCTTGCGCAGATCGTCGTTCATGCCCGAGAGCTGCAGGCCGAGCGACTTCTGCACCACCGGCTTGTCGGCCGGCGCGTTCGGCGTCGCCGACGCCTTGACCGGCTTCTCGGCGTCCTCGAGACGGCCGAGCTTGACCGTCTTCTTCTCTTCCTTGCCCTTGCGGACGATCAGCACCTCGACGTCCTTGCCGACCGGCGTGTCGGCGACGATGCGCGGCAGATCGCGCATCTCCTTGATGTCCTTGCCGTCGAACTTGACGATCACGTCGCCGGCTTCGATGCCCGCGGGCTTGGCCGGGCCCTTGTCGTCGATGCCCGCCACCAGCGCGCCGCGCGCGGGCTTCAGGTTCAGGCTTTCGGCGATCTCGTCAGTGACCTGCTGGATCTTGACGCCGAGCCAGCCGCGATGAATCTCGCCGAACTGCTGCAACTGGCCGACCACCTGCTGCACGGTCTTCGACGGCACGGCAAAGCCGATGCCGATCGAGCCGCCCGACGGCGAGATGATCGCGGTATTCACGCCGATCACCTCACCCTCGAGGTTGAACAGCGGACCGCCGGAGTTGCCGCGGTTGATGGCGGCGTCGGTCTGGATGTAGTTGTCGTAGGGGCCGGAATTGATGTCGCGGTTGCGCGCCGAGACGATGCCAGCGGTGACCGTGCCGCCGAGGCTGAACGGATTGCCGATCGCGACCACCCACTCGCCGAGCCGCACCTTGTCGGAGTCGGCGAACTTCACCGCCTTGAGCGGCTTGGTCGGCTTGACCCGCAGCACGGCCAGGTCGGTCTTCTGATCGCGGCCGACCACCTCGGCCTTGAGCCGCGAGCCGTCGGTCAGGATGACGTTGATCTCGTCGGCATCGGCGATGACGTGGTTGTTGGTGACGACGATACCGGCGGCATCGATGATGAAGCCGGAACCCAGCGAGCTGACGCGGCGCGGGGTGCGGTTCGGCGTCGAATCGTCACCGCCCTGGCCGCGGCGGTTCTTGAAGAACTCCTCGAAGAACTCCTCGAAGAACTCCTCGAACGGCGAGCCCGGCGGCAGGTTCGGCGCCTGCTGCGCGCCGCCACCGCCGCGCCCCTCGACCTTCTGCGAGGTCGAGATGTTGACCACCGCGTCGATCACTTTTTCGGCAACGTCGGCGATGTTCTCGGGTCCGCGCGCGAAAGCGGGCGCAACGAGCGCCGGCAGCGCGATCGCCGCAGCGGCGGCCACGGTCAAAGCCGGGCGGAAAAAGGCGTGCTTCCAGGCGTTTAGGCGGGCCATGACCGTCAAATCTCCTGAGGATGCATTGGTGGCGACAGTGCCTCCACGGCACCGCGGAAGCAAGCAACGTTTAGCGCCAGCAGGATATGTATGAACCGGCGGATTCAGGCGGAAAAGCGACCCGGACGGCCGCTCAACCGCGCACAAACCATACCAGAACGACGCCGATCACCGCCGAAACGATGCCGATGGTCCGCAACGCCGTATCCGGCGTTTCCGTCACGTGGGCCATGGCCTGTTTCACCGCGCCCGGAAACGCGGCGAACAGGATCCCCTCCATGGCCAGCACGAGACCGATCGCCACCACAAAGTCGGACATCGCCGCCCGCCGCCCCGTGCGCTGTTGCCGCCGCTCCGGAACTTAGCGGGCCGGAGCTGGAGCCGCAGCTGGAGCCGGCGCGGGAGCCGCCGGAGGCGTCCGCGCGCCGGCCGACGACCCTGCATTATCGCCACGCGGCTTGCCCGACGGATCGACGAAATAGCGGAAGAACTCCGACTCGGGATTGAGCACCATGCGGGTGTCGTTGTGGCGCATGCCGGTCTCGTAGGCCTGCATCGAGCGGTAGAAGGAGAAGAAATCCGGATCCTTGCCGAACGCCTCGGCGAAGATGCGGTTGCGCTCGGCATCGCCGTCGCCGCGCGCCTGCTCGGCCTTCGACGTGGCTTCGGCGACGAGCACGGTCACGTCGCGGTCGGCCTTGGAACGGATTTCCTGGGAGCGCTGGCTGCCCTGGGCGCGGAACTCGGCGGCCTCGCGCTGGCGCTCGGTCTGCATCCGCTGATACACCGCCTGGCTGTTCTGGTCCGGCAGATCGGCGCGGCGGATTCGCACGTCCACGATCGAGATGCCGAAGTCGCGCGCGTCGCGGTCGAGCTGCTCGCGCACCTTGGACATGAGCGTGGCGCGCTCGTCGCGCACCACGTGGGTGAGCGTCGCCTCGCCCAGCACGCGCCGGATCGCGGCGTTGAGCAGGACCGAGAGCTGCGCGTTGGCGCCCTGGATGGTGCCGACACGCTGGTAGAACCGCAGCGCGTCGACGATGCGATAGCGTGCGAACGCATCGACCACCAGGCGCTTCTGGTCGGAGGCGATCACCTCCTGCGCCGGGTTTTCGAGGTCGAGGATGCGCTTGTCGATGCCGATCACGCTGTCGATCAGCGGAACCTTGAAGTTGAGGCCGGGCTCGGTGACGACGCGAACCGGCTCGCCGAGCCGCACGACGATCGCCTGCTGGGTCTGATAGACCGTGAACAGCGACGACCAGCCGAGCACGACGGCGACCAGAAGGAGGACGAGGACTACGCCTCCGGCGATACCCACTCTCATCGCGCGCCTCCGCTCGGCTGCTGCTGTTGTTGCGGCGGACGCCGCGTGAGTTCGTTCAGGGGCAGGTAAGGCACGACGCCGGTCCCGGACTGCCCGCCCGAGTCGAGGATGATCTTGTCGGTACCTGCCAAGAGGCGCTCCATCGTCTCCAGATACATGCGCTTGCGGGTGACGTCGGGCGCCTTCTTGTACTCCTCGTAGATCTTGGCAAAGCGCGCGGTCTGGCCGACCGCCTCCGCCACCGTCTGCGACTTGTAGGCGTCCGCGGCCTGCAGGATTTGCGCGGCGCGGCCGCGCGCCTCCGGCACCACGCGGTTGGCGTAGGTCTGCGCCTCGTTCTGCGCGCGCTCGAGGTCGGCGCGGGCCGCCTGCACGTCGCGGAACGAGTCGATGACCTGCTGCGGCGGATCGACCTTCTGCATCTGCACCTGCTGGATCACGACGCCGGCGCCGTACTGGTCGAGCGTCTTCTGCATCAGGTCCTGCACCGCCGTCTCGATCGGCTGACGGACGGTCAGCACCTGCTGGATTTCCGAGCGGCCGATCACCTCGCGCATGGCGCTTTCCGCCACCGCCTTCACCGTGCCTTCGGGGTTCTGGATGTTGAACAGATATTTGCCGACGCCATCCGCCTTCGGATCGATCCGCCACAGCACCGAGAAGTCGACGTCGACGATGTTCTCGTCGCCGGTCAGCATCAGGCTTTCTTCCGGCACGTCACGCACCGTGGTGCCGCGGCGAAGATCGTCGACGATGCGCATGCCGACGTCGATCTTGCGCTGCTGCAGCGCCTTGGGTGTCAGCACGGTCTCGATCGGATACGGGAAGTGGTAGTTCAGGCCCGGCTGCACCTCGCGCACCTGCTTGCCGAAGCGCATCACCACGCCGACCTCGTCGGGCTCGACGCGGAAGAAGCCCGACAGAAGCCACAGCGCCACGGCGCCGAGCACCAGCACCAGGAACCCGCGCCCCCCCAGATTGCCGCCGGGCAGCACGGTCTTGAGCTTGTCCTGGCTGCGGCGCAGCAATTCCTCGAGGTCCGGCGGGGTCGGCCCGGACGACTGCGGTCCGGAGCCCCAGGGGCCCCTCGATCCGCCCGATCCCCAGGGCCCGCCGCCCTGATTGCTCCACGGCATGAAATCTCTCCTCCGGGGCCGGTCGTCGCGCCGGCCCGTTTTCGCTGGGTGGTGGTTATATGGGAGCGGCCAGCGCCTTACAACGCACGCCAGCGAGAGGGGCCAAGCGGCTGGCGGGGCTGATCTTTCCCATCGACGTGAAGGTCAGTTCCGCGCGTAGGTGACGTAACTGAAGCTGGCCTCGTCCTGCGGCCCGGCCGGATGATCGCTGCGCGCCACCGCGCGCCATTGTGTCGCATCGATCGGCGGGAAGTGGGTATCGCCCGCCGGCCGCATGTGGACATGGGTGATCTCCAGGCGGTCGGCAAGGGGCATCAATTGCGCGAATAGGCCGGTGCCGCCGATGACCGCGATCTCGTCGACGCCTCGCTGCCGCGCATCCTCGCGCGCGGCGGCCACCGCCGCCGCCAAATTCCGCACGACGACGACGCCGTCCGGCGCAAAGCCCGGATCGCGGCTGACCACGATGTTGGTGCGGCCCGGCAAAGGCTTGCCGATCGAGGCAAACGTCTTGCGGCCCATCAGCACCGGCTTGCCGATGGTCAGCGCCTTGAAGCGCCTGAGGTCGGAACTCTGGCGGAACGGCAGCGCGTTATCGCGGCCGATCACGCCGTTGTCGGCGACCGCGGCGATGAGGACGATCGCGACGGATTTCACTGCCCCACCCGGGCACCCGCGCCCCATTGAGTGAAAAGCTGGGAGATTTTGGGAGGAGGATCCCACCATTCAGCGGCGTGGTTCGGAGGCGCAAGCGACGTGTACAGATGCGGCCAAAGCTCCAGAACAGGCTTTTCAAAGACTTGCCGAAGCGCTGCCTCGTCAATGCGACCCGAAAGGATCGCCTCGGCCATGCTCTCGAAAAACGCGAAAATTCGCTGAAGGGCCGGTCGCACTTTTTCAAAATCGGAATCGTAAGGATCGAATAGTCCCGAGTTGCCAACAATTTTCCTGGCCTCAACCAACGGCGGCGCCTCCCAGGCCGACAAGTAGTCATCAGCCTGTGCGATCTGCGTGACCGATTTGGTGACGACGTTCCTTGTCACTGCCCCAGAGACGAATGCGCTCATCGCGCGACGGACACGATTGCACGCCGGTCCCAGCGCGGCCACAAGATTTCCGTCCGCGCGATCCGCAACGTAAGTAAGCGGGGTCACCCCCAGCAGATCAGTTGGAAGATACACGGACTCCGTTCCTCTTGGACAAACAAGGAAGCAACGCTCAGACCCCAGCGCTCCAATAAAGAGGCCAAGTTCAAAAATCACGTTGTCCCGAACTGCTCGCTTCTGTTCATTTCGCAACAAAAGAAGGTCGTCAGGCGCAAAAATAAAAATCGCAAATTCAAATGACCGCGATGCCTTGATGAGGTCGGCCAGAGAGTTACTCGTCGGCTCGAAAATGCCCTGAGTCCACACCGTCGGCTCAGCGTCGTACTCTAAAGATTCCTGGATAGCGTAAGCAACATCAAGGCGTTCCGACGACGACCCGATAAATATGGAAGGCTTCGATGTCTTGCCACTCACTTCGAAACCTTTGCGGGAATATGGGCGTGAGCCTGGTAATCCTCGAGGGCGAAATCGTCGTATTGATAGTCGAAAATGGTTGGCGGCAGTCTTTTGATCACCAATCGGGGAAGCGGCAGGGGCGCACGCATCAACTGCAACCGAGCCTGCTCAATGTGATCCAGGTACAAGTGACAATCCCCACCTGACCAGATGAATTCGCCGGGCTTGAGATCAGTCTGCTGAGCCACCAAGTGGGTGAGCAGCGCATAGGACGCGATGTTGAACGGCACGCCGAGGAAGATATCGGCGGAGCGCTGGTAGAGCTGGCAGGAGAGCCGGCCCTTCGCGACGTAGAACTGGAACAGGCAGTGGCACGGCGGCAGCGCCATCTTATCGACGTCGGCCGGATTCCACGCGGTGACGATGAGGCGCCGCGAGTCCGGATTGCGCCGGATCATCTCCACCACGTTGGCAATCTGGTCGATGGTGCGGCCGTCCTGCGCCGGCCAGGAGCGCCACTGATGGCCGTAGACCGGGCCGAGATCGCCGCGCGCGTCGGCCCATTCGTCCCAGATCCGCACGCCGTTGTCGTTGAGGTACTTGATGTTGGTGTCGCCGGTGAGAAACCAGAGCAGCTCGTGCACGATCGATTTCACGTGCAGCTTCTTGGTGGTGACCAGCGGGAAGCCATCCTTGAGGTCGAAGCGCATCTGATGGCCGAACACCGAAACCGTGCCGGTGCCGGTGCGGTCGCGCTTCTCGACGCCGTCGGCGAGCGTATGTTCCATCAGTTCGAGGTATTGCCGCATCGAGCGAACCTCAGCGAGCGCGACTCAGCGCCGGAATGAACAGATTATCGCCGGAACGCGGGCGGACGAAGCCGGCCGCTGTCCGTATATAGGCATGGCAACGGAAAAGGGGGCGGGCTTGCGCCGCCCCCTCCCCGCTTTTGCACAGTCTCAACAGGTCAGTTGGTCGGGCCGGCGGCCTTGATCACCGGCGACCACTTGTCGATCTCCGACTTCACCAATTGTTGGAGCGCCGGGCCGCCGCGGCGGTCCTTGCCCGGAATGTCGCTGCCCAGCTCGAGGAGCCGCTTGCGCGTGGTCTCGTCGTCGAGCGCCTTGCTGAGCGCGTCGGACAGCTTGTCCACCACAGCCTTCGGCGTGCCCCTGGGCGCGATCAGCGCGTTCCAGGCCGATGCCTGGAACTCCGGCATCCCGGCCTCCTTGGCGGTCGGCACGTTCGGCAGCGACGGGTTGCGCTCCTCGGTGCCGATCGCATAGGCCTTGATGGTGCCGCCCAGAACCTGCGGCACGGCGTTGACGATCTGGTCGCACATATAGTCGACCTGACCGGCGACCAGCGCGTTCATCGAGGGGCCGGTGCCTTGATACGGCACCGCGGTCGGCTTCACCTTCAGGATGCTGTTGAGCAGCAGGCAGGTGGTGAACGAGACCGAGCCGACGCCGGCATGGGCCGCGTTGACCTTGGTCTCGTTCGCCTTCACGTAGGCGGCGAACTCCTTCAGGTCCTTCGCCGGGAAGTCCTTCTTGGCGAGGATCAGGATCGGTGTGCCGGCGGCAAGCCCGATCGGCTCGAAGTCGTTGACCGGATCGTATTGCAGGTTGGGATAGAGCGAGGGCGCGGCGGCCTGGGTGCCGAGATGGCCCATCGCAATCGTGTAGCCGTCGTTCTTGGCGCGCTTGGCGCGGGTGATGCCGGTGGTGCCGCCGGCGCCAACCACGTTCTCGATCACGAAGGTCTGGCCGAGCGTCTTCGCCATGTTGTCGGTGACGATACGGGCGATCACGTCGGTCGGCCCGCCGGCCGCGAACGGCACGATCACGGTGACGGGGCGGTTCGGATAGTCCTGCGCCGCGGCGGGGGCGATCCCGAGTGCCAGCGCGAGGGCGCCGGCCACAAGACCGGTGGCGGATCGTGAGAAAGTCATGGGTGTCTCCGGCATCTAAGGGCTTATTTTCTGGCGGTATGTAAATCGTACGACCATACATAGAAAACCCCCGGGGGACGGAAAAACGTCCTCCGGGGGTTGTACTTTGGTCGCAACCTTAATGTCGCAGCCTACTCGGTGAAGACCTCGTCGCGCTTGCCGCGGATCGCCGGCAGGAGCGACAGGATCAGCATGAACGCCGAGATGGCGAGCAGCGTGGCCGAGATCGGCCGGGTCAGGAACACCGTCGCGTCGCCGCGGGCAATGAGCATGGCGCGGCGGAGGTTTTCCTCCATCAGCGGGCCGAGCACGAAGCCCAGGATCATCGGCGCCGGCTCGAAGTCGTGCTTCACCAGCCAGTAGCCGACCACACCCCAGATCGCGGTCATCGTCACATCGAACGGTGCGTTGTTCACCGAGTAGATGCCGATGCAGCAGAAGATCACGATCATCGGGAACAGGTGGCGATAGGGCACGCGCAGCAGGCGCACCCAGACGCCGACCAGCGGCAGGTTGATGACGACCAGCATCAGGTTGCCGAGCCACATCGAGGCGATCATGCCCCAGAACAGCTCCGGCTGCTTGGTCATGACCTGCGGGCCCGGCACGATGCCGTGGATGGTCATGGCGCCGACCATCAGCGCCATCACCGGGTTCGGCGGGATGCCGAGGGTGAGCAGCGGGATGAACGAGGTCTGCGCGGCGGCGTTGTTGGCGCTCTCCGGCGCCGCGACGCCTTCGATCGTGCCGCGGCCGAACCGCTCGGGGTGCTTCGACACCTTCTTCTCGAAGGTGTAGGCGGCGAACGACGCGATGATCGCGCCGCCACCCGGCAGGATGCCAAGGCACGAGCCGATCACGGTGCCGCGACCGATGGCGCCGGCCGACGCCTTGAGGTCGGGCAGCGTCGGCATCAGGCCGGAGATCTTGCCCTGCACGATATCGCGGGAGCCGGTGCTCTCGAGGTTGCGCAGGATCTCGCCGAAGCCGAACACGCCCATGCCGACGACGACGAAGCCGATGCCGTCGGACAATTCCGGAATGCCCCAGGTCATGCGCTCGGCGCCGGTCTCGAGGTCCGAGCCGATCATCGAGAACAACAGGCCCATGAGGATCATGGTCAGCGCCTTGAGCACCGAGCCCTTGGCGAGCACGACGGCGAAGATCAGGCCGAGCACCATCAGCGAGAAGTATTCGGCGGGGCCGAACAGCAGCGCGATCGAGGTGAGCGGCGCGCCGAGCGCGGCAACCAGCACGGTCGCAACGCAGCCGGCAAAGAACGAGCCGATCGCGGCGATGGCGAGCGCCGGGCCTGCGCGTCCGTTCTTGGCCATCTGGTGGCCGTCCAGCGTCGTGATCACCGACGATGACTCGCCTGGAATGTTCACCAGGATCGACGTGGTCGAGCCGCCGTACTGCGCGCCGTAGTAGATTCCGGCGAGCATGATCAGCGCGCCGACCGGCGGCAGGCCGAACGTGATCGGCAGCAGCATGGCGATGGTGGCGAGCGAGCCGATGCCCGGCAACACGCCGATCAGGGTGCCGACAAGTGCACCGATCAGGCAGAGAAAGACGTTGGTCGGCGTGATGGCCACGCCCATGCCGAGCCAGAGGTTTGAAATCAGGTCATACATGTTCTGTCTCGCCGATTACCAAAACCGGGGCCAAAGCTGGAACGGCAGGTTCAAGCCATACGGGAACAAGACGGAGCAGAATGCCGTGATGACGACAGCGACAATCAAGCTTTCGCGCCATTTCACGTCGTCGGCCGCCGCCGCACAGATGAGCATGGTCGAGAAGCTCGCGATCACGAGGCCCAGCGGCCGGATCGTCGCGGCGAAGCACAGGATCGCACCGATGATGAAGAACACGCCGCGTATCTTGTAGGGAGTCACGTCCGGTCCTGCTGTCAGGAGGCCGGTCACGACGACGCCGATGGCCAGCAGTGCCAGCGTGAATGCGAACAGGCGCGGCGCCGTGCCGGGACCGAACGCAAAGCCGCGCATGCCAGGCAGATCGTTCGAGGCGACAAACGCGACCAGCGAGATCAGGATCAGCGCCATGCCGCCGTAAACGTCCTGCTGGTTCTGCACCTTCAGCAGGCCCGAGGCGAAGGCGATGCCGACCGCGACGTAGACGATGATGCCTGCGCGCACCGCCAGCGGAACCGGATTGTGCACCAGGAACGAGGTGGTCAGCAGGGCCAAGCCAAGAACGGCGATGACCAATCCGCCGATCAGATTGTAGCGGCGGCGCGCTTCTTCAACGTGGCGACCACCTGATGACGCTGCATCAGACATCAAACCCCACTCCCCTCAGTTACTCACAGCGACTGATTACGTTTCCCCCGCGCCAGAAGACAGCTTTCCGCAGGAAAAAGCAACCGTGAACGCTGTGTGACAAGATCAAACCCAGCCGGTCAAGCCCGCCAGCCCGGCAAGTCCTATCAGCCAGAGCGGATTCCAGCGTGACCAGAATGCAACGACGGCTGTTGCGGCGGTGATGAGCACGGCCAGCCAGCTATGATCGGCCGCGCGGGTCAGAACAATGGCGCTTGCACCAACCAGCCCCACCGAAATCGGCACAAGGCCCGCCTGAACGACCATGCGCCATGGTTTGTCCTTAAATCGATCCCACGCGCCGCCCAGAAAATGAGCCAGGATTGCGGTCGGGCCGCACATGGCGAAGGTCGTAACCAGAGCGCCCGTTATACCCGCCACGTGATAGCCGATAAGCGTGACCATCATCACGTTGGGGCCGGGCGCGGCCTGCGAGATGGCGAACATGTCGGCAAATTCGCGTTCCGACATCCAACCGCGCAGCTCGACCGCCTGGCGATGCATTTCCGGCACGACCGCGTTGGCGCCGCCGAGCGCCAGCAGCGCCATGATCGCGAATTGCACCGCCAAAATGAACAGGATGTCGCCGTCACCCTTCATCGCCGCACCCACCAGGCGAGACCGATGCTGACCGGCACCATCACCAGCATCACCCAGAGCAGCGGCCAGCGCATCAGGCCGATCGCAATGGCCGTCGCGACGATCACAAACGGCGCAGGCCCAAGGCTTTTGAACATCGGCGCAGCCATTTTCGCCACGGTTGCGATGATCAGCCCGGCCGCGGCGGGCGCTATGCCGGTCAGCACGCGGCGCACGGCTTCGACGTCGCCATAGCGCTCATAAAGGATGGCCGCAGCCAGCATGACGCAGAACGGAACAAGCAAAAATCCCGACCAGGCCGCGAGCGCCCCGGTCGGACCGCGCATTCGCGATCCGAAAACCGATGTCAGATTGACGATATTGGGTCCCGGCAGGAACTGGCACAGCGCATAGACGTCGTTGAACTCCTGCGCGGTGAGCCAGCGCTTCTCCTCGACGAACATGCGCCGCGTCCACGGCAGCGTCCCGCCGAAGCCTGACAGCGTGATCTTGAAGAAAGCGAAGAACAGTTCGGCGTGGGTGGGGACCGGCGGTCTGGCCGCCGCTGGCGTGTCGGTCTCGGACATGACCGAGACATTTAGCCTCAGGGTGCGTTCGCGACCAATCTAATTGTTGCAGCGATTTTTCGGATCGCGAAATGGAGCCGCGCGTGGAGCGATAGCAACACGAGGGCTCGGCGCGGCCGCTGCAAGGTGCTCGCGCTGTGGCACGTCGAAGACGCGTGTGAACGCGCTGCTGGCCAGCGCGGGTCATGGCCCGATGCCGGGCTCGATCTCCTTGGCCTTGGCGATGTCGACCTGAGCCTCCTCCTCCCGGCCGAGCGCGCGCATCGCAAGCCCGCGGCTGTAGAGCGAATAGGCATCCTGCGGCTTGAGCCGGACCGCTTCGCCGTAATCGGCCAGCGCCCGCTCCCATTTGTTGGTGCTCTGGAAGATGTTGCCGCGGTTGACGAAGGCTTCGGCGAAATGGCCGTCGAGTTGCACCGCCTGATCGAGATCCTGGATCGCCCGCCGCGTCTCGCCGATCGCGGCATAGGCCTGCCCCCTGAGATTGAACGAGGGCGCGTGATCCGGGCTCAGGTTGATGGCGCGGTCGAGATCGCGGATCGCGCGGTCGTACCGCCGCGCCTCGAACAGCACCGCGGCGCGATGGTAGTGACCGAGCATCCGCTCGCCATCGAGTTCCGTCACCCGGCTGAAATCGCCGAGAGCGCGGGCGCTGTCCTGCAACTCGCGATGGATGAGGCCACGCTGCAGGTGCGCGTCGGCGTCCTTGGAGTTGATCCGGATCGCCGCGTCATAGTCGGCGACGGCGCGGTCCGGGTTGCCGGAAAGCCGATGCGCCTGGGCCCGCCGCTTGAACGCCGTGGCGTTGCGGGGATCGAGCCCGATCGCCTGACCAAAATCGCGGATTGCGCGATCGGCGTCGCGCAGTTCGAGATAGACGAGGCCGCGGCCGAGATAGTGGCTGGCTTTCTTCGGCTCGAGCTTGATGGCCCGGTCGTAGTCGGCGAGCGCGGCATCGACTGAGCCTTGCGCGCGATGCGCCTCGGCGCGGCGGCCATAGGCCGGCCCCTGGGAATGGCGCCATCGCTCGCCCTGGATGAGCTTGCTGCACGCGGAGATCGCAGCGTCACCGGGGGACGTCTTGCCGAAGCAAACGTCCTGCGGCCGTGGCGCGGCGGCTGGCTCCTGCTGCAACGGCGGCTCCGGGCGGTTGAGATGCGCCAAGGTCCGCACGCTGTGCGGCTGGAGCGCGCCCGCGGCCTGCGCCTGCGCCGGTGTCGGCGGCGCGAGCCACGCGGCGACCGAAACCAAGGCAGCGGCGATGACCGGGCTTCCAACCAGGATTGGTGAATTCGGCGGCGCTGTACACTTCCAGGTTGGGCGCATGGCCTTCCCCTCGTTAGAAGTCGTGTTTCCCCACAGCCGCCGCGCTGGGAATTAACCAACCATGCCCGGGTTCCATCTCGAGGATCAAGGCATCGGACGCCGCGGCATTAACCAACTTTCAAGGCATGGTTAATGCGGGAACCCGGGGGCCTTTCTCCACCGGCATCCGGATCACGGCTCTTTTTTCGTCAACCTTGCGCGCCTATATTCAGTGGGCCGGCGCAAGCCGGCTATGGCGATAAACGGCCGTTGCAATAAACCATTCGGACCCGGGGGCAGTACCCGGCGGCTCCACCCAAGCCCGGCGAGCACGGGCTTCGGCGGGGCCGAACCAGGATCGACGAGGGTGTAAAGAGCGCGCTTTTGCCCGTTATGGTTCCGTCGTTATCGGACCATTCCATAGTTGCCAACGACAACTATGCTCCGGTTGCTCAGGCCGCGTAATGCGGTTTGAAAGACCGATTTAAAGCCCTGGCGGGTTAAGCTCCGTCAGGCGGGGTCCGGAGGCACCTGGCAACAGAAGCCTCCACTTTCTCATTTTCGGATCAATTCTGACTGCTGCGGCTCTCGTGCGTCGACGACTCTGCCTATATTGAACCGCATTGCACCGGAGACTTGAACGCGTCCATGTCCGTCGATCACATCCGCTACGACATTCTGGTCCAGGAGGCGCTGCGCGGCATGGTCCGCAACGTGCTGGCCGAGTCCGCCAAGGGCGGGCTCGCCGGCGACCATCACTTCTTCATCACCTTCGACACCACGGCGGACGGCGCCAAACTGTCGGACCGGCTGCGCGAGCGCTATCCGGAAGAGATGACCATCGTCCTCCAGCACCAGTTCTGGGACCTCAAGGTCACCGACGAACTGTTCGAGGTGGGCTTGTCGTTCGGCGGGGTTGCCGAGCGGCTGGTGGTGCCTTTCGCCGCGATCAAGGCGTTTGCCGACCCGTCAGTGCAATTCACCTTGCAATTCGAAACGCTCGCGGAGGCCGGCGACGAGGCCGATGACGAGGCGGAATCCGGCGAGGCGATGAAGCCGAAGGCCCCGGCCATCAAGCAAGAGGCCAGGCAACCGGAGGCCGCCAAGGAGCCGGCCCGCACCAGCGTTCCTGCCAGTCCCCGGCCGCAGGCGCCGGGCGCCGAGGCCGTGGACAAGCCGGATGCCGGCCCCGACAAATCCGGTGGCGCCGAAGTGGTCAGGCTCGACCGGTTCCGCAAGAAGTAACGGCCGGGCGGCATGGCCAAGGCCCGGACCCCCGCGCGCCGTCCTGCTCGCACCAGGACCGAGAGCGATACATTCGGCCCGATTGAAGTAGCAGCCGACCGCTATTGGGGCGCGCAGACCCAGCGTTCGATCGAGAACTTCCGCATCGGCACCGAGCGGATGCCACGGCCGCTGATCCGCGCGCTCGGCATCGTCAAGCGCGCCGCGGCCGAGGTGAACCTGTCGCTCAAGCTGATCGACGCCCGGCGTGCCAACGCGATCGCCAAAGCCGCGCAGGAGGTCATCGACGGCAAGCTCGATGGACACTTCCCGCTGGTGGTCTGGCAGACCGGCTCGGGCACCCAGACCAACATGAACGTCAACGAGGTGATCGCCAACCGCGCCAACGAAATGCTCGGCGGCAAGCTCGGCGCCAAGTCGCCGGTGCATCCCAACGATCACGTCAACATGAGCCAGTCGTCGAACGACTGCTTCCCGACGGCGATGCACATTGCCGCGGCGGAGGAGATCGCGTGGCTGCTCGATCCGGCATTGGCGTACCTGCAGGACGCGCTTCAGAAAAAAAGCAAGGAGTTCGCCCGGATCATCAAGATCGGCCGCACGCACACGCAGGACGCGACGCCATTGACGCTCGGGCAGGAGTTTTCCGGATACGCGTCGCAAATCCATAGCGGCATCATTCGCAACCGCCTCGCGCTGAAGCAGCTCTATCCCCTGGCGCAGGGCGGCACCGCTGTCGGCACCGGCCTCAACGCGCATCCGCGCTTCGCCGCGCTGTTTGCAAAAAAAGTCGCGGCGATCACGCGACTGCCGTTCACGTCGGCCCGCAACAAGTTCGAGGCCTTGGCCTCGCACGGCGCCTACGCCTTCGCGCACGGCGCGCTGAACGCGCTCGCCACGGATCTGTTCAAGATCGCCAACGACATTCGCCTGCTCGGATCGGGTCCGCGTTCGGGCCTGGGCGAACTGATTCTGCCGGAGAACGAGCCCGGCTCGTCGATCATGCCCGGCAAGGTCAATCCCACGCAGGCCGAGGCGCTGACGATGGTTTGCTGTCAGGTGTTCGGCAACCAGACGGCGATTACGGCTGGCGCAAGCCAGGGTCATTTCGAGCTCAACGTATACAAGCCGGTGCTTGCTCACTGCATGCTGCAATCCATCCGCCTTTTGGCGGATGCGGCGCGCTCGTTCACCGACAACTGCGTGTTGGGCATCCGCGCCGACGAATCACGCATCCGCGCGTTGATGGAGCGCTCGCTGATGCTGGTGACGGCGCTGACGCCGAAGGTCGGCTACGAAAAAGCGGCGAAGATCGCCAAAACCGCGCATTTGAACGGGACCACGCTGCGCGAGGAGGCGATTCGGCTCGGCTTGCTGTCGGGCGCCGAGTTCGACCGGCTGGTTCGCCCGGAACGCATGACGCGGCCCGGCTAGAGCATTTTCCGGCGAAGTGTGCAGCGGTTCGCCGCTGGAAAAACGACCAAACAAAAGAATCTAAAACCCGCTCCCGGAGGGCGGGAGCGGCCCCAGTGTCGGGTGCGGAACACTGGCCGTCGCCGCAGACCTCTCGGCACCGAAACGCCCGCAAGCGGGCCTGCCGCATTTGACGAAAACTGCAAACCGCGGATTTACGGCCGATCTCCCTCGATTCCAGCGAGTCGCTGCACCAAGCCAGTCGCGGCGCGCCAGGCCGATTGAATTGTGGCAACGAGGGAGCGTTGTCGCAGCTGACTGGGGGTCGCACTAATCTTCATGCGTTGTGGGCAATGCTTGCCACTCTATGGGCACAATTATTCAAGACTCTTTGTCGCACCGGGACCTGAGACCTCCACCACGTGCAATCTGAAAGTTTCGAGCTCCGGCATGGTGCTGTCCGAAAAGTGGTTGGAATTCGGCGTGGCGCGATCTCCGATAACATGAGGGTATCGTTTCAGGCTGCG
>JAIESI010000230.1 GCA_019746135.1 Xanthobacteraceae bacterium
GTCGCGTTGGTGGTGAGCGTGCCGGCCGGCACGAAGAACAGCGTGTAGCCGTCGGGCGGCGCCTTGGCGACCGCGGTCGCTGCGATCACCGTCCCGCCGCCGGTTCTGTTCTCGACGATCACCGGCTTGCCGAGGCGCTCCTTCAATTTTGGCTCGAACTGCGCCCGCGCCAGGATGTCCATCGCCCCGCCCGCGCCGAGCGGCAGGATCAGCGTGATCGGCCGCGACGGATAGTCGTCGGCCCGGGCCGCGGGGCTGGCAGTCAGGGCAACGCCGACAGCGAACGCCGCGAGCGAGCGCGCCATAGGCGAGCGAAGCGACACCGTCCTTCGGCCGGCTATGGTCATGACAATCCTCCCCGTCCGGATTCTTTGTCGACGCGCGGGCGCCGGCCGTTCCGATCGGCAAAGCGTAGCCTGCTTTCAAGCCGCTGGGGAGGCGGCCGGTTGTCTAGAGCGTCCCCGCGAGCCCCGCCTGCTGCACCACCTTGCCCCAACGGTCCTTTTCGCTGGCGATGAACTTCGGCAGCTCGTCCAGCGGCGGACTGACCACCGGCACGACGCCGGTGCGGCTCACCGCCTGCTGCACATCGGGCAAGCCGAGGATGGCTTTGAACTCGGCGTGCAGCCGCTCGACGATCGGCTTCGGCGTGCCGGCCGGCCCCGACACCATGAACCAGCCGGCCGCGTCGAAGCCCGGTACCCCCGCTTCGTTGAGCGGCGGAATGTCCGGCGCGACCGTCCAGCGCGCCAACGTGGTCACGCCGAGCGCGCGGATCGCACCGGAGGTGATCAGCGGCACGGAGGGCACCGAGTCGGAGAACATGATCTGCACGTGGCCCGCGACCAGATCCTTGATGGCATCGGCGCTGCCCTTGTAGGGCACGTGGGTCATCTCGATGCCGGTCATGCCCTTGAACATCTCGGCATAGATGTGGTGCGGCGAGCCGGGCCCGCCCGAGCCATAGAACATCTTGTTGTCCTTGGCGTACCTGATCAGCTCGGGAATGGTCTTCACCGGCACCGAGGCGTTGATCACCAGCACGAACGGCACCCGGCCGATCAGCGCCATCGGCGCGAAGTCCCTGGTCGGGTCGTAGGGCAGCGTCTTGTACATCGCCGGGCCCACCGCCATCGAGCCGCTGCCGGGCATGCCGAGCGTGTAGCCGTCGGGCGCGGCCTTGGCGGCAATCGCCGTGCCGAGCGTCGAGCCCGCGCCGCCGCGGTTCTCGACCACCACCGGCTTGCCGAGCCGTTCGGCGAGCTTCGGCGCAACGATGCGGGCGGTGGTATCGACCGCGCCGGCCGGCGCCCAGGGCACGATCATCGTCACGGAGCGCGACGGGTAATCATCGGCACGCGCCGGGGCGGTCTGGATCAGTGCCATTCCCGCCGCGACGAGCGCGGCGCAGCGAACAAGGATGCGCATGACTTCCCCCAGATTGAAGTTGGCTTCCCGCTGCCCGACCGGGGCGGCTATTTCATTCCCGTTGATCCTCTTCCGATTTCCATTCCCATTGGCGTCTACTGCGAGCCGGCGATGCCGGCCTGCTCCACCACCTTGCCCCAGCGGGCGATCTCCGATTTCACGAAGTCTTGCATCTCGCGCACGGATTTCGTCTGCATCGGCAGCAGGCTCAGCTTGAGGAGCTGCTGCTTGATCTCGGGCTTGGCGAGACTTCGCGTCAGCTCGGCGTGCAATCTATCGACCGCGGGCTGCGGCGACTTGCCGGTCGTCACCACCATGAACCAGGCCGCCACGTCGTAGCCGGGCAGGCCCGCCTCATTCAGCGGCGGAATGTCGGCGAACCCCGGAATGCGCGCCGCGGTCGAAACGCCGAGCGTCTTGACCCTTTTGGCCTCGATCATGCTTGCGGCGGAGGCGAAATCACACAGCATGAAATCGATGTGGCCGGCCACCACGTCGTTCAGCGCCGGCACGCTGCCGCGGTAGGCGACGTGGTTGATCTTGGCGCCGGACATGCTTGCCAAGAGCTCGGCGAACAGATGATGCGGCGAGCCGGGACCCGCGGAGCCGAACGAAAGCTGGCCCGGCTTCTCCTTCGCCAGCGCAATCAGGTCCTTCGCTGAATTGACGGGCAGCGACGGCTTGGCGATCAGCACGAACGGGCTTTGTGCCACCACCGCGAGCGGCACGAAGTCCGCGGTGGGATCGTACGGCAGGTTTTTGTAGAGCGAAGCGTTGATCGCCATCGGCGTCGATGTCGCCATCAGCAGCGTGTGGCCGTCCGGCGCGGCTTTGGCCACCGAATTCGAGCCGATGTTGGTGCCCGCGCCCGGCCGATTCTCGACCACCACCGGCTTGCCGAACTTTTCCTCCAGCTCCCTGCCGAGCATGCGCGCGAGGAAATCCGTGGCCGCGCCGGGCGTGAACGGCACGACAAAGGTGATCGGCCTTGCGGGAAAGTCCTCCGCCGCGGCGAAACCCGAAATGACCGCCAGGCACAATGTCGCCAACACACAACGCCGCGACCAGGTCATTTCTCCGCTCCAACGCGTTTTGAGCTTGAGCATGATCTTGTCCGAAAACCGCTGCACACTTTTCGGGATCATGCTCTTTGAGGTTCGCATGATCTTGTCCGAAAACCGCTGCACACTTTTCGGGATCATGCTCTGCTACTGCGTTCCGGCAATTCCGGCGTCCTGGATCACCTTGCTCCAGCGCGTGACCTCGGACCGGGTGTAGGCCTCGAGCTCCTCGAGCGAGCCCTTGCCGATCGGGATCAGGCCGAGATCGATGAACTGCTTCTGCAGGTCGGCGGTCTGCACGCTCGCATTGACCGCGGCGTTGAGCTTTTCGAGAACCGGCCTTGGCGTCTTCGCCGGCGCGACCAGCATCTGCCACGCCGCCGTGTCGTAGCCGGGCACGCCGGCCTTGGCGAGCGGCGGAATGTCGGGCGCGGCCGCCGCGGGCTCGGCGGTGGTGATCCCGAGCACCCGGACCTTGTTGGCGCGGACGAGATCGATCGCCGGCGCGAGATCGGTGAACAGGATCTGGATGTGGCCCGCCACCAGATCGATCAGCGCCGGCGCGCTGCCGCGGTAGGGGACGTGGGACATCTTGATGCCGGTCATGCTGCTGAACAGCTCGGCGTTGAGATGATGGAACGCGCCCGGCCCGCCGGAGCCGTAGCTCAGCGGCTTCTCTTTCGCGAGCTTCACCAGGTCGGCGACGCTGCGCACCGGCAGGTCGGCATTCACCAGCAGCACGAACGGCACCGCGGCGACCAGCGCCACCGGCACCAGATCCTTCGCCGGATCGTACGGCAGGCTTTTGAAGATGGCGCCGTTCATCGCCAGCGTGCCGCTGGTCGCCTGCATCAGCGTGTAGCCGTCGGGCGCGGCCTTGGCGGCGGCCCCTGCCGCAAGCACGGTGCCGGCACCAACGCGGTTCTCGATGACGAACGGCTTGCCGAGCCGCTGCTCCAGCCGCTGCGCCACGGCGCGCGCCAAGATGTCGGTGCCGCCGCCCGGCGCGAACGGAACGAGGATCGTCACCGGGCGCGCCGGATAGTCCTGCGCGACAACCTCGCGCGGGACTGCGGCCA
Organism: Xanthobacteraceae bacterium; assembly: GCA_019746135.1. Lineage (GTDB taxonomy): Bacteria > Pseudomonadota > Alphaproteobacteria > Rhizobiales > Xanthobacteraceae > Z2-YC6860. Next base: position 3,569 of record JAIESI010000230.1, read on the forward strand.
GCGCCGCGGCGGCGATCAGCGCCCAACCGAACAGAGCCTTCAGGTCTCGCCTCGGCATGACTTGCCTCCGCTCACTTCTGCGCGCCTTCGCGGCATTTCGGCGCGAAGCCGTCGAGCCGCTATTGCGAAGCCGCGATGCCCGCGTCCTGCACCACCTTGCCCCAGCGGGCGATTTCCGATTTCACGAAGTCCTTCAGCTCGCCGACGCCGCGGTTCTGCAACGGCAGAAAACCGTATTTCAGGATCTGCTCCCGCACCTCCGGCAGCGCCAGCACGGCGGTGATCTCGGCATTGAGCTTGTCGAGGATCGGCCTGGGCGTCTGGGCGGGAGCGGCCATCGCCTGCCACGACACCGCCTCGTAGCCCGGCACGCCCACTTCCGCGAGCGGCGCAATGTCAGGAAACGACGGATGCCGGGTTTTCGTCGAGATGCCGAGCACGCGCACGCGCTTGCCTTCGATCAGCCCGGTGGCCGGGCCGAGATCGCTGAACATCATCGGGATATGACCCGCGACCAGATCGTTCAGCGCCGGCAGGCTGCCGCGATAGGGCACGTGCGACGCCTTCATCCCGGTCATGCCCTTGAACAATTCCATGAACAGGTGATGCGGCACGCCGGGCCCGGCGGACGCGAACGTCATCTTGTCAGCATTGGCCTTCGCGTAGGCCAGCAGCTCCGGCACCGATTGCACCGGCAGGTCGACATTGACCATCAGCACGAAGGGCGTGCCCGAAAGCAGGCCGATCAGCGCAAAGTCCGTGGTCGGATCGTAAGGCAGGTTCTTGTAGAGCGAGACGTTGACCGCCATGGTCGGCGCCGGTGCCATCAAAAGCGTATGGCCGTCGGCTGCCGCCTTCTGCACAGCGGTCGCGGCGATGATCGAGCCCGCGCCGGGCTTGTTCTCGATGATGAAGCTCTTGCCGAGCCGCTGCTCGAGCTTGCCGGAAATCAGCCGCGCCATCTGATCGACGCCGCCGCCCGGCGCGAACGGCACCACCACCGTGACCGGACGCGACGGATAATCCTGCGCACGGACCGGCGTCCCCGCCGCAAGCGCGGCCATGACAACGAACAGAAGCGCAAACAGAACGCGCGATGCGCGCATCCATCCCTCCCCGTCGTCTTCGGGCATTTGCCCTTGTTGGCGGGAAGTCTGCGCTATTTAGGAGAGCGCCACAATCAGGTTCTTCAGGGCGCCGTTGAGCCTTCCGCCCGGCGCGCGCAGCTCTTCCATGATCGAGAAATGGTTGTGCGGCTCCAGCGGCAAGAGCGTCGATGGCAGGCCCGCGTCGAGCCGCGCCTGATGATAGTCGCGCGACTGGCGCGGCAGTTCCGGAATCTCGTTTGTGCCGTAGGCGACCGTCAAAGGCTTGCTGCGGGACCGCGCGTCCTTGGGCAGATGCAGAATCGGGCTCATCGCCCGGGCTTCGTCGGCGGTCAGCTTCAGCTTTTCGTTCAGGTAATTCAGCCGGCACGGTTCGACGTCGTAGATGCCGCTGATCGCGAGTCCCGCATCGACCTCGTCGAGCGGCAGCGCCGCCGCGGTGAGATGCCCGCCCGCCGACCAGCCGGAGACCACGAGCTTGCCGGTGCCGAAGCCGCGCTTCGCACCCTGCGTGCGCAAGAAGCGGATCGCTGCATGCGTTTCGGCCACGAGCTCGGTCAGCGTCACGTCCGGGCAGAGCGTGTAGCCGATCATCGCCACGTCAAAGCCATTGGCGAGCGGGCCTTCCGCCATGCAGGCGAAGATGTTCTTGTCGTTGCGCTGCCAGTAGCCGCCATGGATGAAAGCGTAGAGCGGCGCATTCGCGCGGCCGCAGCGGAACACGTCGATGCGGTTGCGCTCGCGCGGCCCGTAGGCAAGGTCGAGCAGCTCCGGGCGCTCGGCCCGCACTTGCGCGCTGCGCGCGATCCAGCCGTCGCGGCGCTCGGCGGAATCGGGGCACGCCTTGCCGTTGTCATAAGCGTCGTCGAGCTGGGCGCGGTTCATGCCGCGCCAGACGATGGTCGATGAGGGTGCGTCGTTCATGGTGCCACTGTAACAAGCCAGTCCGCACTCGTCCTCCACGTGCTCCCGCCGTCACACCGAGCGCGTCAAACCCGTCGGATCGTGGGGATCCTCCCGCTCTGCCGGCCGCACGCCATCGCGGCGCTGTCGCCCCCCTTCAAGAATCAGCCACCCGCCAATTCACATAAAATATTCGTCAATTAAGGCCGGCTGGCCCCAAGGAAGGCCAGGCCGCGGACTGGTCCATTTCCGGGCCTGTTCCTTGACAGAACGGCCCTTCCCGCCGCATAAGCATGCCGCAATGGCGCGGGCCCTTCGGGTCCGCGCGATTTGTTACGGCACTAAGTGCCTGTAACCACATCACAAATCGACTGAAAGAAGCCGGCCCGGGCAAAGCCTGAGAGCTGGGTATGAGCACGGGACAAGAACGATGTTCGCAGTCATCAAAGCCGGCGGCAAGCAGTACCGCGTCGCCGAAGACCAGGTCCTCAAGGTCGAGGGCGTGGAAGGCGAGCCTGGCACGATCGTGCAGATCGGCGAGGTCATCATGCTGGGCGGCGACCAGCCGCAACTCGGCAATCCGACCATTTCGGGCGCGAGCGTCGCGGCCGAGATCATCGAGCACGGCCGCGGCCCGAAGGTCATCGCCTTCAAGAAGCGCCGCCGCAAAAACTCGCGGCGCAAGCGCGGCCACCGCCAGGATTTCGTCCTGATCCGGATTTCCGAGATCCTGACGAACGGCGCCAAGCCCTCGAAGGGCCCGAAGCCGAAGCCCGCTCCGAAGGCGAAGACGCCCAAGGAGGACGACGCCGAGGCCAAGGCCGAGTAGGCCGGGCAACAAAACGGTGGTGGACGCGGGGTCACGGCGCAGAAAATTGCGTCATGACCCTTCAGAAAGCAGCGTCCATCAATATTTGTGAGATGATTCCGGCACGGAATCGGGTTACAACGACCACGAGTTAGAGAGCTTAAAGTCATGGCGCACAAGAAAGCAGGCGGATCTTCCCGGAACGGACGCGACTCGCAGGGTCGGCGGCTCGGCGTGAAGTCGTTCGGCGGCCAGACCGTCGTCGCAGGCAACATTCTCGCGCGTCAGCGCGGGACACGCTGGCATGCGGGCGAAAACGTCGGCATCGGCCGTGACCACACCCTGTTTGCGCTGACCAATGGTCGCGTTCAGTTCAATACCAAAGCCAAAGGCCGCGTCTTCGTATCCGTCCTTCCGATGACGGAGGCCGCGGCCGAGTAAGACGGTGGAACCATAGTGGGTCCGCCGGTGTCTGTCCGAACCGGCGGGACCCACAGCGGGGTCCTTGTAAGGGGGAGACGGATACCGTCTCCCCCTTCTGCTTTTTAAAACCAAGGAGCCTGTGTCATGACACTGCAAGAGATACCATCAGGTTCGTATCGCGAGAGAAGTATCCCCGTCCTCGAGACGGAGCGGCTGGTTCTGCGTGCGCCGCGGCTTGGGGACGTAAAAGCGGTGGCCATGCTCGCGAATGATCGCCGCATCGCCGAGAACACAGCACGCATTCCGCATCCGTATCGCGCATCCGACGCCGAGGACTTCATCTCGGGCGCCAATCTCGGCAACGAGATCGCGTTCCTGATCACGCTGCGCAACGGCCAGGAAAACCACCGAGTGATCGGGGCCTGCGGCTACGCACAAATCGACCGGCATCCGCCGGAGATCGGCTACTGGCTCGGCGTCAAGCACTGGGGCAAGGGCTACGCCACCGAGGCAGTGCGGGCGATGATTGATCACGTGTTCGACGACACCGACGCCGAAGCGATCCAGGCGGCGGCGCGCGTCACCAACCCGGCCTCGCGCCGGGTGCTGGAGAAGTGCGGCTTCCAGTGGTCGAGCGCGGGGCTGCTGCGGATCCGCGCGCTGTCGAGCTCGGCGCCGATCGACCGCTTCCGCCTCGACCGCGGCCTCTGGGCCTCGCTGAAAAGCTGGGGCCAGTCGCGGCGCGTCGTGGCATGAGCGAGGCCAAGCGATGTACCAGCCTCCGCACTTCCGCGAGGATCGCATCGAGGTCCAGCACGACCTCATTCGCTCGCACCCGCTCGGCCTGCTGATCACGGCAGGACCGGGCGGGCTGCAGGCGAACCCGATTCCGTTCCTGGTCTACCGTGATCTCGCGGCGCAGGACCTTGCGCCGCACGGCACGCTGCGCGCGCACATGGCGCGCGGCAATCCGCAATGGCGCGAGCTTGCCGCGGTCGAGGAATGCATGGTCGTGTTCCAGGGACCGCAGCAGTACATCACGCCGTCCTGGTATCCGACCAAGCACGAGCACGGCAAAGCCGTGCCGACCTGGAACTACGTGACGGTGCACGCCTGGGGCGCGCCACGCGCGATCGAAGACCTGGGCTGGCTCAGGCGGCAGGTCGAAGATCTGACGAACCTGAAGGAAGGCGGGCTGCCGAAGCCGTGGAAGGTCGATGATGCGCCGGAGCAGTATCTCGCCTCGCAGCTGAAAGGCATCGTCGGCATCGAGATTCCGATCGTGCGCATCGAAGGAAAGTGGAAGGTCAGCCAGAACCGGCCCGCGGTGGACCGCGCCGGCGTCGTCGCGGGACTGCGCGAAGGCGACGAGCAGGCCGCGGTGATGGCCGCGCTCGTGGCTGAGCGGGGCAAGCTCGCGAACTAAGCGGAAGGCGCTGCGTCCGTTTTGCTTTCCGCGGCGCGGCGGTTTGTTCCATGCTCCACCGCTTCGCCGCGACTTTCAGACACATGAAATTTGAATGCGTGCGCCGTTGACTTCGCGAGCCTCGAGGAGGAGCATGCACACGTGTGGAGCGTGTCGCTGAGGCGACCGCGGCAAGCACCAAAAACGGAACAACGGAGGTTTCGATGACACCACCGGGTCAGTTCCGCCGCACAGCGTGATCGCAACCGTTTGGGCGATGGCGTAGCGGCAAAACCCACGAACGACACGCCGGGAGCCGCTTAGCGGGCCGCATCAGTCAGGCATGGCCCCTTGCCGCTCCCGGTTGCGTTTCCCGGGTGGTTCTTGGCTGGTTTCCTTCGGCAATTTCCATCTTCGTCTGCGCCCGGCACAGGATTGATATTCTGAGGCCGACTGGCGCCGCGCGGCAATTTGCGGGAAAATATCCTCCTGCGCGGCACACGATATATGCCCGAAGATTTGCCGCCGACCGATCTGCAGGGAGCGCCCCATGGCCTACGAACTCGACCAATTCATCACCGACTGCCGCGCCGCGCTGAAGGCCGACCCCGGCCCCGCCGGGCGCGAGAAGGTCCGCGCCGATCTCGAGCGGCTTCTGAACAACAAGGACTTCGTCGAGAAATACTGCGGCGACAGCGTCGAGCGCGGCCTGAAGGTGCTCTATGAGGACCCGGAGCTGAAGTTCCAGGTGCTGGCGCACATCAACGACAAGGCGCGGGTGTCGCCGCCGCACGATCACGGCGCGTCCTGGGCGATCTACGGCCAGGCCAAGCTCTGGACCGACATGATCGAATGGAAGCGTCTCGACGACGGCAAGGACCCCACCCACGCCAACCTCGAGCCGGAAAAGAAATACCGGCTCAATCCGGGCCAGGCCGGCATCTACCAGAACGGCGCGATCCACTCGATCGACTACCCGGACAAGTCGCGCTTCGTGCGCGTCACCGGCACCAATCTCGACATGATCAACCGCATCAGCATCGACCTGAAGACCGGCAACGTGAAGCAGATGACGCCGCAGCAGGCGACGTAGGCTCGAGCCTGGGCTTGGGCTTCGACCCGATAAGAGGATAACGTCATGGCCGGCCGTTGCGCCGGCCATGTTGTTTTGAGGACGTCATGCCAAAAGTCACCGCCCGCCCGCTCGATCCCGCAACCGTCAGGGCCATGCTCGGCGACGGGCGCGAGCTTGCGCTGATCGACCTCCGCGAAGAGCTGCCCTTCTCGCAAAGCCACCTCCTGTGGGCGCGCTGCGTGCCGCTGAGCCGGCTGGAGCTGCGCTTTGCCCAGCTCGTGCCGCGCAGGGACACCCGGATCGTCTTGTGCGACGGCGGCGACGGCGCGATCGACCGCGCCGCCCGCATTCTTGCGGCGGCGGGCTACACCGACCTGTCCTATCTGCAGGGCGGGCTGCCCGCCTGGGAGAAGGCCGGCTTCGAGCTGTTCTCCGGCGTCAACGTGCCGAGCAAAGCGTTTGGCGAACACATCGAGCACATCCATCACACGCCGAGCGTCTCGCCGGAAGAGCTCGACGGCCTGATGAAGCGCGGCACCGACATGGTGATCGTCGACAGCCGCCCGTTCGACGAATTCCAGCGCGTCTCGATCCCAACCGCGACCAACGTGCCCGGCGCGGAGCTCGTGTTCCGCATCCACGACATCGCACCGAAGCCCGAGACGCTCGTCGTCGTCAACTGCGCCGGCCGCACCCGCAGCATCATCGGCGCGCAGTCGCTGATCAACGCCGGCGTGCCGAACAAGGTCGTGGCGCTTCGCAACGGCACCATGGGCTACACGCTCGCCGGATTTGCCCCGGACAGCGGCAAGACGAAGCGCTACGCCGAGCCCTCCGCCGAAGGTCTCGCCTGGGCCAAGGCCGCGGCCGACCGCGTCGGCAGGAAATTCGGCGTGATGCAGATCAACCGCCAGGCGCTCGACAGCTTCCGCAACGACGTAACGCGAACACTCTATGTGTTCGACGTGCGCGATCCGACCGAATATGCCGCGGGCCATATGCCCGGCGCGGTGAATGCACCGGGCGGCCAGCTGGTGCAGGCCACCGACCAATACGTCGGCACGCTCGGCGCGCGCATTGTGCTGGTCGACGACCGCGAGGTGCGCGCGGTAATGACCGCGTCGTGGCTCAAGCAGATGGGCTGGCGCGACGTGTTCGTGCTCACCGGTGGCGGCAACGAACGGGTGCGGCCGATGCCGCCGGTGCTGGGGCCGCCGGCGCCGTCGGAGCTCGCGATCGAGGTGCGCGAGCTCGCGCCGCTGGTCGCCGACAACCATGTCACCGTGGTCGACCTTTCGCTCAGCCCCGCATACCGCAAGGGCCACATTCCCGGCGCGTGGTTCGCGATCCGCACCCGCCTGCCGCAGGCGCTGGCAAAAATCCCGATGAACGGCGCGCTGGTGCTGACGTCGGAGGACGGCATTCTTGCAAGCCTTGCCGCGTGCGAGTCCAAGGTGCCGGCGCTGTTCCTGCGCGGCGGCAACGCCGCGTGGCGCGAGGCCGGGCTCGATTTCTCCACGCAAGCCCGCATGGCCGACGAGCCGCTCGACTATTGGCCGAAGCCTTACGAGCGCTCCGGCGACACCACGAGCGCGATGAACGAGTATCTGTCGTGGGAGACCGATCTGCTGCCGCGCATCGAGCGCGACGGCACCACGCGCTTCGCGCTGTAGATCGATTTGAATGACTTAGCCCAAGGGCGCACGGCATCATTCGCTAGCGTCAGCGGTCCCCGCTTTCACGGGGACGAGCGGTTGACAGGGCGCACCGACCTTCCCGTTTGTCTCCGCGAAAGCGGGGACCCAGTTGAGCCCTCCGGAGAACGACCTTACGGCGGCGGTTCGGAGAACGACGCGCGGCGGGCGAGCCGCCGCTCGCGCAGGAAGATGAAAAGCCCCGCGCCGATGATGATCGCGGCGCCGGCGAGCATCCATGCATCCGGCACGTCGCCGAATACGGCATAGCCGAACAGCACCGCCCAGATGATGGTCGTGTACTGATACGGCACCACGGTGCTGGCCGGCGCGAGCTTCAGCGAGCGGTTGATGCAGACATGCGCCACCATCGCCACCATGCCGAGCAAAGCGAGCAGCACGAGATCGCGCGGCGGCGGCGTCACCCAGGCGAACGGCGACAGGGCTGCGCCGAGCACCAGCGCCGCGACCGTCTGCCACGTCACCAGCACGGTGTCGCCGGTGCCGCGCAGCGTCCGCGTCGAGATCATCGACAGCGAGAACGTGAAACTGCCGGCCAGCGCAATCAGCGCCGGCCAGCTCAGCGCCGCCGAGCCCGGCCGCAGGCAGACGATCACGCCGAGGAAGCCCACCGCGACCGCGCTCCACCGCCGCCAGCCGATCGGCTCGCCGAGGAACGCGCCGGCAATCGCGGTGACGAAAATCGGCCCGGCGAGGTAGTAGGCCATCACGTCGGCGAGCGGCAGCCAGGTCACCGCCCAGTAGAAGCAGCCGACCTCCGCGGTGGCGAGGAAGGCGCGCAGCGCCTGCATCCCCCAGCGCGGCGCCTGCGCGAAGGTCGCCCGGTCGCGCCAGATGAACGGCGCCAGCAGAAACAGCGCGGCGCTGCTGCGAACGAGCAGCACCTGGCCAACCGAGTAGGTTGCGACCAGCCACTTGCCGAGCGCGTCATTGACCGCAAACAGGAAAATGCCGGCCGTCATCAGGCCGATACCGGCCAGGGCGGCGCGGCGGTCGGAGAGGCTATGGGTGGCGGTCTCGGAAACCATGCGGCAGGCCTGTGCCGCAGAATTGCGGCGTCAATCTTTCCAATTGCGGCAGCGGCCGCTACCTATAGCCCATGAAGTTCCTCGACGAGGCCAAGGTCTACATTCGCTCGGGCGACGGCGGCAACGGCTGCGTCGCGTTCCGGCGCGAGAAGTTCATCGAGCACGGTGGTCCGAGCGGCGGCAACGGCGGCCGCGGCGGCGACGTGGTGGTGCAGGCGGTGGGCGGCCTCAACACGCTGATCGACTACCGTTACGCCCAGCACTTCAAGGCCAAGGCCGGGACTGCCGGCATGGGCAAGGACCGCCACGGCGCCAACGCCCCCGACATCATGCTGAAGGTTCCGGTCGGCACGCAGATTTTCGATGAGGACCGGGTGACGCTGCTCGCCGATCTCACCGAAGCCGGCCAGCACGTGGTGCTGCTGCAGGGCGGCAACGGCGGCTTCGGCAACGCGCATTTCAAGTCCTCGACCAACCGCGCGCCGCGCAACGCCAATCCCGGCCAGCAAGGCGAGGAGCGCTGGATCTGGCTGCGGCTGAAGCTCATCGCCGACGCAGGACTGGTCGGGCTGCCGAACGCCGGAAAATCCACGTTCCTTGCCGCCGTCTCGGCCGCGAAGCCCAAGATCGCTGACTATCCGTTTACCACCCTGAACCCGCAGCTCGGCGTGGTCGAGAGCGACGGCCGCGAATTCGTGCTGGCCGATATCCCCGGTTTGATCGAAGGCGCGCACGAGGGCTCGGGGCTGGGCGACCGCTTCCTCGGCCACATCGAGCGCTGCCGGGTGCTGCTGCATCTCGTCGACGGCACCGGCGAGCACGCCGGCAAGGACTACAAGACCGTCCGCGCCGAGCTCGACGCCTATGGCGGCGGCCTCACCGACAAGCCGGAGATCGTCGCGCTATCGAAGATCGACGCGATGACGCCGGAGGCGATCAAGGAGCAGGCGGCACGGCTGAAGCGGGCCTGCAAGAAGACGCCGCTGCTGCTGTCGGCGCATTCGAAAAAGGGCGTGCCCGAGGCACTGCGCGCTTTAGCCGACGTGATCGGCAAGGCGAGTGGGGACAAGCCGAAGCGGGCCCGAAACGCGGCGCCGGCGTGGCAGCCGTAGCACCTCAGCCTCCCCGAACTCTGCTATAGACCAGCCAACCCACGGCCCCGCCGGGCCCGCAGCCGTTTCCGACCATGTCCGCCAAAGCCCCCGCCCTCACCGACTTCCGCCGCCTCGTCATCAAGGTCGGCTCGTCGCTGCTTGTGGACGCCGCCGCCGGGCGGCTGAAGGAGGCCTGGCTCGTTGCGCTCGCCGAGGACATCGCAGGCCTGCACAACGGCAAGCGCGACATCATCGTGGTGTCGTCCGGCTCGATCGCGCTCGGCCGGTCGGTGCTGAAGCTGCCGAAAGGCCCGCTCAAGCTCGAGGACAGCCAGGCCGCCGCCGCCGTCGGCCAGATCGCGCTCGCGCGCACCTGGGCCGAGGTGCTCGGCAGGCACGGCATCACCGCAAGCCAGATCCTCGTCACCCTCGACGACACCGAGGAACGGCGGCGCTACCTCAACGCCCGCTCGACGGTCGGCAAGCTCCTGGAATGGCGCAGCGTCCCGGTCATCAACGAGAACGACACCGTCGCCACGACGGAAATCCGCTACGGCGATAACGACCGCCTCGCCGCCCGCGTCGCCACCATGTGCAGCGCCGATCTCCTGGTGCTGCTCTCCGACATCGACGGGCTCTACGACGCGCCGCCCGCAACAAACGCCAACGCAAAGCATATTCCGCTGGTGCCGCGCATCACCTTCGAGATCGAGGCGATGGCCGGCGACGCCGCCTCCGACCATTCGCGCGGCGGCATGCGCACCAAGATCGAAGCCGGCAAGATTGCGACCACCGCGGGCACCCACATGGTGATCGCGTCGGGCCATGTCGAGCATCCGCTCAAGGCGATCGAGAACGGCGCGCGCGCGACCTGGTTTCTTGCCGCCGGCAACCCGGTCACTTCGCGCAAGCGCTGGATCGCGGGCTCGCTCGAGCCGAAAGGCACGCTGACGATCGACGCGGGCGCAGCGACGGCGCTTCGCAACGGCCGCAGCCTGCTTCCCGCCGGTGTCATCCGGGTCGACGGAAATTTCGGTCGCGGCGATGCCGTGGTGATCCGCGGACCCGACGGCGCAGAGATCGGCCGCGGGCTTGTCGCCTACGACGCAGGAGACGCGGCGAAGATCATGCGGAAGTCTTCCAGCGACATCGTGCTCATCCTCGGCATCGAGGGCCGCGCCGAGATGGTCCATCGCGATGATCTTGTGCTCGGCGGCGCATAATTTCTTGTCGCTGTCCGTCAGGAAAATTCCTGCGGTCAAGTGACGCGCGGCAACCACGCGTCTATCGCGACGCATGCACTCTCTGTCCATTCGCTCGCGTTTCTCGAAAAACAGAAACAGCGAAGCAACTCGGAGGAGAGAACCATGAAGAAGACTATTGTTGCGATGACCGCCGCCGCATTTTTCGCAACCGGCCTGCTCGCGGCCGCACCGGCACTCGCCGCCGGCAAAGCAAAGCAGCCCGAGATGGTGCCGCTGCCCGCGATCGGGTTGCTTCCGGCGATGCTGATTTTCAACACCAAGAAGAAAGAGAACTTCAAGCCGGCGAAGCCCTACGGCAAGAAGACCCGCACCAGCCTGTGACACGATCGCCGTCGCGGATCGGCGGGAAGCCTGACGCATATCTTTTTTGGGAAACCTCTGCCCACCCGGATCAAGTCCGGGTTGGACCTTTTCCGGGACATGCCCAAGCCTTCCGATTCGCAACGCAGCCCTACGACTTTCGGATGCGGTCCATTGTCACGCGGCAATCCAGCACGTTGATGCAGAAGGTTGATCTGCGCTCAATACGGACACGACTTTCGAAGTTCAGAGCGTTGCAAAACACCAACAATGGCAACGCGCACAGCTCGCGCTCGACCATGTGAGCGATCCGCGAGGCGCCGCTAATCCGGCGCTAATCCCCAGCAGTCTTTGGGGGGCAGCAATGCCCCCCACTTTTTTTGCCGCACTCGGAACTGCGGCAGGATTCGCGGGTTGGGGAGACGCGACGCGACACAGTCTGCGTGATCGACTCGGAAGGCGGCCAACGGCCGCCCGAAAACCCGGCTCGCGCGAGCCGGGTTTTTTCGTTGGCTGTGGTCTCAGCGAACGACAAAATCAAAATAGGTCTGCGGGTAGGGCTCGTTGCGCAGCGTGAAGTGCCACCACTCCTTGTCGTACGCATAGAACCCGCGCTTGCGCATGGCCTGCGCCAGCAGCGCGCGGTTGGTCTGCGCCTCGGCGCTCACCCGCTTGTCCGACGGCCATGACAGCGTGCTGAAGAAGTCGAACGGCGTGCCCATGTCGAGCTCCCGGCCGTCGGAGCGCCGCGCCAGCGTCAGATCGGCGGTCGAACCGCGCGAATGGCCGGAGCGCGCGGCGATATAGCCGTCGCTGAACAGGTTCCGCTTGTCGACCTCCGGGTAGAACTCTGCTTTCATTTTGGCGTCGTGGAGATTGCGCGCCCAGCGCACGAAATGCGCCACCGCCCGCTCGGGCCGGTAGCAGTCGAACACCTTGATGGTGAGTCCGCGCGGCTCGAGATCGGCCACCACCTGCGCCAGCGCCGTCGCGGCCTGCCGGGTGAGATAGCACAGCGGCTTTTCGTAACCATCGATCTTGGTGCCGACAAAGTTGTGCGCGGCCGCGTAGCGCGCTTCGACCAGCAACCCGGGCGCGATCGTCGCCACGTCGACGAACGCAGCGGGGCGCGGAGGGTCTTTCGGCCGCGGCTGCGCGTTGGCGAAGACGGCCAATGAGACCATCAGTGCTGTGACGAGTGCCGGTCGAATCATGCGCCCTTTGGTAGCAGACCGCGCGGCCGGTCAGCCATCCAGCCACGCCACCGCGCGGATCGGCGCGCCGGTACCGCCCTTGATCTTGATCGGAAAGCCGATGAACTTGAACCGGCCCTTGCCGACGAGCTTGTCGAGGTTGACGAGCCCCTCCATGTGCGTGAAGCCCATGTCGCGGCACACGTGGTGCACCTCGAAATTGTTGCGCCCGGTCCGCCCCGGGCTCACCGCCTCGACGCCGAACATGCCGATGCCCTTCTTGCCGAGCCAGGTCGCCGATTCCTTGGTCAGGCCGGGAAAATCGGTGATGAAGGCCGGCGTGCCATGGGTGCGCCGGTAGAAATCCATGTGCAGCAGCACCGTGTCCTTCGGCTTGATCTCGACGCCCGCCACCGCGATCGCCTTTTCCAGGTCCTCGATCGAGATGTCCGACTTCAGCGGCTTGTGCGACAGGTCGAGGCAAACCGCCTCGGTGAAGAAGGTTTCCAGCGGCATCTGGTCGATCGACGGCGCCTTGGGGTCGGCGTTGAAATGCTTGGGCGCGTCCACATGGGTGCCGGCATGGTCGCCCATGACCAGCGCCATGGTCGCCGAGGAGAAGCCATAGCCGTCGGCTACGCGCACCTCTTCATGAGTGGCGAAATTGGTGATGATGACCTGCGGATGGTTCGGCAGGACCTGCATCTTGTGCTCGATGTCGCGGCTAAGATCGATCAGGATCATTCGGCCTCCCAGAGAATTCTTAATTCAGATCCCGACGCTATCGCGGCTGCCGTCAGCACGCCATGACATTGACGTGGCCCTGCGCCCCGTAGTCCAGCAACAAACTGTCCCGCGTCACCAGCGTGGCGCCCAGCTCACGGGCGGTCGCGGCAATGATGCGATCCGCCGGATCGCGCGGCGGTTTCCCGGGAAGAAAAGACGCCGCGATCAGCCGGTTTGGAAACAATTCTGCGAGCTGCACAAGCGGCGCATCGAACAGGCGAGCGAACCACCGCTCCGGCGTGGTGCCGAGTTGGAGCCGCTGCCGCGCCACCAGCAGCCCGATTTCCCAGGCGGTGATTGCCGAGATATGCGAAACGATGCCCGATTTGGCCGAGTCGGCCAACAGCGCGACGGCATCGTCCGCGAGCTTGTCGCCATGGGCCAGCCATATCACAGCGCAGGTATCGAGCAGGACTGGCGACATGTCAGTCGTAGGCCCTGCCCCAATCCGGATCCGCCGGCTCGGTCAGGTCGGCGTCCGGCGAAATGCGGGTCAGTCCTTTGAGCGCGCCAAACAGCGGGTGGAAACGCTCAGTGCTGTTCTGATCGGTCTTCGGCGAAGCCTCGTGCGAAACCACGGGCGCGCTGACGCGCCGAAACACGACCTTGCGCCCGGCAATATCGACCTGTTCGCTTCGAAAGCCGGCCTCCAGCCAAACCCTGGTCATGACATTGTTGGTCGGATTGTTGCTCCACCAGGCGCTGTATCGCGCCGAGGCCGGAAGTCGGCCGCCGATTATTTCTTCGATTTTGCCGAAAGTCAGCGGCACATGCTGGGCTTTCTGCTTTCGCAGAAAGGCACCGAACGCTGCGTACTTGGCCATGAGAAAAGCTCCATATCTGTACAGATATTTGCACAGTTGTGCACAACTTTGCAAATTGACCTGATCGAAGAATCTGCCGCAGGGCCTGGAACGAAAAAATGCGCGGCCGGGGCGCCGCCCCCGCGCCCTGGGACGATGCACGTGCCAGCCGCCATTTTGCGGGCTTACCATGCGCGCCGCGCCGGGGTGAGAAGCCGTTTCACCCGTGCTACACACGTCGCGAAATCATCGGATCGAGCATAACTACTCCTGTCATGACCGCTTCGCTCAAAGCCGCCGAAAAACCCTCGGACATCGCCGCGGCGATGGAGGCGATCGGCCGTGAGGCGAAGGCCGCGGCGCGGGTGCTGGCACTGGCGCCGGCCGAGCAGAAGAACCGCGCGCTTGCGGCGATGGCTGTGGCGATCCGCTCCGGCAAATCGGAAATTCTCGCCGCCAATGCCGAGGACATGACGGACGGCAAGGCCGCGGGGCTCACCGGCTCGTTTCTCGACCGGCTCGAACTCACCGACAAGCGCATCGAGGCCATGGCCGAAGGGCTCGATGTCGTGCGTGAGCTGCCCGATCCGGTCGGCAAGGTCACCGAGTCCTGGACCCGGCCGAACGGCATGACCATCGAGCGCGTGCGCGTGCCGCTCGGGGTGGTCGGCGTCATCTACGAAAGCCGCCCCAACGTCACCGCCGACGCCGGCGCGCTGACGCTGAAGGCCGGCAATGCCGTGATCCTGCGCGGCGGCTCCGACAGCCACCGCTCGTCGCGTGCGATTCACGCAGCGCTTGCCAAGGGCCTGAGCGAGGCCAACCTGCCGGAAGCCGCGATCTCGCTGGTGCCGACCCGCGACCGCGCCGCGGTCGGCATGATGCTCGAGGGCTTGAACGGCAGTATCGACGTTATCGTGCCGCGCGGCGGCAAGAGCCTGGTCGAACGCGTGCAGAAGGAAGCGCGCGTTCCGGTGTTCGCACATCTCGAAGGCGTCTGCCACGTCTATGTGGACAAGGCGGCCGATCTCGGCATGGCAAAAAGCATCGTGATGAACGCCAAGCTCCGCCGCACCGGCGTGTGCGGCGCGGCCGAGACGCTGCTGGTCGACCGCGCGGCGCCTGGCGCACATCTGAAAGCACTGGTGGACATGCTGCTCGACGCCGGCTGCGAGGTGCGCGGCGATGCCGCCGTGCAGAAGACCGATGCGCGCGTGAGGCCGGCAAGCGAGGCCGACTGGTCGACCGAATACCTCGACAAGATCATCACCGCCGGCGTGGTCGACGGGGTCGATGCGGCGATCGAGCATATCGAGCGCTACGGCACGCACCACACCGACGCCATCATCACCGCCGACCCGGAGACGGCGGAGAAATTCCTGAGCGAAGTCGATTCCGCGATCGTCCTGCACAACGCCTCGACGCAATTTGCCGACGGCGGCGAGTTCGGCTTCGGCGCCGAGATCGGCATTGCCACCGGCAAGCTGCACGCCCGCGGCCCGGTCGGCGTCGAGCAGCTCACCAGCTTCAAGTACCGCGTCCGCGGCACCGGGCAGATCAGGCCGTAACCCCCACGATGCAACAGCGTCTTGCTCTTCCGCCGCAAGCGCCCGGAATGCGGATCGGCCTGTTCGGCGGCACGTTCGATCCACCGCACGCCGCCCATCTCGGCGCGAGCCTGCTCGCCATGAAGCGGCTCGGGCTCGACCGGATGTGGTGGCTGGTGACGCCCGGCAACCCGTTGAAAGACACACGGCATCTGCGCCCGCTCGCGGAGCGCATGGCCGCCGCCCGCGCACTCGCCGCCCATCCGCGCATCGACATCACCGGTCTCGAAGCTGTCATCAACACACGCTACACCTACGACACGCTGAACTATCTGGTGCGCCGCTGCCCGGGCGTCCGCTTCGTCTGGGTGATGGGCGCGGACAACCTGCGGAGCTTCTACCGCTGGCAAAACTGGCGTGGCATCGCTTCCCTTTTGCCCATGGCGGTCGTCGACCGCATGGGCTCGAGCCTCTACGCGGCAAGCGGCCGCGCGGCCCAGGCGCTGTCGCGCTATCGCCTGCCCGAGCGCTTCGCCCCCGTGCTGGCCGAGCGGAACCCGCCGGCCTGGCTTTACCTGCACGGCCTGAAGTCGCCGTTGTCCTCAACCGCGCTGCGCGCCTTGCGAAAAAGCACGCGGAACCATTGAATCCCTTGAGCCTGAGTGCCTATCTTAGGGGGTGCTGTGAGTGAGTCTGGCCCCGGCGCGTCTGGGGCGTGAGCGGCAAACGAAAGGAAAGGACGACCCTGTCCCCCATAGCAGCTCCTCGGGCCACCGCCCGTCGTGCGCCCGCACCCGTCTCCCAGCGTCCTGACGCCCAGGAGACGCTTCGCCTGATCCTCGACCGCCTCGAAGACATGAAGGCCGAGGACACCATCACCATCGACCTCACCGGCAAGACCGCATTCACCGACGCCATGGTCATCACCAGCGGCCGGTCGAATCGCCATGTCGGCGCCGTCGCCGATCGCGTGCTTGAAGGCCTAAAAAAGGCCGGCATCAAGGACGCGCGCGTCGAAGGCATGCCGCATTGCGACTGGGTGCTGATCGACGCCGGTGACGTGGTCGTTCACGTGTTCCGGCCGGAAGTGCGTGCCTTCTACGATCTCGAAAAGATGTGGTCGGGCACGCGCGGGAAGTCGAAACGCTAGCGCGCGCATGTTCCGGAAAAGTGGGCACCGGCTTTCCGACAAGAACTTGCGCAAGGCAGGCATAGCCGTCCGAAGGACGGCGTCGCTTCACTCCGCCTAGGGCGGCGCCCATGCGTCTGGTGGTCGCCGCCATCGGTCGGTTGAAGGATGGCCCCGAACGGGAGCTGGCGGAGCGCTACCGCAAGCGCGCCGAGCAGGCGGGCCGCCGCATCGGCTTCCGCGACACCGACGTGGTCGAGATCCGCGAGAGCCGCGCGCAAGAGGTCGGCAAGCGCATGATCGAGGAATCGATCGCGCTCACCAATTTGATACCCGACAGATCAATCATCATCGTCCTCGACGAGCGCGGCGAAAACCTCGACAGCGCGACGCTTGCCAGTCGCCTCGGCCGCTGGCGTGACGATGGCCGCCCGGCTGCGGTTTTCGTCATCGGCGGCGACGATGGCCTCGCGCCGGCGCTGCGCGACAAGGCCAGCCTCAAGCTGGCCTTCGGTTCGGCCACCTGGCCGCATCAGCTTGTCCGCGTGATGCTGCTCGAGCAGATCTACCGGGCGGTCAGCATCCTGTCCGGGCACCCTTATCACCGCGCCTGAGGTTGCTTTCGCCGCGTGCCGGGATTAGGTGAGCGTTTCATGAGCGCTTCGGAACGGATGACCGATTCGTCTCGCGCGCTTGGCGCGGCGCTGGTTCTGGCGCTGCTCCTGCTCCCTGCCCCTCCCGCCACCGTTCCGGCCCTCGCCCAATCGGCGATGGACGCGCTCCGCCAGCGCGATCAGGAGATCGAGGCGCTGCGCGCCGAGCAGAGGAAAGCCTCGGAAACGCAGGCCAAGCTCAAGAACGAGATCGACGCGATCGGCGAGGACCGCAGGAAGCTCAATCAGGCGATGATCGACGCCGCCACCCGCCTGCGCAGCGCGGAGGACCGCATCGGCGAGACCGAGGCGCGGCTCAAGCCGCTCGATGCCAACGAGCAACGGGTCCGCGAATCGCTCAACGGCCGCCGCGCCGTCATCGCCGAGGTGCTGGCCGCGCTGCAACGCATGGGGCGGCACCCGCCGCCCGCGATCATGGTGCGCCCCGAGGATGCGCTCCAGTCGGTCCGCACCGCCATCATGCTCGGCGCGGTGGTGCCGGAGATGCGGATGCAGGCCGACGCGCTGGCAGCCGACCTCGCCGACCTGGTGCGGATCCGCAAGGAGATCGCCGACGAGAAGGACCGCCTCGCCCGCGACGTCGCTTCGCTCACCGAAGAGCGCCAGCGAATCACGGCGCTGATGGGCGAGCGGCAGAAAAAGCAGGCGGAGACCGAAAAGGCGCTTGAGGCCGAGCGGCAGAAGGCGATCGCGCTCGCCCGCCAAGTGGACAATCTCAAAGATTTGATCGGAAAGGTCGAGCTGGGTCTCGACAGCGCCGGCAAGGCCGCGCGGTCGGCCGAGCGGGCCGCCGAGGAAAAAGCCAAGGAAACCGCCAGGGACAGCGGTCGGACCGATCTGGCGGCCCTGCGGGACCCCGGACGGCTGGCTCCGGCGATCGCTTTTGCCTCGGCCCGCGGACAATTGCCATTTCCGGTTAACGGTGCCCGGATCAAGGAATTCGGGGCTCCGGACGGCGCAGGTGGCACGGAAAAAGGCATTGCCATTGCGGCCCGCGCGGGTTCCCCGGTCACGGCTCCGTGTGACGGGTGGGTGGTTTATGCCGCCCCCTTCCGTAATTACGGCCAAGTCTTGATCCTTAATGCGGGCGGCGGATATCATGTGGTACTCGCCGGGATGGAACGGATTTCAGTCAATGTCGGCCAGCTTGTGCTGACGGGAGAGCCTGTTGCGGTGATGGGCGGCACGCAACCTCCGGCAAGCTCGGCATCCAACCCCGAAAGGCCGGCTCTTTACGTCGAGTTCCGGAAAGACGGTACACCAGTCGATCCCAGCCCTTGGTGGGCGGCAAGCAAAGGCGAAAAGGTTCGCGGATGATGCGCAAGACAGTTCTCCTCCTTCTCGGCGCGGCCTCGGGCGCTGCGCTCACGCTGATGGTGACCCAGCCGCGGCTGGTGCCGATCGCGTTCGGCTCCAGCGCCAAGGCGGCCGCCGCCGACACCTACCGGCAACTCAACCTGTTCGGCGACGTGTTCGAGCGGGTGCGCGCCGACTACGTCGAGAAGCCCGACGATTCCAAGCTCATCGAGTCGGCGATCAACGGCATGCTGGCCGGCCTCGATCCGCATTCGAGCTACATGGAGCCGAAGGCGTTCCGCGACATGCAGGTGCAGACCCGCGGCGAGTTCGGCGGGCTCGGCATCGAGGTCACGATGGAGGACGGCCTGATCAAGGTCGTTGCCCCGATCGACGAGACCCCCGCCGCCAAGGCCGGCGTGATGGCGAACGACATCATCACCAAGCTCGACGAAGAGCAGGTGCAGGGCCTGACGCTCAATCAGGCGGTCGAGAAGATGCGCGGCCCGGTGAACACCAAGATCAAGCTCACCATCATGCGCAAGGGCCAGGACAAGCCGGTCGAGGTGACCATCACCCGCGACATCATCCGCGTCCGTGCGGTGCGCTCGCGGCAGGAGGAGGACGTCGGCTATATCCGCGTCAGCCAGTTCAACGAGCAGACCACCGAGAACCTGAAGAAGGCGATCACCGATCTGCAGAGCCAGATTCCGGCGGACAAGCTCAAGGGCTATGTGCTCGACCTGCGCAACAACCCGGGCGGGCTCCTTGATCAGGCGATTTCCGTCTCGGATGCGTTCCTTGAGCGCGGCGAGATCGTCTCGACCCGCGGCCGCAACGCCGAAGAGACCCAGCGCTTCAGCGCCCGGCCGGGCGACCTGATCAAGGGCAAGCCGGTGATCGTGCTGATCAACGGCGGCTCGGCCTCGGCGTCGGAAATCGTCGCCGGCGCGTTGCAGGACCACAAGCGTGCGACGCTGATCGGCACGCGCTCGTTCGGCAAGGGCTCGGTGCAGACCATCATCCCGCTCGGCGCCGGCAACGGCGCGCTGCGGCTGACCACGGCGCGCTACTTCACGCCGTCGGGCAAGTCGATCCAGGCCAAGGGCATCGTGCCGGACATCGAAGTGCTGCAGGACGTGCCGGACGAGCTCAAGGCGCGGACCGACACCAAGGGCGAGTCCTCGCTGCGCGGCCATCTCAAGGCCGACGGCGACGAGCAGACCGGCTCGCAGTCCTATGTCCCGCCGGATCCGAAGAACGACAAGGCGCTGAAAATGGCGCTCGACCTGATGCGCGGCACCACCACCAACTCGGCCTATCCGCCGAACCCGCGGCGCGCCTCCAATCAGTAGACGCCTGCAAGCGACTATTTTGGCGGGGCGGCTGCATAGCGCGTTGAAGACGCGCGTAAACGCGCTGGCGGGCCCGCCCCGTTCGCTTTTGCTGATTGCAATTGAATTCTTACGGTGAACGGAGAGTTAACGATCCCCCCTCTAGGCTCGGCCGATGATTCGGAAGGAGCCTTTAGCCCGTGGCCGATGACGAACTGAGCGCCCCGCTCGGCCGGAAAGCCAAGGCTGCGCCGCGGCGCTTCAAGCTGCCGACC
>JAIESI010000261.1 GCA_019746135.1 Xanthobacteraceae bacterium
GCCTATGCCAAGGCGCAGGGCATGTACCGGACCAAGAACACGCCGGACCCGATCTTCACCGACGTGCTCAAGCTCGATCTCAACTCCATCGAGCCGTCGATGGCCGGCCCGAAGCGGCCGCAGGATCGCGTGCCGCTGAAGGAAGTGAAGTCGAGCTTCATGACGGCGATGGACAAGGAGTTCAACAAGCTGTCCGGCAGCGAGAAGGAAACCTTCGACATCCACCCGTCGCTCGCCACCACGCTCGACAAGGATTTCGTCAAGGCTGGCGGTGCCCGGCGTGTGCCGGTGGAAGGCAAGGACTTCACGCTGGGCCACGGCGACGTGGTGATCGCGGCGATCACGTCCTGCACCAACACCTCCAATCCGAGCGTGATGGTCGCGGCCGGCCTCGTTGCCAAGAAGGCGGTCGCCAAGGGCCTCACGGTCAAGCCGTGGGTGAAGACCTCGCTCGCGCCGGGCTCGCAAGTTGTGGCCGATTATTATGAAAAGTCGGGGCTGCAGAAGGACCTCGACGCGCTGGGCTTCAACCTCGTCGGCTTCGGCTGCACCACCTGCATCGGCAACTCCGGCCCGCTGCCGGAGGAAATCTCCGAGGCAATCAACAAGCACGATCTCGTCGCGGCCGCGGTGCTCTCGGGCAACCGCAACTTCGAGGGCCGCGTCAACGCCGACGTGCGCGCGAACTATCTTGCCTCGCCGCCGCTGGTCGTCGCCTACGCGATCGCCGGCACGATGTATCTCGACCTCGCCAAGCAGCCGCTCGGCGTCGACAAGAAGGGCAAGAAGGTCTTCCTCAAGGACATCTGGCCGACCAGCCGCGAGATCAATTCGGTGATCCGCAAGTGCATCACCAAGCAGGTCTTCGCCAAGAAGTACGCCAACGTGTTCAAGGGCGATACCGCCTGGGGCAAGATTCCGGTCAAGAGCAGCCTGACCTATTCGTGGGACGATCGCTCGACCTACGTGCAGAACCCGCCCTATTTCGACGGCATGGACAAGAAGCAGCGGCCGATCGAGGACATCGTCGACGCGCGCATCATGGGCCTGTTCCTCGACTCGATCACGACCGATCACATCTCACCGGCCGGCTCGATCAAGGAAGAGAGCCCTGCCGGTGAATACCTCCGCGACCATCAGGTTCGCCCGAAGGACTTCAACCAGTACGGCACGCGCCGCGGCAATCACCAGGTGATGATGCGCGGCACGTTCGCCAACATCCGCATCAAGAACCAGATGGTGCCGGGCGTCGAAGGCGGCGTGACCATCCATTACCCGTCGAAGCAGAAGATGACGATGTACGACGCGGCGATGAAGTACAAAGCCGAGGGCGTGCCGCTCGTGATCTTCGCCAACAAGGAGTACGGCACCGGCTCCTCGCGCGACTGGGCCGCCAAGGGAACCGTGCTGCTCGGGGTCCGCGCGGTCGTCACCCAGTCGTTCGAGCGAATCCACCGCTCCAACCTGATCGGCATGGGCGTCATCCCGCTCTGTTTCGAAGAGGGCACGTCCTGGCAGACGCTGGGACTGAAGGGCAACGAGCAGGTCACGATCCGCGGCCTGCATGGCGAGCTGAAGCCGCGGCAGCGGCTGATGGCGGAGATTGTGGCGGCTGACGGCAAGCTCACCCGCGTGCCGCTGATCTGTCGCATCGACACCTACGACGAGCTCGAATACTTCAAGAATGGCGGCATCCTGCAATACGTGCTGCGCCATCTCGCTGCGTAATGGCAGCAATGATGACTCTTCCCACGCCTGCGGCTCACTGCGAAGTGAGTGGCAGGTGATGGGCGGCCCCGGTATGAAATCCAGGCTCGGGATTTGATCGGCTTGGCGGGGCCTGCGATGGTAGGAAAAGTCCTCATGGTTCGCCTCCGATTTGCACCACCTGTCGCGCTCGGCCTTGCTCTGCTCGCCGGCTCGCAGGTGCAAGCCGAGCCGCGCGCCGTGATCGAGCTGTTCACCAGCCAGGGCTGCTCGTCGTGTCCGGCCGCCGACAAGCTGATGGGCGAATACGCGCGCGACCCGTCCGTGATCGTCATGAGCCTCGCGGTCGACTACTGGGATTATCTCGGCTGGAGGGACACGCTGGCGATGTCCGGTCATTCCAACCGGCAGCGCGCCTACGCCAAGGCGCGCGGAGACCGCCAAGTCTATACGCCGCAGGCGGTGATCGACGGCGCGGTGCACGCGCTGGGCAGCGACAAGGCCGCCATCGAGCGGGCGATCCGCCAGGTGCGGGATCAAGGGGCGCGGGAGCATGGCGCGCCGTTGGCGCTGCCGGTCAAGGTGGAGCGGGCGGCCGACAAGCTCACCGTGACGGTGTCGGCGAGCAAGGACGAGAAGGGGCAGGCCGAGGTTTGGCTGTGCCCGATCACCGAAACCGTGCCGGTCACGATCAGCAAGGGCGAGAATTCCGGCAACACCGTCACCTACAGCAACGTCGTGCGGCGCTGGATCAAGCTCGGCGATTGGACGGGCAAGGCCGAGACTTACAGCGTGCCGCTCGCCGATTTCCAGAATGATACGATCGACAGCGTGGCGGTGCTGGTGCAGCACGGCTTCGCCAGCTCGCCGAAGCTGATGCTCGGCGCGGCGCACATCGCCTTGAAGAAGAAGTGATCGCAACGCGAAGCGCGATCTTCACGCAAAAAAATCCGGGCAAGAAAGCAAGAAAAGAGGGCCAGCGACAAGCCGGCCCTTAAAGCGTCGGGGGATTGAACCGTACGCGAAAACAACCGGCCCGGTCCGCTCGAGCCCCGGGGGGCTGGGGGGCTGAGGAATCCGGTACTCTCGCGAGACCGGGCCTGAGGCAACTGTCGAGCATTTTACCGGGCAGCTTGGCCGTCGCCTGACCGAAATTGGGCAGCAATATGATTTTTCTAACGAATTCGTGAGGCTGATGAGCGGTTCCCTGCGTCGGTTAAGCCCTTGCCGCCGCTGGATTCTGGGGCGATCATGAAGGCTGGACGACAGCAAGGAGGCGCCGCATGTCCCTCGGCGAGACTGATCCGAGCGCGATTTCCGGGGGCGCCACCGCCATGGCGGCCCCCGTCAGCCCCATGGCTGCTCAGGTGACTTTCGACCGGCGCGAGCTCGACCGGATCTTCGGGCTCTACGGGCGCATGGTGGCGTCCGGCGAATGGCGCGACTACGCCATCGACTTCCTCAAGGATCGTGCGGTGTTCTCGGTTTTCCGCCGCAGCGCGGAAGTGCCGATCTACCGGATCGAGAAGAATCCCAAGCTCGCGCGCAAGCAGGGCGCTTACAGCGTCGTCTCGGCGACCGGACTGATCCTGCGTCGCGGCCACGAGCTCGACCGCGTGTTGCGCGTGCTGGACAAGGGTCCAAGCCTCGTCGCCGTTTGATCGTGAGACGCTCCGCGCGTTGCGCAGCGTCAACGGCCCCGCAGCCCCACACCCTCAGTCGGCGTTCTTGAGCCGCGCGCAGGTGATGACGGCGGTCGGGTTCATCATGCCCACGCACTTCGCCCCGCGCGGTGGAATGACAAACGGAGCCGACTGAATCTCGTTGGCTCCGCTGACGCAATAGACGCTGATCATCGTCTCGTCTGAGTTGCATGCGGCTGAGGGCTGGCCGCGAACAATGCGAAACTCGCTGCTCCGCGGTGTCGCTTCTCCCTTGGGGCCCGGCGGACCTTGGTCCCCTTTGGGACCCGGCGGACCCGCGTCGCCCTTGGGACCCGCAGGACCGGCCGCCCCGCTTTCTCCCTGAGGTCCCGGCAAGCCCTGCTCACCTTTGGACCCTGGTGGCCCCGGATTTCCTTGCGGCCCTGCAGGACCGGCCGTCCCGCTTTCTCCCCGAAGGCCCGTCGGGCCTTGGTCCCCTTTGGGACCCGGCGGACCCGCGTCGCCTTTGGGACCCGCAGGACCGGCCGCCCCGCTTTCTCCCTGAGATCCCGGCAAGCCCTGCTCACCTTTGGGCCCTGGTGGCCCCGGATTTCCTTGCAGCCCTGCAGGACCCGCCGTCCCGCTTTCTCCCCGGGGTCCCGGCAGGCCCTGCCCACCTTTGGGGCCCGGTAGCCCCGGATTTCCTTGCGGCCCCGGTAGCCCGCTTTCTCCCCGAAGGCCCGGCGGCCCCGGCGGGCCTCGCTCGCCCATCGGGCCTTGCGGGCCCGCTTCGCCGATGTGCGGGATCTCGGCCCGATCGCTCAGGTCACCTTGTGCGGTGCCGCCGGCCTGCCTCCCTTGCCCGACGGTGTTCGCGTCCCGCGACACGATGGCCAGCACCGACTTGAACGCACCAACATCGGTGAGCAACACCGAGCCGCCCACGACCGCGGCTGCGCCGCAGCCCAATGTCATCAACACGGCGGCGCGCATATTCATGACAAGCGGTCAGCGATGGGTTGCGTCTCTATTCGCATCTATTGTTCCCAGGTACGCGCACAAGCCTCGCACGGATCGTCCTCGCGGCGCTCGCCACTCCTTCATTCCTATCACTCATCAAGGTGTCGTCTTTGCGCCCTGGCCGAGCTCGCGCTGCATCAGCACGCTGTCGAGCCAGCGGCCGAACTTGAAGCCGACACTCTCGAAACTTCCAACCATGCGAAAGCCCAGCGCGCGATGGACCTCGATCGACGGCGCGTTGGCGGAATCACCGATCACCGCGATCATCTGCCGGAAGCCGCGGCGTTCTGCCTCCCCGATCAGGTGAGTGAGCAGCACCCGGCCCACGCCGCGCCGGTGCGCGTTGGGGTCGACGTAGATCGAATCCTCGACCGTGAAGCGATAAGCCGGTCGCGTGCGATAGGGTCCGGCATAGGCGTAGCCTGCGAGCGTGCCGCCGATGTCTGCCGCGATATAGGGAAAGCCGCCGTCCAGCAGGGCCTTCATCCGCCGCGTCATCTCGGTCTCGTCGGGCAAATCGAGCTCGAACGACGCGGTGCCGTGCTTCACGGCGTGAGCGTAGATGCGGGTGACGGTGGGAATGTCAGCGGGCGTGGCCGGACGGATCGCAATTTCGGTCATCCCGGCACTGTAGCAAAACGCGCCAAAGAAAACGCCCCGGCCATCTGCCGGGGCGTTCCCTGGTTGCCCTGATCTGCCCGGCTTAGCGCCGGTCGCCGACGAGGCGCAGCAGCATCATGAACAGGTTGATGAAGTCGAGGTAGAGCGACAGCGCGCCCATCACGGCCTTGCGGCCGAGCGTGCCCGCGTCATCCGTCGAGCTGTACATCTCCTTGATGCGCTGGGTGTCGTAGGCGGTGAGGCCCGCGAACACGCCGACGCCGATCACCGAGATCACCCAGTCGAGCCCGCTCGATTTCAGGAAGATGTTGACCAGGCTCGCGATGATGATGCCGAACAGGCCCATCAGCAGGAACGAGCCCATCGGCGAGAGATCGCGCTGGGTGGTGTAGCCGTAGAGGCTCAGCGCGCCGAACGAGGCGGCCGAGATGAAGAACACCCGCGTGATCGACGCTCCGGTGTAGGCCAGGAAGATCGACGACGTCATGACGCCGAGCAGGCCGGCATAGAGCATGAACAGCGTCAGCGCCGTGGTGTATTGCAGGTTCTGGATGCGGAAGCTGATGAAGAACACCAGCCCCAGCGTCGCCAGCACCAGCACGATCATCGCCGGGCCGCTGAAGATCGTCTGGCCGAACGACGTGAGGCCAACGATCGCGCCGGAGGCATCGGTGGTCACCGCGGCCTGGAACGTGAACCAGGCCACGACGCCGGTCAGCGCCACGGCGGCAGCCATGTAGTTGTAGACGCGGACCATGTAGGCGCGCAGACCCGCGTCGACCGCGACGGTCGTGCCGGTATAGCCGGGCGCCGTCGTGTTCCATCGATTGAAGTCCGACATTGGGATTCCCTCTGTCCTCCCGGACCGAGCCGGGCCTCAGACGTGCCGACGCTATAACTGCCGAGCCGGCAAATCGTTTCTGGCGGGAATCTAGTGTGGAGCTGGGGCTTTTGCCAGATAGCTCCGGGCGTGGTTACGGAATGTTTAGGCCGGCAAGACCGCTGGAATCCCCGACAAAAAAAGGCCCCGGCCGGAGCCGGGGCCTCGGTTCCGCCGATGGCGGTTTGGCTACTCTTCGCGCTGGCCGAGCAGCTGCAGCAGCAGCGTGAACAGGTTGATGAAGTTGAGATAGAGCGACAGCGCGCCGATGATCGAGGAGCGCTCCGCCGTCTCGCCGTCCATCGCGCCGTAGAGGTATTCGGTCTTCAGCCGCTGGGTGTCCCAGGCGGTGAGGCCGGCGAACACCAGCACGCCCACCACCGAGATGATGAACTGCAGCATCGAGCTCGCCATGAAGATGTTGACGATGCTGGCGAGGATGACGCCGAACAGACCCATCAGCAGGAACGATCCCATGCCGGTGAGATCGCGCTGCGTGGTGTAGCCCCACAGGCTCAAGGCGCCGAACGAGGCCGCGGTGATGAAGAACACCCGCACGATCGAGGTGTGCGTGAACACCATGAAGATCGAGGCGAGCGAGATGCCGACCAGCGCGGCGTAGATCCAGAACACGATCTGCGCGGTGGCGGGCCGCATCCGCTCGATGGCGAAGCTCAACAGAAACACCAGCGCCAGCGGGGCGAAGATCACCACCCATTTCAGCGGGCTGACGAACAGCGCCTTGCCGAGCGCCGTCAGCATCAGGCCGTCGCGCAGCTTCAGCGCCGCGACCGTCGGGTCGGTGGTGACGGAAAGCATGTAGGTGCCAAGAGCGGCCGCGCCGGTGATGGCGAGGCCCAGCACCATGTAGTTGTAGATGCGCAGCATATAGGCGCGCAGCCCCTCGTCCACGGCGACGGTGGCGCCGGCGCGCCCCATCGTCTGGCCGAACGGTGCGGTCGTCACGTTGCGGTCGTAGTCCGACATCGTCGAAACCCCCATGTTGTCGAACGGCATCATCAATAACTGCCCACGTCGGATGACGTGATCAGTCAACTTGAAACTATGTATAGCACATCATCGCGCAAGCGTGCGGCCGGCATAAGACATTGAAATAATTTGCTCTTTACGCGACCCTTTGCCGCAAGCGCTACAAATTCCTGAGCACTGTCGCAGGCTTATGGCCGAGTGCGGTGAACGTGCCGGCAAGGCCCAGGGCAACTGTGACAAGAAGTGCGCCGAATGCCGCACCCGCTGCAGGCACCGGCAGCCACACGAAATCGAGACTCATCACCTTGGTCGTCACCATCCAGGCGGCGGCGGAGCCGGCCAGCACGCCGAACACGGCGGTTGCACCGCCGAGCAGCAGGTATTCGAGGGCGTAGGCGGCCAGAAGCTTGCCGCGGGTCGCGCCGAGCGTCTTCAGCACGACGGCGTCGTAGATCCGGTCGCGATGGCCGGCCGCGAGCGCGCCGCCGAGCACCATGATCGCGGCGAACAGCGCCACCATGCTCGCGCCGCGGATCGCGATCACGAGGTTTCGGACGATACTGCCGACGGCCTCGATCGCGTCCTTGACGCGGACGCTCGTGATCGAAGGAAACGCCGCGCCGACCGCCTTCAGCAGGCCGGCCTCCTGCTCGGCCGTCGAGCCGTTCTTGTAGCTCAGTGTGGCGATATCGGTGTGTGGCGCGCCGGCAAAGGCGTTCGGCGAGAACACCAGCACGAAATTGATGCCGAGGTTCTCCCAGTGCACCGAGCGCAGGTTGGCGACTTTGGCCGCGATGTTGCGGCCGAGCACATTGACCACGACCGGGTCGCCGACCTTGAGGCCGAGCCCGTCGGCGATCTTCTTTTCGAACGAGACCAGCGGCGGACCCTTGTGGTCTTTCGGCCACCATTCGCCTTCGACCACCTTGGAGCCGCGCGGCACCTCCGCCGCATAAGTGATGCCGCGGTCGCTTTGCAGCACCCATGCAGCGTTGGGCTGTGCCTTGATGTCGTCGGCCCTGACGCCGCCGGCCGACATGATCCGGCCGCGCAGCATCGGCACCCGCTCGAGCTCAGCCCCGGCAGCCTCCTTGCGGATGAAGGCATCGAAGCGCTCGGCCTCCGTCGACTGGATGTCGAGGAAGTAGAACGACGGCACCCTGTCGGGCAGTGCGCCCTCGATCTGGCGGCGCAGGTTGCCGTCGATCTGGATGACGGTGACGAGCAGCGCCAGGCCCAACCCGAGCGACAGCACGATGGTCGGTGTCAGCGCGCCGGGCCGGTGCATGTTGGCGACGGCAAGCCGCAGCGCCGTCGCCCGCGCATGCGGCAGCCGCCGCGCCACCGCCATCAGCCCGAGCGCCACCACCTGAAGGGTCACGAACACCGCGGCGGCGGAGGCGAAGAAAATAAGCGCGATCCGGCGGTCGAAGGCGAGGTACGTCGCCACCGCGATCAGGGCTGCGAGCACCAGTGCGGTGGCAATCATGTAGCGCCGCCGCGGCCAGCGTCCGGACGTCACGGCGTCGCGAAACAGCGCCGAAACCGGGATGTCGTGCGCGCGCCCGAGCGGCCAGAGCGCGAAGGCCAGCGCCGTCATCAGCCCGTAGACGAAAGCCAGCGTCAGCTCGGCGGGCTCCAGCGCCGGCTCGACCGGCAACGGCAGCACCTTGCCGAAGGCGGCGGCAATTCCGAACGGCAGGGCTGCGCCCAGAACGAGCCCGATCAAGGCGCCGACCGAGGCCATCAGCAGCACCTGGAACAGATAGATGGCGAACACCCGGCCGCCGGTGGCGCCCAGCGCCTTCAGCGTCGCGATCACGTCGCGCTTGCGGTCGATGTGGCCCTTCACGGCGTTGGCGACGCCCACGCCGCCGACCAGCAGCGCGGTGAGGCCGACCAGTGTCAGGAACTGGGTGAAGCGCTCGACGTTGCGCTCGAGTTGCGGCGAGGCGTTGGTGCGGCTGCGAATCTGCCAGCCGGCGTCGGGCAATTCCTTGCCGGCCGCCGCGATCACGGCTTCGGCGGCGCGGTCGCTGCTGTCCGGCAGCTTGAGGCGATAGTTCCAGCGGACGAGGCTTCCGGGCACAAGGAGCCCGGTGGCGCGCAGCGCCGCCTCGCTGATGATGATGCGGGGGCCAAAGCCGATACCGCTCGCAAGCTTGTCGGGCTCGCTCTTGATGACGGCGGTGACCTCGATGGTCGCGCCGCCGATGGTGAGCCGCGCGCCGGGCTGGAGGTCGTAGCGCGCCAGCAGCGTCGAGTCGACCGCCGCGCCGAACGCGCCGTCGCGCGGTGCGAGCGCCCGGTCGAGCGGCATGTCGGGATCGAGAACGATCTTGCCGTAGATCGGATAAAGGCCGTCCACCGCTTTCAATTCCACCAGCACGCGCGTGCCGCCGGCGGTTGCCGCCATCGCGCGCATATTGGCGCCCGACGAAACCTGCCCGCGGCTTTCGAGAAAACGCCGCTCGGCCGCATCGGCCTCGCGGTGAATGAGCAGGAACGAGAGATCGCCGCCGAGGATCACCTGGCCCTCGCGGTCGATGCCGTTGGTCAGGCTGCGCGCGAACGAGCCGACGCCGGCAATCGCCATCACCCCGAGCGCGATGCAGGCGACAAAGATGCGAAAGCCGTGCAGGCCGCCGCGCAGCTCCAGCAGCGCAAAGCGCAGCGGGCTGAACGGCGCGGAGATCGTCGGCGAGGCAAGGCTCATGCGGGCGTCATACGGGTTTGGGCGCGTAGCGGGACAGGAGCAAGTGGACCGGCCAGAACAGGACCAGCGGCAGGCCGACCATCATGCCGCCGAGCCAGACATAGGGATGCACGAAGGTCTGGGCGACGTTGTCGCTCGTGCCCCACACGTAGTTGATGTTCACCGGGGTGAGTCCGGGATTCGGATGCGGCGGCGGCATGAAGAAGAAGCAGACGAGCAGCAGCACCCAGGCGAGCACCGTCCAGGCCGGGAAGCCGCGCTTGTCATAGCCGTACTGCCAGACGAGATAGGCCAGCAGGAACGGCAGCCAGCCGTGGAACAGCGAAAGCCCGCGCAGGAACCGCGAGTTCTCGTGCTTGAACATGTAGTCGGTCATGCCGGTGAGCTGCACGCCGAAGATGTTCAGGATGAAATCGAGCACCCACAGCGCCTGCGGCGCGAGGATGCCGACCGCGCACATCGAGATCAGCAACGGGCTCTCGATCCAGATGCCGACCAATGTCAGCAGGATCGCCACGTCGCAGAAATAGAGGAAATTCGTCGGCCCGTAGTAGTACCAGTAGACCGGCACCAGAACGATCATGAAGGCGGTGTAGGCGAACTTGAGCCAAAGCGGTACGCGGTTGGGAGCGTGAGCGATGACCTCGGTCGCCATGCGGCGTCACCCCGTTTGCGAAGTCGTATGCGAATTCTCGATCCGTCCGGAGCGCAGCCGCACGATGCGGTCGCAGCGCTGCGCCAGCGCGTTGTCGTGCGTCACCAGAATGAGCGTCGTGCCGCGCTCGACGTGGCCGGCGAATAAGAGCTCGATGACCTGCTTGCCGGTGGCTTCGTCGAGGTTGCCGGTCGGCTCGTCGGCCACGAGGATTGCCGGATTGGGCGCGAGCGCGCGCGCGAGCGCGACGCGCTGTTGCTCGCCGCCGGAGAGCTGCGCCGGATAGTGATGCAGGCGCTCGGCCAAGCCCACTTTGGCCAGCTCGGCACGGGCGCGATCCTGCGCATCGGCTTCGCCGGCAAGCTCCAGCGGCACCGCGACGTTCTCCAGCGCCGTCATGGTCGGGATCAGGTGGAACGACTGAAACACGATGCCGACGTTGCGGCCGCGGAAGCGCGCCAGCGCGTCCTCGTCGAGCTTGCGGAGGTCGGAGCCCGCCACCGTGATCGAGCCGGTGTCGGCCCGCTCCAGGCCCGCGAGCACCATCAGCAGCGTGGTCTTGCCCGACCCGGACGGTCCGACCAGGCCGATCGCCTCGCCGCGGCCTATATGAAGATCGATGTCTTTGAGGATATGTACGCGGGCCGCGTCGCGGCCGAGCGAAAGGTTGACGCCGGAGAGCGAGATGGCTGGGCTTGCCACAACCGAGGTGTCGTTCATGAGGCTTTGGGTTCGAATCGCGCTTCGGTCATATGGGAACCATGCCCGTTCCGTCCAGCGTCATTCGGCCGCCCTTGTATTTGGCCTGCTGGCCATGGTGTGGGCGGTGGGCGTGGCGGGCGCGGCGGAGCGGACCGTCAAGATCGTGGCGCTCGGCGATTCGCTGATGGCGGGCTACCAGCTGCCGGCCCAGGACGCGTTTCCGGTGCAGCTCGAGCGCGCACTGCGCGCCAAGGGGCTCGCCGTCGATGTCGCCAATGCCGGAGTGTCCGGCGACACCAGCTCCGGCGGGCTCAGTCGGCTCGACTGGTCGGTGCCGGATGGCACCGATGCGGTGATCCTCGAGCTCGGCGCCAACGACATGCTGCGCGCGGTCGATCCCAAGGTGACGCGCGAGGCGCTGACCGAGATCGTCCGCCGCCTCAAGGAGCGCCGCATCGAGGTGCTGCTGTGCGGGATGCAGGCGGCGCGCAATCTCGGGGCCGATTACGCGCGCGCCTTCGATCCGATCTATCCGGACCTCGCCGCCGCCAACGGGCTCGTCTTCTATCCGTTTTTCCTCGATGGCGTTGTCGGCGATGCCAGGCTCAACCAGAGCGACGGCCTGCATCCGACCGCGGCGGGCGTCGCCCGGATTGTGGCGGGCATCCTGCCCAAGGTGGAGGAATTGATCGCGCGGGTGCGGGCCAAGCCCGGCAGCTGATCCGCCGCCTGACATGGCCTGGAATTCCATCGTCCGGTTTCCGACATCAGATTGTCGGGGGAGGGGTCATATCCGGCGGTTGCGAAGCCGATACGGACGTGATTCGGTAGCAGCAAGAGTCGAATCCATGCCGCGATTGTTTACAGGTCTGGAAATACCGGCCTCACTCGGCGAATCGCTCTCGCTGTTGCGCGGCGGCCTGCCGGGAGCACGCTGGATCGACGCGGAAAATTATCACCTCACGCTGCGCTTCATCGGCGATGTCGATGACGACATCGCGCAAGAGGTGGCATGGCTTCTCGGCAATGTCCGGCGGCGTGAATTCGAGCTGCGGCTCGACGGGCTGTCGTCGTTCGGCGGCCGCAAGCCGCGCGCGGTGGTCGCGACCGTCGCCCCGTCGCAATCGGTGATGGAGCTGCAGGCCGAGCACGAGCGGCTGATGCAGCGCGTGGGGCTCGAGCCGGAGGGCCGGAAGTTCACGCCGCACATCACGCTGGCGCGGCTGCGCGACGCGTCGAGCCGCGACGTTGCCGAATACCTCTCGTCGCGCGGCGGCTTCCGTGCACCGCCGTTCAAGGTGTCGCGCTTTGTGCTGTTCTCGTCGCGCGCTTCGCAAGGCGGCGGACCTTACGTGGTCGAAGCGGCCTATCCGCTGGCGGCGTAGTCCTCTGTCGGCCTTCCAACAGTTACGCATGACCGAGAGATGACCGGCGCGATGCGTGCGCGGTCTTGCACGCTGCGCTATCCGATTGCCGCTGTGAATTGGAAACCACCACGCTACAGAAGCGCGTCGTGCATGAGAATGCGCTGGTGAGCGCAGCACGGATTCGATCCGGCATGACAAAAATTGTGTCGGAGTGTTGCAGCGGCAATTCTTGCCGGCAGTACGCGCAACTGTGGCGACGCAGTTACCATCACGTTCAAAATAAAGACATCAACAGACATCAAGCTGCGTTCACTGGCAATGCGGTGATCATCGCAAGCGGCGTTCCTAAAGCAATACCGCCGTCGCGTGAGCACTTCGGTCTATGAAGCACTGACACTTCACACCTCGCAGCACGCTCCGCTCGAATGGGGAACTCATCATGGCCATCAAACTTGATCTCGATTCAAATCCCAACAACGGCGTGAACGATACGTCCTCGTTCACCGAAGGCGGCGCGCCAATCGCGCTCTTCAAGACCGCCACGCTGGAGACCTTCGACAAACAGTCTGACCGCGTCGACATCATCAGGATCAGCCTCGGTGGCGCCGCACAGGACGGAGAATCGCTTGCGGCCGACCTGACCGGCATGAATGGATTTCAGCAGTCGTTCAATCCGTCGACCGGCATTCTCACCATCAGCAAAGGCAACGGGGCCGATGCCAAGTGGGACGAAATTCTGCAGGGCGTGACCTACAGCAACACCAACGACGATCCGGTGGATTCCCGGTCGATCGCCGTCACGACGATCGACCGCAGCCCCTCAAAGTTTACCGCGAGTGGCAATCATACGGAGACGGCCACGGCAACGGATACGCTGACGATCACGCCGGTCAATGATGCGCCGGTCAACACCGTGCCGGGAAGCCAGGTGGACAATATCGCGCTGCCCGGCGACGTCGTGTTCAGCGCCGCGAACGGCAATCAGATTTCCGTTTCCGATCCCGACAACGCAAGCCTCAGCGTCACGCTCGCTGTCAGCAACGGCACGCTGACCCTGAACGGCACCGGCGGCTTGACGTTCACGAACGGCGGCGACGGCACCGGCGCGATGACCTTCACCGGCTCGATCGACGACATCAACGCCGCGCTGAACGGTCTCTCCTATCGCACCGACAGCACCGACACGACGGCCGGCGACGTCAACGACATCCTGACCATCACGAGCAACGACGGGTCGGTGCTGGACTCCGACAACATCAATATCGACGTCATCTGCTTCATGCCCGGCACGAACATCGCGGTGCCGGACGGCGAGGCCAAGGTCGAGACGCTGCGGCCCGGCGATCTGGTCATGACGACGGCGGGCGAGGCCAGGGCGGTGCGCTGGATCGGCCGGCAGACGGTGTCGCGCATGTTTGCGGATCCGCTGCGCGTGCTGCCGATTCGCATCAAGGCCGGCGCTCTCGGCGAGAACGTGCCTTGCCGCGACCTTCTGATCTCGCTGGATCATGCGGTCCTCGTCGATGGCCTGCTCGTTCAGGCGGGCGCCCTCGTCAACGGCAGCTCGATCGTCCGGGAAAGCGATGTGCCGCAGGTGTACACCTACTATCACGTCGAGCTCGACGATCACTCGCTCATCATGGCCGAGAACGTCGCTGCGGAAACCTTCATCGACAACGTCAACCGGCTCGGCTTCGACAATTGGGCCGAGCATCAGGCGCTCTATCCCGACGGCAGGCCGATCGAGGAGATGACCTTTCCGCGCGCCAACTCGTACCGTCAGGTGCCGCAGGCCACCCGCCTCCACTTGGCGACGCGTGGCGAGAGGCTCTACGGCGGCGCGGTAGCCGCTGCAGCGTAATCCAAGCGCATCGAATGCCGGCGTCGGGGTCAGCAGCCCCGACGCCGTTTTGTTTTTGACGTTCGCGGATCTTGGAAGAACGCGCGGCGTATCAATGCGGCCCTGCGGCCCTGCGCGGCCGCGTCGCCCGGCATGATCGCGTATCGCCCTACGCCGACGCGTAGCTGTGCAGTTCCAGCGTCGGGATCCTGTAGCTGCGGCTCGTGGTCTGCTCGTGCACGCGCACGTCGTTGATGTGGCAGCGCCGCGCCTCGTCGAGAATCTTTGCGGTCAAGTCACGCTCGAAGCCGCGGTCGTGATAGCCGTCCTCGATGGTGATGGCCGCTTCCGCGCGCCGTGCGGTGCGGTCGGGCACGATCTCGGCGCTCGCCCGCATCACCCCCTTCACATAGGCGCCGATCAGGATCGCGCCCGAGGCGAGCAGATCGAGGCAGTGCGCATCGACGCCGCGGTCGTCGCCGGGGAAGCAGCTCGCCCGGTCGAGCCGCAAGAGATGGGCGTGGTAGTCCTCGATGGCCGTGGTTCTCAGGACGCGAATTTCCGCCGCGTGAACGACCACCATGACGCAACCCCTCGAACCGGATTTCAAGGGGGCAGGATAGGCCGCAAACCATGCCGACTGGTTAACGCGAGCTTCCCGCCTGCACGGGCGTTTTCAGAATTTTCGACTGAACCTCGAGCACCGCGGTGGCAAAGCCGCAGTTGTCGGCCACGAGTTCCCGGAACACCGACAGCGGCGTCGGCCGCGCCGCGGCCACCTCGCCGACCACGCCGCCGAAATCGAAGCTCAGCTCGGCGGCGAACTTCCGGGCCAGCTCCTGCATGCGGCGGTTGTTGGCAAGGCAGGCCATGTGCAGCTTGGTGATGCCGCGGTTGCGCGCGGCCAAAAGCGTGCGGTCGAGCAGCACCGAGCCGACGCCGTGGCTCTGCCAGGGGGCTTCGATGCTGAGCGCGGCCTCGGCCTCGCGCGCGAACGCGGGCCCGAGCGGGCGCAATTCGGCCGCGCCCCGCAGCATGCCGTCGACATAGAACCCGTGCACGATCGCGCGGAGCCCGAACGTCGTGCCGACGTAATTGCCGATGAACTCGTCCGACACGCCGCCGCCGAACCGGCTGTGGCGGCTCGCGGCGTCAAGCCGGAGCAGATGGTCGCGATACTGGTCGGCTTCGCCGATCCACAGTTTGCGGATGATGCCGGCGTCGGCGAGAGGGTCTTGCATTCCAGGTCTCCTGACGTTGACCGTCCAAAGACCCTCCGTGGAGTTCCATTCCCTTGACTGGAGGCCGGCCAACCGGTCGGCTTTGCGAATCAAACTATTGTTGCGTTGCAGCATAATGATGGCAAGCCTGAAGGGAAGGCGGCTTTTCGCTAAGGCACTGCAAAAATTGGGCAATCCTGCATGGCAGGCATGCCGGCCCGTTCCGGGCGGTGGTCCGCGTCGCTTGCCGCAGTAAGCCTCAGGGCCTATCGGTGACCTTCCTCCACTCCTCGGTTCCGCGCCTCCAGCCCATCCGCCCCACCCATGTCCGTCCGCGACCTCTATGAAGGCCTGGTGGTCCTGAAGAAGATCGAGCGCGACCGGGCGCAGCAGGCCTTGCTGGCGCGGCTCGAGGAGGTCGAGCAGCGGGTGGTGGCCCACCGCTCGGCGCGCCGGGTGCGTCCGATCGGCTGGCTGTTCGGCAACAGCAATCACGTCGAGCCGGTGAAGGGCCTCTACGTCCACGGCGACGTCGGCCGCGGCAAGACCATGATGATGGACCTGTTCTTCGAGGCGAGCCCGGTGGTCCGCAAGCGCCGCGCCCACTTCCATGAGTTCATGGCCGATGTGCACGAACGGGTGCGGAGCTATCGGCAACGATTGAAGGACGGCGAGTTCGAAGGCGAGGACGCGATCCGGCTCACCGCCAACGACATCGCCGAAGAAAGCTGGCTGCTCTGCTTCGACGAATTCCACGTCACCGACATCGCCGATGCGATGATCCTCGGCCGGCTGTTCGCGCGGCTGTTCGAGCTCGGCGTGGTCGTGGTGGCGACGTCGAACGTCGCGCCGTCGGAGCTTTACAAGGACGGGCTCAACCGCGCGCTGTTCCTGCCGTTCATCGCCATGCTTGAGAAGCACATGGACGTGCTGCAACTGCAGTCGCGCACCGACTTCCGGCTGGAAAAGCTCGCGGGGCAACAGGTCTGGTTCGTGCCGGCGGATGACGAGGCGGCGGACGCGCTCGACGATGCGTGGCGGCGGCTGGTCGGCAGCTCCAGCGGCGTGCCGCAGGAATTGGCGATCAAGGGCCGGCGGCTGCGCGTGCCGCGCGCCGCGATGGGCGTCGCGCGATTTTTCTTTCACGATCTGTGCGAGCAGCCGCTCGCGGCGTCGGACTATCTGCGCATCGCCCACGAATTCCACACCATCATCATCGACCGCATTCCGGTGATGGGCTTCGACGAGCGCAACGCCGCCAAGCGCTTCATCATTCTGGTCGACACGCTCTACGACAACGCGGTGAAGCTGATCGCGTCGGCCGCGGCCGAGCCCGACGGGCTCTATCAGGCGAGCGACGGCTACGAGGCCTCCGAGTTCAAGCGCACCGCCTCGCGCCTGATCGAGATGCGCTCGCAGTCCTACCTCGCCTTGCCGCATGGCCGGCGCGATTCCGCGGCGAGCGGATCGAGCGAAGGCATTGTCGAAACTTGAGCTGATCGCTCTCGACTTTCTGTCAGAAACCGATCTATTGCATCGCAGCGAAAGCGATATGGAATGCCGCATTGCAGCGACGAATTCTGCGATTTGGGTCTGGTATAATGTATTAAGGCTGGCAAGATGGCGCCCATGGGCCGCCGCCCCGAGGTCACTTGAACGCCACCGCCGAAAAAGTTAACCACCGCGCGACCCGCCGTTCCGGCGGCTTTTTCCCAAAGGACTTCCTCCATGGCGCGTAACAAAATTGCGTTGATCGGCGCAGGCCAAATCGGCGGCACGCTCGCACACCTCATCGGCCTCAAGGAGCTCGGCGACGTCGTGCTGTTCGACATCGCCGAAGGCATCCCGCAGGGCAAGGCGCTCGACCTCGTCCAGTCGTCGCCGGTCGAAGGCTTCGACGCCAAGCTCGCCGGCACCAACGCCTACGAGGCGATGGAGGGCGCCGACGTCTGCATCGTCACCGCGGGCGTTCCGCGCAAGCCCGGCATGAGCCGCGACGATCTGCTCGGCATCAACCTCAAGGTCATGGACCAGGTCGGCGCCGGCCTGAAGAAGTACGCGCCGAACGCCTTCGTCATCTGCATCACCAACCCGCTCGACGCGATGGTGTGGGCGCTGCAAAAGGCATCGGGCCTGCCGCGCAACATGGTGGTCGGCATGGCCGGCGTGCTCGACTCGGCGCGACTGCGCTACTTCCTCGCCGACGAGTTCAACGTCTCGGTGGAGGACGTCAGCGCCTTCGTGCTCGGCGGCCACGGCGACACCATGGTGCCGATGGCGCGCTACTCGACCGTCGCCGGCATTCCGCTTCCCGACCTGATCCGCATGGGCTGGACCACCCAGGCGCGCGTCGAAGAGATCTTCAACCGCACCCGCAACGGCGGCGCCGAGATCGTCAACCTGCTCAAGACCGGCTCGGCGTTCTATGCGCCGGCGTCGTCGGCGGTGGCGATGGCCGAGAGCTATCTGCGCGACAAGAAGCGCGTGCTGCCCTGCGCGGCGTGGCTGAACGGCGAGTACGGCATCAAGAATCTCTACGTCGGTGTACCAGTTGTGATCGGTGCAAAGGGCGTCGAGCGCATTGTCGAGCTCGAGCTGAACGGCTCGGAGCGGAGCGAATTCGAGAAGTCGGCCAATGCCGTGAAGGCGCTGGTCGATGCGTGCCAGAAGATCGCGCCGGACTTGGGGAAGAAGTAGGGTTCTTGTCCCGGATGCGATGCAGCGCAAGCGAAGCGCAGCGGTGCATCGCATCCGGGACCGTTACGGGGACGGTGTCCGGGACACGAGAATTAGAGGGCGGGACGGGCGTATGAACATTCACGAGTACCAGGCCAAAGCGGTGTTGCGTGGTTTCGGCGTTCCGGTCCCGCGCGGCATTCCCGCCTTCAGTGTCGATGAGGCCGTGAAGGCCGCGGGCGAGCTTCCCGGCCCGGTGTGGGTGGTCAAGGCGCAGATCCATGCCGGCGGTCGCGGCAAGGCCGGCGGCGTCAAGGTCGTCAGGTCCGTCGAGGACGTGAAGAAGGAAGCGACGCGCATCCTCGGCTCGACGCTGATCACGCATCAGACCGGACCCAAGGGCAAGCAGGTCAACCGCCTCTACATCGAGGACGGCTCGGCGATCGACAAGGAGTTCTACCTGTCGATGCTGGTCGACCGCGGCTCCTCGCGCGTCGCCATCGTCGCCTCGACCGAAGGCGGCATGGACATCGAGCAGGTCGCGCACGACACGCCCGACAAGATCGTCACCATCACGGTCGATCCGGCGACCAACATCTGCCCGCATCACGTGCGGCGCATCTCCAGGGCGCTGGGGCTCGACGCCGATCTGCAGAAGCAGATGAGCTCGCTGCTGACGCTGCTCTACAAGGCGTTCACCGAGAAGGACATGAGCCTGCTAGAGGTGAACCCATTGGTCATCACCAAGGACAAGAAGCTCATCTGCCTCGACGCCAAGATCGGCTTCGACGACAACGCGCTGTTCCGCCATCCCGACGTGGTGGCGCTGCGCGACGAGACCGAGGAGGACCCCAAGGAGATCGAAGCCTCGAAGTTCGATCTCAATTACGTCGCGCTCGACGGCTCGATCGGCTGCATGGTCAATGGCGCGGGGCTGGCGATGGCCACCATGGACATCATCAAGCTCTACGGGCTCGAGCCCGCGAACTTCCTTGACGTCGGCGGCAGCGCCTCCAAGGAAAAGGTTGCCGCGGCCTTCAAGATCATCACCGCCGACCCGAAGGTGAAAGGCATCCTGGTCAACATCTTCGGCGGCATCATGAAGTGCGACGTGATCGCCGAGGGCGTGGTCGCCGCCGTGAAGGAAGTCGGGCTCAAGGTGCCGCTGGTCGTGCGGCTCGAAGGCACCAATGTCGATCTCGGCAAGAAAATCATCGCTCAGTCCGGATTGAACGTGACGTCGGGCGACGATCTCGACGACGCCGCGCAGAAGATTGTCGCCGCTGTGAAAAAGGCCGCGTGATGCCCATCCTCATCGACAACAACACCAAGGTCATCTGCCAGGGCTTCACCGGCAAGAACGGCACCTTCCACTCCGAGCAGGCGATCGCCTACGGCACCAAGATGGTCGGCGGCACCTCCCCCGGCAAAGGCGGCTCGACGCATCTCGGCCTGCCGGTGTTCGACACCGTCGCCGAGGCCAAGGCCAGGACCGGTGCCGATGCGAGCGTGATCTACGTGCCGCCGCCGGGCGCGGCCGATGCGATCTCGGAGGCGATCGAGGCGGAGATCCCGCTGATCGTCTGCATCACCGAGGGCATCCCGGTCGAGGACATGGTCAAGGTGAAGCGGTCGCTGTGCGGCTCGAAGTCGCGGCTGATCGGTCCGAACTGCCCCGGGGTGATGACGGCGGGTGAATGCAAGATCGGCATCATGCCGGCATCGATCTTCAAGCCCGGCAAGGTCGGCATCGTCTCGCGCTCCGGCACGCTGACCTATGAAGCCGTGTTCCAGACCTCGCGCGAGGGGCTCGGCCAGACCACCGCGCTCGGCATCGGCGGCGATCCGGTGAAGGGCATGGACTTCATCGACGGCCTGGAGCTGTTCCTGGCCGATCCCAAGACCGAAGCCATCGTCATGATCGGCGAGATCGGCGGCGCGTCGGAGGAAGACGCGGCGCAATTCCTCAAGGACGAGGCCAAGAAGGGCCGCAAGAAGCCGATGGTCGGCTTCATCGCCGGCCGCACCGCGCCGCCCGGCCGCCGCATGGGTCACGCCGGCGCGATCATCGCCGGCGGCAAAGGCGACGCGGAGTCCAAAATTGCGGCAATGGAATCGGCCGGAATCAGGGTATCACCGTCCCCGGCCCGGATCGGAAAGACGCTGGTCGAGCTGCTGAAATCCTGATTCAGTTGTTGGAGCATTTTCCGGCGAAAGCGTGTCCCGGACTTGATCCGGGGTGTGCAGCGGTTCGCCGCCCGCGCCGCGAGCGAAGCGAGGACCGGGCGGGCAACCTAAGCAGTGCTCGCGCTCGCAGCGCTCGCCAGCGCGAGAGAAATGCGACCAACAATTGAAGCAATTGTCGGGTGTTCAGGCTTTCGTAGCCTTTCGAACGTCATAAATCTGAGCCATATATCGCTGGCCGGGGGTGGCGGGTTCGCTTGCCTATGCGCCTCCGGCTCGGGGCAGGTGCCTCGTAGAGGAAGGTTTAGATGTCACGTCAAGACGCGAATGCGGCGTTCGCCCGCAGCTCATTTCTTTATGGCGGCAACGCCGCCTATGTCGAACAACTCCAGTCCCGCTATGAGGCCAATCCGGCGTCGGTCGACGCCGAATGGCGCGCGTTCTTCGAGAGCCTGAAGGACGACCGCGCGGATGTCCTGAAAGGGGCAAATGGTCCCTCCTGGCAACGGCCGATCCTGCACGCCAACGGCGAGTTGGTCGCGGCGCTGACCGGCGACTGGGCCGAGGTCGAGAAGACCATCGGCGACAAGGTCAAAGCCAAGGCGCAGAGCAAGGGCGTCGAGATTTCGGCGGCCGACGTGCAGCAGGCGACGCGGGATTCGATTCGCGCGCTGATGCTCATACGCGCCTATCGCATCCGCGGCCACTTCCACGCCAAGCTCGATCCGCTCGGGCTCGAGCCGGAGAAGAACGAGGAGGAGCTCGATCCGCGCTCCTACGGCTTCACCGAAGCCGACTTCGACCGCAGGATTTTCCTCGACAAGGTGCTCGGCCTCGAATTCGCGACGCTGCGCGAAATTCTCGCGATCGTGCGCCGCACCTACTGCCAGACGCTCGGCGTCGAGTTCATGCACATCTCCGATCCGGCGCAGAAGGCGTGGTTGCAGGAGCGCATCGAGGGCCGCGACAAGGAGATTCAGTTCACCCGCGAGGGCAAGCGCGCGATCCTCAACAAGCTGGTCGAGGCCGAGGGCTTCGAGAAGTTCTGCGACTTGAAGTTCACCGGCACCAAGCGGTTCGGTCTCGACGGTGGCGAGTCGATGATCCCCGCGCTGGAGCAGATCATCAAGCGCGGCGGCGCGCTCGGCGTCAAAGAGATCGTCATCGGCATGGCGCATCGCGGCCGGCTCAACGTGCTGGCCCAGGTGATGAGCAAGCCGCACCGCGCGATCTTCCACGAGTTCAAGGGCAGCTCGTCGTCGCCCGACGACGTCGAAGGCTCCGGCGACGTGAAGTATCATCTCGGCGCCTCGTCGGACCGCGAGTTCGACGGCAACAAGGTGCACCTGTCGCTCACCGCCAACCCGTCGCATCTGGAAATCGTCAATCCGGTGGTGCTCGGCAAGGTGCGCGCCAAGCAGGACCAGCTCGGCGCGACCCGCGAGGACCGCACCATGGTGATGCCGCTCCTGATTTCCGGCGACGCGGCGTTCGCCGGCCAGGGCGTGATCGCCGAGTGCTTCGGGCTCTCGGGCCTGCGCGGCCACCGCACCGGCGGCTCGGTGCACTTCATCGTCAACAACCAGATCGGCTTCACCACCTATCCGCGGTTCTCGCGCTCGTCGCCCTATCCGTCCGACGTGGCGAAGATGATCGACGCGCCGATCTTCCACGCCAACGGCGACGACCCGGAGGCGGTGGTCTACGCGGCGAAGGTCGCGACCGAGTTCCGGCAGAAGTTCCAGGTGCCGGTGGTGGTCGACATGTTCTGCTACCGCCGCCACGGCCACAACGAGGGCGACGAGCCGGCGTTCACCCAGCCGCTGATGTACAAGGCGATCCGTTCGCACCCTTCCACGCTCGACATCTATGCCAAGCGTCTGGTCGGCGAGGACGTCGTCACCGACGGCGAGGTCGAGAAGATGCGTGCCGACTGGCGCGCGCGGCTCGACGTCGAGCAGGAGGCGAGCCAGAGCTACAAGTCAAACCACGCCGATTGGCTCGACGGCCGCTGGTCCGGCATGAAGGCCGCAGCTTCCGTGAGCGACGATCCGCGGCGCGGCAACACCGGCATCGCCGTCGAGACGGCGAAGGAGATCGGCCGCAAGATCACCAAGGTGCCGGAGGGCTTCCACGTCCACCGCACCATCCAGCGCTTCCTTGATGCGCGGCAGAAGGCGATCGAGACCGGCGAGGGCATCGACTGGGCGACCGCCGAGGCGCTGGCGTTCTGCTCGCTGCTGCTCGAAGGCCATCCGGTCCGGCTGTCCGGCCAGGACTCGGAACGCGGCACGTTCTCGCAGCGCCATTCGGTGCTGGTCGATCAGGAAAACGAGGACCGCTACACGCCGTTCAACGAGCTCGGCCAGCAGCAGGCGCGCTACGAGGTCATCAACTCGATGCTCTCGGAGGAGGCAGTGCTCGGTTTCGAGTACGGCTATTCGCTCGCCGAGCCCGGCGCGCTCACGCTCTGGGAGGCGCAGTTCGGCGACTTCGCCAACGGCGCCCAGGTTCTGTTCGACCAGTTCATCTCCTCGGGCGAGCGCAAGTGGCTGCGCATGTCGGGCCTCGTCTGCCTGCTGCCGCACGGCTACGAAGGCCAGGGCCCGGAACACTCCTCCGCCCGTCTCGAGCGCTTCCTGCAGATGTGCGCCGAGGACAACCTCCAGGTCGCCAACTGCTCGACGCCGGCCAACTACTTCCACATCCTGCGCCGGCAGCTGAAGCGCGAGATCAGAAAGCCGCTGATCCTGATGACGCCGAAGTCGCTGCTTCGCCACAAGCGGGCGGTGTCGCGGCTCGACGAGATCACCAACGGCACCTCGTTCCACCGCGTGCTGTGGGACGACGCGCAGCTCCTGCCCGGCGAGAAGATCAAGCTGGTCGAGGACGCAAAGATCCGCCGCGTCGTGCTCTGCTCCGGCAAGGTCTACTACGATCTCTACGAGGAGCGCGAAAAACGCGGCGTCGACGACATCTATATCCTGCGCGTCGAGCAGCTCTACCCGTTCCCGACCAAGGCGCTGGTCACCGAGCTCTCGCGCTTCAAGCAGGCCGAGGTCGTCTGGTGCCAGGAGGAGCCGCGCAACATGGGCGCGTGGCACTTCGTCGAGCACTATCTGGAATGGGTGCTGAACCAGATCAACGCCAAGCATCTGCGGCCGCGCTATGCGACGCGGCCGGCCTCGGCCGCGACCGCGGTCGGCCAGATGTCGAAGCATCTGGCGCAGTTGAAGCAATTGCTGGACGAAGCACTGGGCTAGTCATTGGATTTCGTCATGGCCGGGCCTGTCCCGGCCATCCACGCCTTGCTTGTTGTCAATTCAACGAAGAAAAGCGTGGATGCCCGGCACCATAGGCGAGCGAAAGCGACGCCGTTCTTCGAACGGCTATGGCCGGGCATGACGCGGAGAGATCGGAGAGATCAAGGAATTTGTCATGGCTGAAATCCGCGTTCCCACGCTCGGTGAGTCCGTCACCGAGGCGACCATCGGCAAGTGGTTCAAGAAGGCCGGCGACGCCGTCGCGGTCGACGAGCCGCTGGTCGA
>JAIESI010000386.1 GCA_019746135.1 Xanthobacteraceae bacterium
CCGAACTTCTAGCCGCGTTTAGGACCGCAGGATAGCTCGAACATGGCCTTGACCGTCGTATTCGACCTCGACGGCACGCTGGTCGACACCGCTCCCGACCTGATCGAGACCCTGAACGTGGTGTTCGCACGCGAGCAATTGCCGTTCGTGGACTACGCCGAGGCGCGCAACATGATCGGCGGCGGAGCCCGCAAGATGATCGAGGCAGGCCTGAAGCTGCAAGGCCATGCCGGCAGGCCGGGCGATGTCGAGCGGATGTTTGCCGCGTTCCTCGATTACTACTCCGCCCATGTCGCCGACCGCTCGCAGCCCTTTCCCGGCCTCGACGCCGCGCTCGACACCCTCCAAGCACAGGGCTG
Source organism: Xanthobacteraceae bacterium (assembly GCA_019746135.1). Classification (GTDB taxonomy): domain Bacteria; phylum Pseudomonadota; class Alphaproteobacteria; order Rhizobiales; family Xanthobacteraceae; genus Z2-YC6860. The sequence continues at coordinate 360 of JAIESI010000386.1, forward strand.
CCGCTTCGCCGTCTGCACCAACAAGCTCGAAGAGCTGTCGCGGCAGCTGCTCCACGTGCTCCGCCTCACCCATCGCTTCGATGCGATCTGCGGCCCCGACACGTTCCGGATCCCGAAGCCCGACCCGGAGATCCTGATCCGCACCATCGAGGCCGCGAACGGCCATCCGCGCCGCGCGGTGATGGTCGGCGACTCCGGCACCGACATCGCCACCGCCCGCGCCGCCGGCATCCCGATCGTGGCGGTGGACTTCGGCTACAGCGAAACGCCGGTCGCGGAGCTCAAGCCCGACCGGCTGATCAGCCACTTCGATCAGCTTGCAGCCGCAGTGATGGAACTTGCCCCAAAGCTGTCCTGAACCAGCACAGCAGCAGGATTTCCGGCGAAATCCCTCACAAAAGGCCACTTTAAGCCTTATTTTACTGCAATCAGCACACAGTAGAGGCGGAGAACCATTCCCGTCGTGGGCGGGATATCGCGGCGTTGGGACGCGCCGCGCGGGGGCAACGACGGTTACCAGACCTCAAGCCACCGCTCCGTGTATGCGTAACGCGGCCTTCGGCCGCTTCGTAGCGTCATGCGGCCTTCGGCCGCTGGTAGCGTAATGCGGCCTTCGGCCGCCTGTAGCGTAATGCGGCCTTCGGCCGCCTGGGTGGGACGGGTTTGACCATGAAACGGATCGCCGCGATTGTCGCATGCGGCCTGAGCCTTGCCGCGTGCTCGAGCATGCCAAGCCTCGACTGGCCGAGTCTGCCAAGCCTGCCGAAGCCAGCGCCTGCCGCAACCACGATGCAGTTCGAGTCCGAGCCGGCCGGAGCCGAGGCCAAGACCTCGCTTGGCCAGTCGTGCCGCACGCCGTGCTCGCTCGCGGTCTCCTCGAACGAATTCACCGTGAGCTTCTCGCTGCAGGGCTATCAGGCGCAAACCGTGCCGGTGCGCGTCGTGTCCTCGACCGACGTGAATATCGAAGGCGAAACCGCCCCGCCGCGCCTGGTGCCGAACCCGGTGTTCGTCGAGCTGCAGCCGGGTGGCGCGCCGGCGCGCAGACCGCCCGCCGTTGCCCAGAACAAGCCGAAGCCCAAGCCGGCCCCGAAGCCCGCGGCATCGCGCCCCGCGCCTACTGCGATGGCACCGGCCGCGCCCGCACCCGAGGCCGCTCCGGCCTCGCCCTGGCCGCCGGCTCCGTCGCGCTAGCCAGCCAGACACCGCCGTCCTTCGGCTCGCCCGGCTGCGGAATGCAGCCGGCCCGCATGGCGGGGCGTTCGTCGCGGATTCACGGTGTCAAACAGCCCGGCCGCCGCCTTCGCCCGCGATAGCGCGTCCATAGCGCGTCAAAGACGCGCGTAAACGCGCTATCGGACGCGCGTAAACGCGCTGGCGGATGCGCGTGAACGCACTGGTGGCGAGCTTCGGCGCTGGCCGTGTTGCAAGTGGGTGGCCCGGATGAGCGGAGCGAAACCCGGGATGGTTCGTCCCGCATTGCGTTCGCTCCATGCGGGCTACGGCGGCCTCGCGTGCATTCCAGATTCACGTTTCAAACAGCCCGGCGGGCAAGCGTCAGCGCTCCGGGAAATGACTCGGCCCCCGGCCGCCGTCCGTCCTGTCCGCCTCGAAAGCTCGAGGAGGGTGAAGCGCCGCAAAGCGCTGGTGCGGAAACCGCCGCACCCGGTGGCCACCTTGCGGTCAGGCCGGTCCCTTCAGCGGAAGGGACCGCCGGCCCATGACGCGGGCCGGCGCGCCTTGCGGCGCTTCACCGCGGTGATTTTCGCGGGGCCTAGCCCCACACGCCTCGGGCCGCGATTGCGAACCGGCGAGGATCGCTCACCGGCCGTCCAGCTGGCTCCCAGCTTCCGGGTCGTAGTGCCCGAAAGGCGGGGTCCGAGGCGCCCCGAGTGCCCGGTTGATAAGGCCGGACCCGCGGGCACCGCTCCCCACTCCACCAAACGACATCACCGGTTGATGCCCTCGAACGAGCGGGGATGCTCTTGTCATAGAACAAAAAGAGAACATGTCAACCCCGCGGAGTTGTGGCCGCTGCCTCACAACCATTGGACTTGCGGATTTCTTGACAGCAGTCGCGTGAGCTTCCTAGAACGCGGGCCGGTGCGGGCGCTTAGCTCAGCGGGAGAGCGTTCCCTTCACACGGGAGAGGTCGTAGGTTCAATCCCTACAGCGCCCACCATATTTACTGGGTTTTCTGACGGTCGCTCCCGCACCGTCCCACACAGAATCCCCACACAACGCTCCCGGAACGGACTACTTCTGTTCACAGAAATTTCGGGGTGTGCGGACGGGATCGCGCTGAACCCGCTTAGGAAGACGCGACAGCGGTGCCAGACGCCAAGGAGTAAACTAGACGCCTCCCCGCTGCGAAGCCGCCTGGCGGGCTCCTGCGGCCGTCACAGAGCGAGTTGCGGACTCCCAAGCGAGCTGCGCCCTACTTAGCGCCCCGCATGATGGCGCCCTTCACCGGATCTTGCTCGTCGCCGTCCAGAATATCCGCCAGCGTGGCAGCTTCGTTGCCAAGAAACGTCTTGGCTGAGCGGGACAGCGCCGCCCGGTTGGCCGGGTTGTTTTCCTTCAATAGCAACGCCGCGGTGTCCGGGTTCAGTAGCGCGTTGTCGAGCAAGCCGTTGATCGCATCCGCATTCGCCTTGCGGACCGATCGGCGCGCGGCCACGGCCGCAAGGCTGGTAATCAGGAACGGCGCGCCGATCTGTCCGCGCTTGTAAGACAGGAAGCGGCTCTGGATCGTCTCCAGTGTCAGCACGTTGTTGACGCCCTGCGCCGTGCCGGACGTGTTCGGAGCTCGCGCGCGTGACCGAAGGTCGACGCCCTGAAGCGCTTCGGCGATCTTTCGAATGTCGGCAAGATGCTCTGGGTTGTCGCGGTAGAGACGATCGGCAACAGCCACCGTGGCCGGATCATCAAGAAAGCGCTTCAACGCATGCGGCATCCAAGGCTGTGCGCCCGCGACGGTGGCCGTGGTCTCGCCAGCACTCCGCGCGCGTTTCTGCATGACGTTCCAGAACGCCTTACGGGCGCCTTCGACAGCCTGCGGATCGTTGTTCGCAAAGGTCAGCAGTTCATCGGCCGCGCGGCCGGGCTCTTTCGATCGCAACACGGTGTCAAAGGCGGCTTCGGCGCGCTCGTCGCCGTAGCGCAGATATTGTCCGACCGTACCGGTGCCAGCGCGGTCGGCCGTGCCCAGTTCGCGCTGAAGCGTGCTTTCGGTTGCGGTGGCGTCCAGCGTGCGGCGGCTGGCGGCGCCCGCCTGAGCGATCTCGTCGCGCAAGCCGGGGAAGCGGGAGAACAGCGCCGTTCGCGAATTCAGATATTCCTCGATCGCGTCGGGGCGCCCGATCAAGCCGCGGGCTTGCACGTCGGCCAACACTTCGTCGCGAATGCCTTGGCGAGTGCTCCGCGCGTGACTCGATAGGTCCGTTTCCGCTAGCAGCCGATCAAGGTTCGAAGTCTGTCCACTGTCAGGTTGCACGAAGCGCCGCGCCACGGCCGCGTCGGAAACATCCGGACGCCCTTCCTTCGTCGAGAGCACAGTGGCCAGCGGATCGTTCGGCCGATTGAAGCGCTCGTTAACATCGTGGCTCACACCGCGCGCCAGCTCGGTCCGGCGCAGCGTGTCTTCGGGCAAGCCTGAGCGCGTCATGAAGGCGTCCAGCTCGTCGAGATACTGTCCGATCGCAGACGCGCGGTTCGCGTCGGGCTGCGGACCGCGTAAGGCGTTTCGCTGCGCTGTCGTCAGGCGCGAACGCAGCGCCGTGATCTCTTGCACGTTCACCGGCCCGTTAAAGCCTGCTGGGATGCCCAAGGCGTTCTCAAGATCGGCAACGACTTGCTGTCGCGCCACCGGCATGCCGGCCGTTACCTGATCGAAGCGCCCGGCTAGCGGAGCGGGGTCGACGTCGCCACCGATGCCTTGCCAAGCGGCCCGTTCAGTCTCCCGTGCAGCCTGTTCTGCGTTCTGCACCCCGGCCCGCACGGCCGCGCCGCGATCCTCAGCGTAGGGCGAGCTCGGCATGAGCCGCTGCGCCGTAGCATCTAGATCGCTTTGAGCTGTCTCGCGCGCAACAGCAGCGTCTGTGAGACGCTGGCCGCGTTCCGTTGTGAGTGCTTCGCGCAACGCAGCCGGCGACCCCTGCGGCTCCAGGGCGGCAAAACTGTTGTCGATCGCCGCTGTGTTCTCAGCCCGGCGCTGCACGAACGCGCCGCTGTTCGGTCCGGAAACGCGACCGTATTCGAGGGCGGCGAGCCCGGGATCTTGCGTGCGGTCCGCGAGAGTGTCCCGATAGCCGGGGATCGTGTCGGATACACGCCTGCCGCGGTTGATCGCGTCAATGATCGGTTGCGTGTCAATCGCTTCGCCGGACTTCGGCGGCGCGCCAATCGTATTCTCAATGAGACGGTCCGTGACGGCTTCCTGAACGATGCGCCCAGCTTGCTTAGGGCGGCCAAAGACGGCACCAGCAATGTCGCCGGCTGCGGGCGCGACCATCCGCCCGGCACCGAGTACGCCAGCTCCAGCGAGTGCGCCGGCAATGTCGCCAACGGCGTGCGTCACAGTGCCTTTGTCGGCGCCCATCGCGCGCGTACCTTCGTTGACAAGCCCCGCGCCGGTACCGGCCGCTAAAGCCGTAAGACCTTCCTTCTTTACGAATTTGGCCGCGTCGATCGCAGCCGGTTCAACAAACATGCGAGCGAGAGTCGGAAGCCTTCGTGCAGCATCAACCCCCATCTTGGCGCCCGCAGCAACCGCGCCGCCGATGGGAAGCGCAACAGCGCCAACTTCCTCACCAACGCGATTTGCCATCCGTTCGGTGAAATTCCGCCCTTCTTGTCGTGGCCGCTCAACACCGAGCAAGTCCGCGACCGCATTATTGCCTTTGTCTAGGTAGCCCTTTAGAGCGTCGGCGCCGACATACGGCTGAACCAAAGACAACGGATTCATGACCTTCGTGACAGTGTCGGCGGTTCCGTCAGATACGCCGGCTTTGCCCAGCGCCCACCGGCCGCCCTGTCGCATGAGACCCGCCAGTTCGATTGGAAGCGTCGCCAGATTAATGACGCCGCTCGCGACACCGCGGGCGCCCTGATCGGCAACACCCATAATGGTGTCGACAAGCGACGGCGCAGTCTTGGCTGCGGGCGCCGGCGCACCGGGCGGGGCGTATTTAGCGTATGGGTTCGGATCCACTACGGAAGGCGTTGCGTACTTGGCGTAGGGATTTGGCGGGTCGAATTTGTCGAACGGATTGGCGCCGGGCGCCCCGCCAAACATCTGCATGACAGCAGCACGCGCGGCCTCGTCGTTCGGCGCTGTCATTTCGTACTTCGCACCGTCCGGCCCCGTGACGGTATATTTTTTCATCGCAACGGGGCCGCCTGTGGCCGATGCAGCGGGTGCTTGCGCCGGCTGGCTTGGCGGCTGCGACAGGATGTACCGGATATCGTCGTCTGTAGCGTCCGCTGGGACTTCGATACGCCGGCCTTCGAATTCGATAACACGCGGCCGTGGCGGCGCGTCGGGAAACTGCGCCCACTGATCCGGCGCTTTCACTGCGGCCTGTGCCATCCCTTATGCCCTCCGCGCTTCGGTGCTGTGAGCCAACGTCAGCAGCTCGTGGACACAGCTTTCGCGCCTCTCGTGGGCACGAATTGCGATCTCTTGAGCGAGGCTCAGATTGTGCATTTGATTCCGAAAGATGCGCGCGTAGGCGTGCAGGTCCGCGACGCGGCCATAGCCTCTCAGGCGCGAACACTCTCCGCTCTCGCTCCAAAGTATGATCTGCGCGGCCAGCGCTTTCATGCCGCGATCGACGTTCCGCTGATCGAACCACGGTGACAAAAACGGTTCTGCGCCGACGTGCGCTCGCACAACAGCCATCAGCAACCGATCACGCTGCCCTGTGCTGATCGGGATTCGGTGAGGATCGCGACAATGACGGTCGACACTTTCCAGCACGTTGGATAGCACCCACGCCGTGGTGTCATCCCCGCGTGCGACGAGCGCGAGAAAATCACAGAGGCTCTGCACCCGGTCCGCACGCTCGTTTTCTTCTCGCGTAGGCGGGTCGCCTGTGAACTCGTCAACCTCTTCGGCTACGGCTTGCATTTCGCGCCTTGATCCTAGGAACCGTCGAAAGCCTAGGCACTGCACATGCGCGGATATAAACGCCATGTTGGGGCGGGTTTCCGCGCAAAATCTAGGAGCGCCACAGCGGGAAAAGTTTGGGCGCGGCGCAATTTTGTAGGGGCGTCCGTCGCCGCTTGCGCGGGGCGATCCGGAGTGTACCCGGGGGGTGGACCGGGGCACGGCCGGGGCGGTGGCGACGCGGATCACGCCGGCGAAGCACAATGTGATTGCTCTGGACGAGTCTCCCCTGATCGTCGCGACGCCAGCCTGCGAAGCGGAGCCGGGGTTCGGTTTCGCGTGACAGCGGACGCTAAGCATGCACATGCTGGCGCCGCCACCCCATAGGATGCCCCCATGCTCACCGACCCTGACATGCAGGCGCGTTACGCCGCTGCGGTGCTCGACATGCTCACGGCCGATCTAGAAGCTGTCGACGCATCCGCTGGTCAACGGGCCGCCGTCGTCTCGCTCGCCACCACCGCGGCCCGTGAGGCGCACCGCCTGGCCGATGCTCTGGCGCCGCGTTCGAACACAGCAACGAGCTCGACACACCGCCCGCACCCAGCGTCCGCACCCGACAACGTAGTGCTGTTCCGGAAGCGCGCCTGAGCCGAACCGGCCGGTGGGCTTTCAGTCGTCAGTCTCAAGGTCATAAAGATTTTGGAAGTGGACCTTCGCTGCGAGGAACGCGCGCCTGCAGTCGCCAGTCCAATGGGACGGCATGTCGCACGTCCAGTTGGCGCCCTCTAGGTCCGCCCGCCGGATTTCCGGCACAGTCACCCCGTCACACGACGGCTCTTTGCTCAGCGCACCATGCAACAGGGAGCGGAGATGTTCCGGGCCAACTAGGCGTTTGGAAGAATCCGACATGATGGAACGCTACGCTGCGATCTGAAGCGCACGCAACCTGTAGCTCGAACCCTCGCAACGCTGTTGACATGCCCAGGCGATACTGTATCATTGTTTGCAACGGTCGTTGCACATAACGATACAGAGGGCAATTCGATGGCTAAGGGCCGGTTTGTTTCTTATCTCCGCGTTTCGACCGATCGACAAGGCAAGTCGGGGCTGGGCCTCGAGGCGCAACGCGAAGCCGTCACAACGTATCTGAACGGCGGCGCGTGGAAGCTCGTTGCAGAGTTCGTGGAAGTCGAGAGCGGCCGGCGGGGTGACCGCCCTGAGCTGGCCAAAGCGCTGGCGCTGTGCCGCGCGCATCGGGCCGCTCTCGTCGTGGCGAAGGTCGATCGGTTGGCCCGGTCTCAGGGCTTCCTGTCGCGGATCCTTGAAGCCGGCGTGGATGTGAGGTTCTGCGACTTGCCGCAGATTGAGGGGCCTACGGGCCGCTTCCTGCTGCAAAGCATGATGTCCGTTGCCGAGCTCGAGGCCGGCATGATTTCCGCCCGCACCAAGGCGGCGCTCGCAGCCTCGAAAGCGCGCGGCAAAAAGCTAGGCGGCTTCCGCGGCCGTGCAGGCACCGAAGCCGACACAGCGCTGGCGCGCGCGGCGCGATCGAGGAAGGCGGACGCGCAAGCCGAAGCGCTTGCCCCAATCCTCGCGCGGATCGACCCCACCGGCGCCGCGTCGTTACGGGCCGTCGCGAAGGAGCTCAACACCGAAGGCGTGCCAACGCCGCGTGGACAAGGGGACTGGACTGCGGCTGCTGTTGCTCGATTGCGCCAACGCCTGCAATCCGCCGACGCTGCGGGTCGCATCAATTGAACATCGGCACGCTGAAATTTCGTCCGAGTCGCAACCACCCCGGTTCAGAATTCTGCCTGCTGCCCCACTGGCACGTCACCGTCTGGCGGCACAGTGATGGGCAATACAGTCTTCAGAAGGGATTCCAGAAACGCTGGGACGATCTAGACCCGATCGCGGCCCAAGCCATCCTCTACGCACTAACAAAAACTACGGATTGGGGTTTTGTGCCCGACTAGGCCGCGCATCAGCGCCGATCTGCCGTTGCAGTTCAGCAAACCAATGCCGGTACGCTGGCACAACCTGACAGGTGGGCTTCGTGTGCGGCAGGGCCTTGCGCCACTCTTCGACGCGCGAAATGCATTCGAATGCCGATCCGTCTAGCAGGTCGATCGCTGGCGTTCGGGTGTAGAGCGGCGCCTGCATCTCGCTAGGGTCGCGAACGAAATACCAGATATCCTGCAACGCTTTGTAAGCACCGAAAACCAACAGGCCTAGCAGCAACAAATAGCGCATGTGCTGCACCCCCGTAGATGGCTGCGCACGCGACGAGAGCGGGGAGCGTATGCCGGATCAGGCAAATATGCGAGTTGCCTCCGCAGACAACCGCTCGACTTGAGCGCGTGACCCGGACAGCTCAAGAATGGCGAAGCCAGTCGAATAGCGATTTGGGGCCGCGTCATAAACGACTTCCCACTTCAAACCGCTGCTGCTCTTGACCGGCTTGCCAGTCCGGAAGTCCAACACGTTGCTATCATCGGTCGACTCCACGGTGCCTTCCGCAGCGCGCGCGAGTTCAATGATTTGCGCCACCGGGCCTAACGCCTCAGCCAAAACGTAGTCCGTCGCGCTTCGCGCCGCCCCGACAAGAATCTTGTCGGTTGTTATTTCGAAGCGCGCCTGAAGCCCGTCTTCAGCAATCGGCTCATTCAAAATATCCGTCACCGAAAGCGCACGCGCCTTCGGCGCAGTTCCACAGATACTCGTCATCGCTACAGCTCCCATGCCGCGTTCTAAACGGCTGCTAAATCCGGGGTTAGAAACGCCGCTGTAGTCGGCTCTCGCACGTCTTTAGGCTTTCGCCTTGGACATCCACGCGGAGACCCCGGACCTAGGTCGGGAAGCACACAGCACAGCCTGCCGCATGCCGACTGAAAGCAGGGAGTTTCTAAATCCCGCTATCCACAGCTTTGCGCGCTCGAATACTTTCAGTCAACAGTTTTTATGTCCGCTTTGTATGTAATAGCGTCATACAAAACAGACAACAAATTACATATTACTTTGTTTCTCTTCATCAATCGTCGGACTACACTTGACATACCGATGTCACGGGCTTGCGACGATGGTCGACGAGAGCGAACCCAAAAAATTCAAGCTGCTGACTGAAAGTGAAGTCGCGGAGTTGCTGCGCTGCAAGCCGCCGAAGGTGAAACGACTGCGGCTCAGCGGCAAACTGCCGTACATCCCGGGTCGCCCCAATTTCATTCTCGAAAGCGACGTACTCGACTACATCCAACGGGAACGAAAGATTGAAGCAGCCGGCCTGCCGGGCTCGCCAGAGTTCCAAGCCCTACAGCTTCAAGAGACTCAGAAGCGCGCCCGCGAATCTTGGATGAAATATCAATTCCGGTTGCGGCGACGGAACGCCGCGAAAGCCAAAACCTAAAACCTACCGCGCCGATCAATCGAATACGCCAGACGCGCGTGCACGGGCCTTGTCTCTCAGGCGTCGGATTTTCGCGTCGAGCTCCGCAGCGCTCATTTCGTGCGGTTCTTTGTCGTCATCGGCGTCCGTCTTCTCGAAATAGCCAGCAACCCGGAAAAGCGCTGTTAGCGCCGTCGCCTTAGCCGGCGCTGGCGCCTTGGGATCACGACAGATGCTAACGGCGGTTTCGTAAGCCAGTTCTACGCCTTCGGTGCGGATTTTCCGCATGAGCGGCCCGCGCGCGTCGCCTTCAATCGGCTCATCATCAAACGTCATTCGAAAACCCCTTGGATTGCGTCATTAGCTTTGGCACCCGCGGAAATACTGGCGGCCTCCCGCCGCAAGGCTTCAATTTCGGCGGTTAGCGCCGCAATCGCTGCTGTGTCGCCGGGCGGCGTTCGCCGGCTCGCCAATAGCTTCGCGGCTTCCATGTCCTGCCGTCGCTGCGCCCGCGCGCTAGCACGCAGCCCGGACGCGCCTGGCTGATGGGATCGTTGCCAAGCAAGATATGCCGCGCGCTCGTCGGCGGTCATGGCCGCAACACGCGCCGCCCGCTTCCTATTTTGCCGTTCACGATCCCGCAGCTTGCGGTTCGTCTTCTTACCGTTTGGCGACCATTGCGGGCGGTGCCAATGCTCGCCCCGCGGCGTCCGACCGCCGTGCAGATAGCACCGACCGTTTGGCATCGGCCATTGTTGACATCGTTCGCCGTCGCTCTTTCGAACGGCGCCGCATCGTGGCAGGCCGGCGCGCTTGGCGTTCCAATCTCGAATAGCGGCACGGCCGATTTCCCGGAACTGCACCGACTGCGACCAGCCAAGCGACCGCGGTGTTGGCCGTGGTCGTTTCACGGGAGCACCATTAGGCCAAAGCGCCCATGAGGTATCAAAGCCGGTTGCGGCACTCCGCGCTGCGTCGGTGCGGCGCTGCGTCGGTCATCGCAACGGTCCCCTATGTAATAGGGGACTGTCGCACTGGCGCAGATGGCTCGCGACAGTCGTTTTGCGACAGTCATTTTGTGACTGGCGCACTGTCGCAAAGTCAAGTTTTTCGGGCCTATCTGGCGCGGCGGTTGCCCATCCCTTCGAGCCTGCCCGGACGCAACTGACGCATCACATTGAGCGCGCCAGTCAGCTTTTGAACTGTCGCACTGTCGCAAACTCAATAAAAATGGGCCTTGGCGTGCGGTCATTCAAATACACCGTATGTCGAGCCGGACGGATCGACTTTCGCCGCAGCGGTACTGACACGGACAAATTGTCTGTTGTGTCGGCTCTTGTCGGGCAGCGACACGTCATGGATTTTACGCTCCCGGCGCCACTGCTTCAGGATGCCATTGATCGTTGTCTTGTCGCTGCTGTCAGAAGCGTCGAGCTTGAACGCCTGCGCCACCGCATGGCCAACCCACGAATCGCCAGCCCGGACGTCGGCGCGCCACTCTCCCGCACCGATCAGCCGTAACGCCTCTGCCACTTCATCCGGATCGTGTTCGTGGGCCATCGTTGCCAGCGCTGCCCGGGTGACGACGCCCACCGCGTCGCCGGTCATGATCGCTTCGACGCCTGACCCTTTTCCGTTGCCGAGCTGTTCCGACTTCAGCGTGAACCAATCGGCCCGGTCGGCGGGCGCGCCGGCGGCCGGGGCTAGATTGTTCTTTGCGACCCCGCCTGAGCGGAAATAGCGCCAAGGATCAGCCACACCAAGGCTGCGGCCTTCAGCGTCCGTCATGCGCGTCAGGGCGCGCGTGACCCGCGTGCCGTTGACCAGCGCCGAAGCGCCGCGGGCATCCTCAACGGTCACTTCGGCGCCATTCGTCTTTCGGACGTGGTGCACCAGTTCGATCGACGTGCCGGTGGTGAAGGCGATCTTGCCCCACCGCTTCACCACAAGGTCGATCGACACGTTGTCGTTTTCTGTGACCTTGTGGGAACTCACGAACGGGTCCGCGACAAAAACGTCGATCCGTTTGCGCCGCAGAGCCGACACAAGGGCCTCAGCCATCGGCTCGACGATCAAGGCGCCGTTGCGGCTTTCCTTGGCGAGCACAATTTCCTGTTCCATGCCGCTATCGACTAGCAGCCGATCGCCGATGTCAGCCGGGGTCAAGCCGTAGTGCCGCATGGCCGCAGCGATGCGCCGGTCCAGCTCGTCGCGAGGATCTTCGCCGTTCCACAGCCACACGCGAAACTGCCCGTGCGGCTCGAGCCCAAGCAGCGGTTTACCTGAAGCCATCGCGAGAGCTTCGGCGATGCTGAGCGACGATTTTCCAAGCCCACCGGGCGCAACCGTGGCCGACACAAAGCCGCGAATATAGTGGTCGCCGTACACCCATTGGCGAAGCGGAATGCCGGCCGGGTCCGGGAACGTGTACAGCGTCGGCTCCAAGCTGAACGCAGCCTCTGCGCTCGCAGCCGGCGACGTAGTAAATGGGCTGTCCGGCTCGTCGGCGATCGGTTGAAAAAACGCGGTGGCCTTGCTGAACTTTCCGCCGCTCAGTTTGTCGGCGTGGTCGTAAAGCCACTGCGCCCCGACTTCAAAAGGCGGCTTCATCCTAGACCAGTCAGCTTCCACTTCAGCCGGTGCGTTCTCCCCGTCCTGCCACCGAGCGCACCATTCGGCGAACATCTCAAATGCGGCGCTCTCGTCGTCAGGCAGCGCGGCCTTCAGAGCATAACCCACGGTCAAATAGCTTTGCCGCGTGGCGAAGTTTGCAGACGTGTTCGGCAATGCCTCGATAGCGGCCCTGACGGTTTCCAGCGGCCCTTGAAGTGTCGCCTGATCGACAAGTGCCCGATCGCGCGTGGATGCTGACATGCGCACCGCGCGCGGCATCAAGGTTGCGAGCCGAGCAAAGAAGGCGTCGAGCTGCGCCGGCGTCACTGAAGGCAGCTTGTCGAATGCCGGAAGATCACGCGGCCAGGTGTATGGTTTGCCGGTCCCCGGGTGCTGGCCGAAGGCTACGAACTGCCGTCCGTCCGAAAGCAGCTCAACGAGAGCGAGGTTTTCGGTGGGGGTTGAGAACGTGAGCTTTTCATATGGGACAGCTTCGGCGACCCGGTAAGGCATCAACAGTTTGGGCGCCCGCCCGACACGAACGGCTGTCGGGCCAAGCATCTCTTCAGCAATCCGGAAAATCGACGCGGCGGTGGCCTCGTTTGTCGTGTCGACGTCCAGCGCCACCAAACCGCGGCCTGTTTTGATTCCGCAACCGGCGCCGCTCGCAGCCCACCGTGCAAGATCATCTTCAGTCGCTTCGTGCTTTACAAAATCGAAGCCGGTCCACTTGCCATCCTGCCGCATTAAGCCCGGCGACTTGCCGCGGGCATCGCTCTTTCGCTTCAGCAGTGAGCTGCTAGGCGCGAGCTCCGCGCCCGGCGGAATTATCGGAGTCAATCTTCGGTATCCGAGCCGCCACAGCCCTTGGAAGGGAACATCGCTCGTCGCAGGGCGTGGCGCTGGCCGCGTAGTCACAGTGGCGGGCTTCGTCGGCGCCGGTGCGGGTTGTCGAGCGAGCGCAGCGCTTAGATCGGGGAAAATATTGCCGGGCCGGGCGCTATCTGGTACAGGTCGCACATCCATCTTCGTTCCTTTGGCCGGGGCTCACTGCAATGAGCGCCCGGCTTTTCATTTCCAATCGTTGTCGACGACGAGCGTCAGATGTGACGGTCGCCGGCTTCGGTGCTTTGCAAATGAGACAGGCGGGCGTTGCCGGGTCGCCTCGTCGATCAACTTGGCCAAGCTGGCCACCGTGACAAGTGTCAGTCCGTCCATTGAGAGGCGGCGAACCTCAAGCGTGCCGTCGACCGTGCGGTTGCGAGCCCAGGTGTAGGACCGCCCCGCAATGGCCGCAGCTTCGGCCAGTGAGACGAACGCACGTTCCCGCCAAGGCGGCAGGCGTTCATTTTGTGAGAGCATGGGTGGGATCTCCGCGGGCGTTGCGGTGGCATCCTGCGGTCAAGCTCTGCGCTCTAACAGCGACCGCTCCGCGCCTAGTTTTCGCGCATGACCATTTTTCGGCGGGTTCGCTTGGTCGAATTCATGCAGCAAGCGCGATACGGCAAGGGCGGCGCTCAACAGCATGGTCCGCCCCGCCTCGTCGAGCGCGCCAAGCCGTTGGCGAAATGACTTCACAACCCGCCTTACGTGGTCGCGGTCCACTCCCGGGCCTAGGCGCGCCGCCACGGCTTCGAAATGCCGGTTGTCTTTGATGCCACGCGGCCCACCCTCAATGGCGTCGAGATAAGCCGCATGGAACACCGCAGACGGCCACAGCTTCGCGGCCGGGTGCCCCGGGCGCTTGGCGGTCAACAAATCGTCGTAGGCGCCGCTCTGCAACTTGTTAGAGCTCTGAGCGTGGATCGCTGCGCTGTCGATCAATGCATCCAGCCAGCTTTCACGCGGTCCGGTTGGCATCCCCAGCTTGTGAAGCGTCGGCACAACGAGCTCGTCGCGTACCAATTCGAGCGGAAGCGCCCAAAGCCGGGGCTCGTTTCGCATGGCGACTGCCACCGCAACCGCCCGAACGTCTTTGTCCGGGTGCTTCCACAGCGGCGTGGCGCCTTCACCCAGCCGCTCAAGGTTCGCGATGTACAGCGCCAGCCGTGAATTCGGCGGAGGCGTTTGCGTCACCGTCTGACGGCGGTCACGCCGGCCGCTCATGACGCGCCGCCGGCGTTCGCGCTGCATGCTGCGGAGTCCATCGCGCGGCTCAACTCTGCAACGCAGCGCGGGCGATTTCCTTGCGCTTAGCCCGCGCCTCCTTACCTCGATCGGACGGCGTCCAATCTTCTGCACTGTCGGCCAATGCAATGAGGCTCGTCGTGACAACGAGCGTTCGGCCGGAAAGCGTCCTGAGTTGAAGTCGGCCGGCGTCCGCAAGGCGATACAGCGATGTGATGGACACCCCGACTGCTTCGCTGGCGACTTTCATCGGCAGCAAAGCGCTGTCGCGCCAAGTGGTCGTGCGGGCGGTGGATTGAACTTTGTTCGACACGACAGCTCTCCTGAAAAAGATTGAGCGGAGCCGCTTTCAGGAAAGACATGGCAGCAGGAACATCAGGACAGCGCGGCAAGTATCCACTAGCCGGATCACCCCTAAATGTCAATGAATATCCTGTACAGTCTGAACATCCACCCACAAAGACCCGTGTATTGCCATGAATAATCGAATACATGTGACATACAATTACTGTATATCACATGTATTCGCGGATTATGATTTTTGGCGTTTGGCCGCCCGTTTCGCGCGGGCTTCTTTGCCCCGGCTTGACGGTGACCACGGCGGGGCGCCCTCGATCAATTCGACCAAGCTGCTGGTTTCGACAAGCGTCCGCCCTTGCAGCGTCCGGAGCTTAAGCCGGCGCGCCTCCGCGAGCCGATACAGCGATCCGACCGAAATGGCGGCAATCTCGGATGCGAGTTGCATCGACAACAGTGGCCGCTCTTGCCAGCGCGTTTCACTGATCCGGACCACGCCGCCGGCGTAAGAGCGGGACCGCGAAAATGCGAGCTCGTCATCAGGTGGGGGTTTGGCTGCCACGGGGATACATCCAAAATTCCGATGCCCCGGCGTACACCCCACCCCTGCAAGACGGAAATCGGCCCTAAACCGCCTTACTGGGCAGCTTCAGAATGACCGCGCCCGCACCCCTCTCGAACGACATCTGAGCTTCCCGGGCGATGTCTTCGGTCATGTCGGTGATGTAGGCCGAATAGTGTTTTTCGATCATTTCTGACGACGTGTCGTGCAGCGCGGCGACCACCCGGACGGGTAGCCTCTTGAGCAACAGGCGGACAATGGAACTGTGCCGCAGAGCATACATCACCGTGTCGGCCGGGACGTCAGTGAGCTTGATGGCTTCGGTCCACAATTCCAAAGTTTCATAGGCAAACTGCCACGCCTGGCGTTTGTCCTTCACCCACCGCGGCAGCCGTGTCACCGATTGCGAGCCGGCCGCGGCCAGCGCTGGCTTTTCGCCCTTACGGTACGCCCACCGCAGCAACAAGGGTTCGTTGCCCGCACGGCCGGACAGCGCGGGCGCCAGTCGCGCGATGACATCGCTTCCGATCGGGACAGCCGTGCGCTCTCCCACCGTGCGATTTTTACCCTTGCGGGAGCTCGGCATCATGACCCGGCTGTTCGCGATCTGCACATCTTCGACTTGCAGCGCTGCAAGCTGAGAGAATCGGGCACCGGTGGCCGCGGCCAAGAGCACCATCCGGCCGAAGTCCCCGTCGTCCGGATCCACGTCGAAAGCGGCTTCGACAACCGCGCGGACTTGTGCGTCTGACAAGAGCTGACGGCGCGCGGTCGCGGTGATCGCTTCGACCTTGGTGCCAACCTTGATCTCGAGCGGGATGTATGCCGGAATTTGGTGGCGATACTTCGTGGCAGCGGCATTGAGCGCCGCGCGAAAGTCGGCCAACAACCGGTTTTTCGATGACGGTGCCAGATGCTTCGGAAGCTGAGCGCGCCAGTCCTCTATAGCCTGAGCGCTTAGGCGGGCCAGCTTAGTTTCCGCCAATTCGTGGTTCAGTACGTAGCGGACAAGCTGATTTTCTGAGCCGTTCCGGCCGGCCCGTTCCCTGCGAACGCCGGTGTAAGTGTCGATCGCCAGCCGCACCGTTGGTACCTTGGCGCCTTCGGCCGCGGAGGCTGCGACGGCTTGCTGGCTGCCCCATGTCAGGGCTGCCGCGACACCCGACGCAAAGCTAAGTGCGCCGGCACAGATAGGCTCGTCATCTGCTAGGCCGATGCGCTCTTCGTTGCGGTAGCCATCGATCACAATTTTGGCGACCCAACTGCCAGCGCCTTTCGGACGCCGGCGGTAGCCGAGCGAGAGCCCACCCCGGCCGCCGCTAATCCCATGCCAATACGGATTCTTACGTGGCGCGAGCTTCGCCCGTTTTGCAGCCGTGTCGATTGCGCTGGCCATGATGCCTGTCCCACAGTGCTGTCTCACACAGAGGGGCAGGATGCCCAGGATGCCTAATAGGCCAAAACTTATTTTTCCGATGGCTTATAGGCATCCTCTACATCCAAAATAGCGCTAAATTGCCTTCACACGGGAGAGGTCGTAGGTTCAATCCCTACAGCGCCCACCATCAAAAGCCGCGCATTTCCTTGCATTTCCTGTGTGCGTCCTCAGCGGCCTCGGCAACAGCTGGTAGAGCGACCCCGAAGACGACGCTTCGACTCGTGGAAAATCCGTGGACTTTGTTCGCTCTGTGCGGGCGCGCTCCGCGCACCAAGGGATGACTGCACGGGCGTAACGCTCGCGAAGCGAGTCCCGGCCATTGGGAAGTTTCCGCGCTACGCCCTCAAGAGCTGACGCCGCTACTGACCGCCCCGAGCGAAACAGTCTCTTTGCGATCGTCACCCCGCGCTCCTTTCGTCCGGACAGGGACGAACATTTTGCGCTGCAGCAAAAGATTGCATGCAATTACGGTAACAAAATACTCCCCTGCGGCTTTGTTTCCCCCGAAAAGCGGCCTAATCTCTGAGACGGCTGCATACAATTTCTCTGTGACCGCAGGTTTGACAGCCTGCCACTTGGTCGGAGCGAAGTGAGTGTCCCGAACGTCGAGCCAGCAACTCCGTGTCGAGATCGAACTTCGAGATCGCATTCTCACCGGCGCTTTTGCCCCGGGCGATCGTCTCGCGGAAATTCCGATTGGCGAGATGCTTGGCGCATCTCGCACACCGGTAAGACTGGCGCTCACACATCTTCTGCAGGAAGGTCTGGTCACCAAGGTCCCGACCGGGGGCTTTGCGGTTCGCGAGCTCGCCGTATCGGACATTTCTGACGGCATTGAAGTTCGCTCCTCGCTTGAAGGGTTGGCGGCACGGCAGGCAGCCGAGCGGGGCTTCACACCCGACATCGCGCAACAGTTCGAAAGCCTGCTTGAAAAGGGCGACAAGGTTTTCGAAGGCAACCGCGATTTCGACTCTGAAAGGCTCGATGAATACGCGAGGGTCAATGAGCGTATCCACGCCTTGATCGTGATCGCTTCCCGGAACAGCGCACTCGAACGTGCTCTCGCCCTGAACGACAATCTGCCGTTCGCCGCTGCGAATGCGTTCATTGCTTCGCAGACATCGGTGCCCAATGCACACGGCATTCTGCTCTTCGCGCACATGCAGCACCGCCAAATTTTCGAGGCGATCTCACGCCGCGAAAGCGTGCGGGCACAGGAACTCGCGCGCCAGCATGCGCTGAATGCCATCGACAACATCCGGAGCGCGGCGCTCGCCATGCACCCGGAACTGGGGTCCAAGCCAAGTCTTCTCGCGCTTCTCAAGAATCGCAAGCCGGTGAAGGCCAACGAACAGCAATCCTCGCACTGGCCCTAAGCGCCGTGACCAACACGCCGATTGAAGAAGGAAGGCAAAGCCGATGCACCCAACAGCCCTGAGCCAGACCACAATTGATCGTGTGACCAAGCGGCGCGGCAGCGTTCACGCATTCAAGGAAATCGAACCGACCAAGACGGCGCTCGTGGTCATTGATATGCAGAATTGCTTCTGCAAGCCGGGCAGCGCGGGCGAAGTCCCTCTTGCTCGTGAAATCGTGCCGAACATCAACAAGCTGGCCAAGCAACTGCGGTCGGCGGGCGGCGTCGTCGCCTGGGTGCAGATGACCGTGAAGACCAAGGCGGACTGGCCGATCTTCCTCGACCTTTTGGTCGATGAAGAGCTTGCTGCCCATTATCTGCAAGACCTGCTGCCGGGTGGTGAAGGTCAGAAGCTCTGGCCGGAGATGCAGACGGAGTCGCCCGATCTATTCGTCGAGAAAAACCGCTTCAGCGCGTTCTTGCCGTCCGCCTGCAACCTCGGCGCTCAACTGCGCGGTCGCGGCATCGACACGGTCATCATCGTCGGAACGCTGACCAACGTGTGCTCGGAGAGTTCCGGCCGCGATGCCGCCATGTCCGACTTCAAGACCATCATCGTGTCAGACGGCAATGCTTGCCGTTCGGACGAGGATCACCTCGCGACACTCAACACCTTCATGCAGGTGTTCGGCGATGTGTACTCGACGGATGAACTGGTCGCGATGATCCAGGACGCGCAGCAGCGCGTTCGGACCGCCGCCGAATAATAGTTGAACGTATTTCGCGGAGAAAAATAGAAAATGAACACGCCACAGGTCCATGTGCCGCCATCCATGTCGGGCACGGGAGGGTATCCGAAAAAAGGCAATGCGGAATCACTCAAGCGGTCGAAGGAACTGGCGGCATCGGTTCAGACACGCAAAGTCGTCCAGTCTTTCATCATCCCGGCGACAACCGGCAAGGGCTTCAAGGTGGCGAAGGGCGAAATCTTCCGCATCACCTGCAACGAAGGCCCGCAGGTCGCCGACATGATGGTCTTCAACTCGGACGACTACGATGAATGCTTCTGGCAGTCGCGTACCCGCGTCATCTACGGCGGCCACCTGAAAGCCGGCGACGAGCTTTGGAGCGTACCCCCGAAGTCCCGCGCCATGCTCACGATGATTTCGGACACGCTCGAATACCCTCCGCTGGAGGGCGGAGCGCTTCCGCACGATCTGCTCTACTGCCGTTGCGATGCGCGTCTCTACGAACTCGTTCACAAGCGCACGGGCAAGAACCCCAACTGCAACGACAACCTTGCAGATGCCATCGCACCGTTCGGCTTGAAACCGACCGATGTGCACGACCCCTTCAACGTATTCATGACCACAGGCCTGAACGCCGAGGGGCGGCCGTTCTACCTGCCGTCGGTCTCCAAGAAGGGCGATTACGTCGAATTCCACGCCGAGATGAACGCCCTCATCGCCATCTCCGCGTGCCCGGGTGGGTCGAGCGGACCCAAGAGCTATCCGCTTCAGATCGATGTCTACGGCAAAGACGTCGCCTGAAGTCCAAGTGCAAGCCAAGAAAGGGAATTGGACCATGACTCGCAAATTTCTCTCCGCCGCCGGCGCGGCGCTTCTGATCGGACTTCTCGGAGTTCCGGCAGCGCAGGCGCAGAAAAAGCAAGTTGTGAAGGTCAGCGAAGTGACCCGCTCACAGCTCTTCGCGCCGCTTTATGTTGCCATCAACAAGGGCATGTTCGCCGAGCAGGGTCTCGAAATCGACCTTTCGAACGCGGGTGGCGGTGACCGCGTGGGCGCGCTGATCCTCTCCGGAGGCACGGACATTGGCCTCGCAGGCCCCGAAGTCCCAATTTACATCTACAACGGCGAGTCACCTGACAAGCCGACGATCTTTTGCGCGCTCAGCGGCACAGACGGCTTCTTTCTTGCTTCGCGCAAGAAGGTCGACAAGTTCGAGTGGAGCATGCTGGAAGGCAAAAGCCTCTTCGGCCTCCGCAAGGGCAGCACGCCCCAGCTGGCGTGGGAGTACCTGATGAAGCAGAACAAGGTCAGCCAAGCCGCCATCGACGGCATGATTACCAACATCGCGCTGCCGAACCGGGAGGGCGCGTGGATTTCCGGCAACGCCGATTTCACCATTTTCAACGAACCGGCCGCCTCCAAGCTTGAAGCAGCCGGACGGCTCTTCGTGATCGACTCCATCGGCCGCCTTGTCGGCCGCAACGAGAACACCGTGTTCTTCTCAAAGAAGAGCTGGATTGAAAAGAACAAGGATGCTGCACAGAAGTTCACCAATGCGATCGGCAGGGCCCAGGCCTGGATGAAGGCGCATTCCGACGAAGAGGTCGCGGATGCGATCGCGCCGTCATTCCCCGGCGTTTCGAAGGCGGACCATGTTTCTTCGCTCAAGCGCATGCGAAACTCGGGTGCGCCGATCTTCGCGGATGATCCGGTGGTCAACCCGTCAGGTCTCGCGAAGCTTCAGGACATCATGATCGTTGGCGGTTCGCTCCCGAAGGACAAGATCGTGAAGTACGAGGCGATTGTCGATCCGAGCTACGGCGAAAAGGCAAAGGCATCGATGGGAAAATGAGTCCGGAAACTCCGCTCAATCGTGCCACGAGCGCGGTCGCAATCAGCCATGTGGGCCTGAACTACCTCACGCCCGAAAAGGAAACGGTTGCGCTGCGAGACATCAATCTGCAACTCGCGGCCGGCGAGTTCGTCGCTCTTGTCGGGCCTTCGGGTTGCGGCAAGAGCACGCTGCTCACGCTGATCTCCGGGCTTGCGAAACCTTCGCAAGGGCGCATCACGATCAACGGCAAAGACATCACCGGCCCCACGCCACGGGTTGGATTCATGTTCCAACGCGACACGCTGTTCGAGTGGCGGACCGTGCTGGACAATGTCTTGCTGGGTGCGGAGCTTCTAAATCTGCCGGCGAAGGCCTCGCGCGAACGCGCCGAAGAGCTTCTCACGAGGTACGGGCTGCGCGACTTCATGCACAGCAAACCGAACCATCTCTCCGGCGGCATGCGTCAGCGCGTGGCTCTTGCCCGCACGATGCTTCCGAAGCCCGAGCTTCTGCTGTTGGACGAGCCGTTCTCGGCGTTGGACTACCAGACCCGTCTGGCCCTCTCGGACGAAATGTCCGTGATCCTGCGCCAGGAGGGAAAGACGGTCGTGCTCGTCACGCACGATATCGGGGAAGCGGTCAGCATGGCTGACCGTGTCATCGTCATGAGCCGCCGTCCTGGTCGCGTGAAGTCCGAACATGAGATCGTATATCCGGGCACGAAGAGGCCGACGCCGTTCGCCGCGCGTTCGACGGCGGAGTTCAACGCCTACTTCAAGACCATCTGGGACGAGCTTGATCTGCAAGAGTCCGATCAAAGACTGGTATCGTAATGGAACAAGCCCTGCCCAAACCCGTTCCGGAATCCCCGCAAATCAGTCCCGAATACGCAGCGTATCTCGCCAATCTCAGGAAGCGCACGATGATCGTGCGCGCCTGGCAGGTTGCCATCACCGTGTTCGTGCTGGTGATCTGGCAGATCGCGCCGCAGGCCGGCTGGATCAACCCTATGCTGACCAGCTACCCCACGGCGGTCGCTGCCACGATGCTCGACTTCATCCAGAACGGCAGCCTGCTTTTTCACACTTGGGTGACGCTGTACTCCACCATCATCGGCTTTGTCGGCAGCATGGTGATCGGCCTCGCGATTGCGTTGGCGTTCTGGTCGTCGCCGCTCTTCTATCGGGTGCTCGATCCGTACATGGTCGTGCTGAATGCACTTCCGAAGATTGCCCTCGTGCCGATCTTCTACATTTGGCTCGGCGATAAAGCGTCGATCTATGCCATGGCCATAGTCGTCGGCGTGTTTGTCACCACCTTGATGCTCTACACGGGGTTTCAGTCGGTCGATCCCGACAAGATAAAGCTGGTTCGTCTCTATGGCGCGTCACGCTGGGCGGTCGTTCGAAAAGTGCTGCTGCCCGGCACAGTCCCCATGATGATCTCGACGTTGAAGGTCAATGTCGGCTTGTCGCTGGTGGGCGTGGTGGTCGGTGAATTCCAGTCCGCGAAATTTGGGCTCGGCTATCTGATCGTCTATGGCAGCCAGATCTTCCAGATGAACCTTGTCATGACCTCCATCGTCGTCCTCGGCGTCATCTCTGCGGTCTTGTTCCTCGGCATCCAGTACCTGGAAGCCAAACTGGTCGACGCAAGGGGCAATCACTGAGCGCCAAGACGTTGGCTCGGAGCATCCGTCGCATCGCCCCCATGCCGGCTTGAAAGCCCATGTGCCTATCAGCCGCCTCGGCGCATTTCGCCGGCACTCAATGCGCTCGCGGAAAGGGCGGCTTCATCTGCCAGCACCGGAACGCGGTCCTCGGCTCAATCGAGCCGCGCGATGGGGTTATCACCTGCCCTCTCCACGGGCTCCGCATCGGCGCGCAGACCGGCGTGGTGCTGCCTTGACCGCACAGCTCACACCTTCGTTCAGAAACACGCGCCGGATCTTGCCCGGCTCATCCCGCGCGACGGTGGCGCCATTCTCGGGATCCTCGTCGGGCTGCTGCTTGTGGCCCGCTGGCTACGGTGCGGGGGGAAGCCTGCCAGCCCTCTTGACTCTCCCTCACCGGTTGCAAAACAATCCCCAGCAACCATAGGGGGAAAGTCCATGAAGACTCTGCGTTTTGGGGCCGTCGCCACCGCCCTGTTCGGCGCGTCCCTGCTGCCGGCTGCCGCGGCCGATCTCCCGGCTCGAGGACCGGCCTCCGTGCCCGCGGCCTACATGCCCGTCGCCACGTGGACCGGCTTCTACATCGGCGGCAACGCCGGCTACGGCTGGGGCGATCAGACCCTTTCCTTCTCGGGCGCCGGGTCCTCGGGCTCGATCGAGGCGAGTGCCAGCGGCTTCGTGGGCGGCGGCCAGATTGGCTACAACTGGCAGACCGGAAATTGGGTGTTCGGCGTCGAGGCCGACATTCAGGGCACCACCGCCAAGGACACCCTCACCGGCGGCGTGACGATCGCTGGCGTCGCCACCACCGTGGCTGTCGAGAACAAGATTGACTATCTCGGCACCGTCCGCGGCCGCCTCGGCTACGCGGGTGGCACATGGATGGCCTACTTCACTGGCGGCTGGGCCTATGCGGGTGGCACGTCGACCGCGACGCTCACTGTTGCTGGCCTCGGCACGTTCACGGCTTCGAGCTCGTCCAGCCGGACCGACGGTTGGACCGTGGGCGGCGGCGTCGAGTGGATGATGAGCCCGAACTGGATTGCCGGCGTCGAGTATCTGTTCGTCAGATTCGGCGGCGAGAGCGCCACCGCGGCCGGCGTCACCGTCTCGACCAGCGACATGGACATCAACATCGTCCGCGGTCGCCTGAGCTACAAGTTCTGACGCTCCTCCGCGTTAGGCTTCCTTCAGCGCCGCCTTCGGGCGGCGCTGCTATTTTTGCAAGTTCGTCGACACGTTCAGTCAGCTTTTCGCGCTGCCGATTGATCCGCCCATTTCTCGGTTG